>JANXVI010000083.1 GCA_025351745.1 Rhodoferax sp.
TGGGTCACGCCGCAAGACACGGCGATGACTTCGGTGACGATGCCTTTTTCCTTCAGGCGGACGGCCTCTTCGATGGCAATTTCGTCGAAGGGGTTCATGCTCATCTTGACGTTGGCGATATCAACACCGCTGCCGTCGGACTTGACCCGCACCTTGACGTTGTAATCGACCACGCGTTTAACGCTTACCAGGACTTTCATGCTGTCGCTCCAGATGGTTACAAATTGGTTTGTCTACTTGACGTACACGTCAACTCGTTTGATTCTATTGCGCCCCGCTCCTTTTAACCGTCGCTTGGACGACCATCGGGGCACAATGTTAAAAATAGAACGATCGTGCTTTTTTTATTATAACCACACAACGGGCAAATTTGCTGCGCCTCTTGTCCGCGTTGAATTACCGTTGGTGAATCACGCGCTGCGGGTATGGAATCTCGATATGGTTCGCACGCAGCGCCGCAAGAACCGCGCGGTTGATGTCGGAGCGCAGACCCATCTGGCCGTTGTGGATATCGCGTAACCAATACCCGACGGTGAACTCCAGCCCATCGGCGCCAAATGCGGACAGGTAGATGGTGGGACCCGGGTCGCGCAGCACCCGCTCCTGCGCCATTGCGGCTTGCATCAGCAATGCGCTGACCTGTTCCACGTCGCTGTCATAGGCTACCGACACCACGGTGGTTTGGTACAAATGGGAGTCTGCCAGTGACAGGTTCTCCACCCGGCTGGTGATCAGCATTTCATTGGGCACAATAGACTCGCGCCCGCCCTGAGAGCGCACCACGGTGTAGCGGGCATTGATCGCGGTGATGACGCCTTCGAAGTTGTCGACCTTCACGCTGTCACCAATGCGCATGCTGCGCTCCGCCAAAATCACAAATCCGCTGATGTAATTGGCCGCCAGTTTTTGCAGGCCAAAACCTATGCCCACGCCAACGGCTCCGCCCAATACCGACAAGGCCGTCAGGTCGATACCCACAGCGGACAGCGCGACGATCAGGCCCACAAACATCAGCAGGGCCCGCGTGGCATTGCTGACCGCCTTGCGCAGCGACAGCTCGCTGCCCGTCGCTGCGCGCAGCAGGCGCGTTTCAATCGCCGCAGATATCCACAGCGTAAGGATGAGCACGGCACCGGCCGTCAGCAGGCCCTCGATGATGTTACGCATCGACAGCGAGGCACTGCCCACCTTCCACGTGATCTGGTCCAGCTCGTTGAGCACCACTGGCAGCAGGCCACTGACCCACAGCACCATCGCCACCCAGGCCACCCACGAAATGGTGTGTTCCAGCGATCGGGCCCAGCGCGCCTCGTGGAATGCAACCTGCAAGACCTTGACCCCGACACGGATGACAAGCAGGGCGACGAGCACCGGTATTGCCACCTTGAACACGGCCACACGCACAAAATTATTCAAGACTGCAAACACAATCGAACTGAGACACAACAGCAGCAAAGGAAACAGCACGCCATCGACAGCGCGTTTGCCAAACAGGATGGACTTGCCGTCGTACGCTCCCAGCGCTCGGCGCATCAGCGCCACCAGTCCCCAGGCCACGGCCACGCAAACTGCCAGCGCGCCGAGCTCCACCAGCACCGTGGTCCGGGTGAATGCGGCCAGCCAGGCGTCCAAGTCGTCGATCGGCTGGGGAACAGAAGTTTGGGGCGTGTTTGCCATCACAGATCTGCCAGTACTCGGATATGGGCTTCTACGCTCAGCGCCAGGGCGTCCAGGTTATAGCCACCCTCCAGGCAGGACACGATGCGACCTTGCGCATGGCGTTGCGCCACCGCTTTGATGCGCTGGGTGATCCATGTGTAGTCGGCCTCCACCAGGCCCATTTGGCCCATGTCGTCCAAGCGGTGGGCGTCAAAGCCTGCGCTGATAAAAATCATCTCCGGTTTGTACGCCTCCAGACGCGGCAGCCAGGAAGACTCGATCAGTTCCCGCACCTGCGGGCCCTTGGTGTAAGCCGGCACCGGCACGTTGACCAGATTGCTGGCATGCGAGCGGGCACCGCCCGATGGGTAAAAGGGATGCTGAAAAAAGCTGACCATCAGCACCCTCTGGTCACCGGCGACAATGTCCTCCGTGCCGTTGCCGTGGTGCACGTCAAAGTCGACAATGGCAACCCGTTTGAGGCCATGGCGCTCCAGCGCATAGCGCGCGGCAATGGCGACGTTGTTCAAAAAACAAAAACCCATGGCCTGGTCCCGGCAGGCATGGTGGCCTGGCGGGCGAATGGCGCAAAACGCGTTTTCCATCTCACCGGCCATGACGGCATCGGTGGCGGCCAGAGCCGCACCGGCGGCCCGCAGGGCTGCATCCCAGGTGTGGACATTCATGGAAGTATCGGGGTCAATCTGCGCATGGCTGGGGCCACCCGCGGCGATTTCTTCGCGCAAGCTGTCGGTCAAGCCCCGCAAAGCGGCCACATGCATCCGGCCGTGTGCCCGCTCCAGGTCGGCAATGCCGGCCTGCGGTGCCTCGCGCCGGTCCAGCGCATCGCCCACACCGCTGACCAGCAAGCGGTCCTCAATGGCGGACAGGCGATCAGGGCATTCAGGGTGCCCAGCGCCCATTTCGTGTTTCCAGCAATCGGGATGGGTAAAGTAACCGGTCGTGTTCACCAAAGCTCTCGCATCTCAAAATTTTCGGGTAAGGTTCCCATATGGACGCACAACAAAAACTCAAATCTTTGCTTGACCAGCTTAACACGGTGATTGTGGGAAAACCGGCGCAGCTACAGGATTGCGTGGCCTGCCTGCTGGCCGGTGGTCACCTGCTGATCGACGACGTACCGGGGGTGGGCAAAACCACGCTGGCGCATGCACTGGCGCGTACCTTTGGTTTGCAGTTCTCGCGGGTGCAGTTCACCTCGGATCTGATGCCCAGCGACTTGTCGGGCGTCTCCATTTACGAGCGTGGCAAAGAGGCGTTTGTCTTCCATCCCGGCCCGATTTTTGCGCAAGTGCTGCTGGCCGACGAGATCAACCGCGCCAGCCCCAAAACGCAAAGCGCACTTCTTGAGGCCATGGAAGAAAAGCAGGTGACGATTGAAGGAGAGACCCGGCCGCTGCCGCTGCCCTTCTTCGTCATCGCCACGCAGAACCCGCTGGACCAGTTGGGCACTTACGCGCTGCCCGAGTCGCAGATGGACCGCTTTTTGATGCGTATATCCCTGGGCTACCCCGACCGCCTGGCCGAGCGCGAACTGCTGGCCGGCCACGACCGCCGCGAGATCGTTGACCGCCTGCCCAGCCTGCTGTCCCTGACTGAACTGCAGCAATTGCAACAGCAGGTGCTGGCGGTGCATGCGGCGGAACCCTTGCTGGACTATGTGCAGGATTTGATTGCCGCCACCCGCTCTGGAAAATGGTTTCTGCAGGGCCTGAGCCCACGTGCTGGTATCGCCGTGGTGCGCGCGGCCAAGGCACAGGCACTGCTCAGTGGGCGCGACTATGTAGCACCTGACGATGTGCAGGCCGTGTTGCCGCAGACCGTTGCCCACCGCCTGATTCCGGTCGGCGATGCGGGGCGCGGCGCGGTAGAGCAAGTGCGCGCCATGCTGGCCGCTGTGCCACTGCCGTGAGCGGGGACTACCGATGAGCGCCGCCAGGCCGCCCCTAGGCGCCAAGGCCCCCTCGGGGGGCAGCGCAGCACACGCAGTGGCAAGCGTGGGGGCTGTCACACCTGCCGGTTCCACGGGTGCCTCGCCCTGGAACCCGGTGGTGTGGGTGCGAGGCCGATTTCAGCGCTGGTGGCAATCGCGCCTGCCCTTGCGCGACAGCACCGCGCTTACTCAGCGCAACGTCTACATCCTGCCGACCGGTCCCGGTTTCATGCTCGGCGCGACCCTGATAGTTCTGCTCGTAGCGTCCATCAACTTCCAGCTCAACCTGGGTTACGTACTGACCTTTTTGCTGACTGGCAGTGCCGTCGTCGCCATGCACGTGTGCCACAATACCTTGCGCGGCATTACTATGACTCTGATAGCACCAGAAGACCATTTTGCCGGGGATAACGTCATTGTTGGCGTAAACATATTGAGCGAAAGGCGCTCGGTTCGCTATGGCATTGGCCTGGCAGTATTGGGCACGCAGCATTGGAGCTGGACCGATGTGCCGGCCCAGGGCCGGGCCAAAGTGCAGGTCGCCTTCCAGGCGCCGCGCCGGGGTCTGCACCCGGTGCCGGCGCTCACCGCCGAGACCCGCTTTCCACTGGGCACCTTCCGGGTCTGGACCGTGTGGCGCCCGGCCGCCCAGGTACTGGTCTACCCTGCGCCCGAACTGCACCCGCCGCCCCTGCCACCGGGCGAGGCCCGCGCCGGCGGCCAGGCCACGGTGCAGCGCCAAAGCACCGGCGAATTTGACGGTGTGCGTGGCTACCGGCGTGGCGATCCCTTGAAACTGGTGGTATGGAAAAAAGCCGCCAAGACCGATGAGTTAGTCAGTCGCGATGCCCAACAGGTGCAACGTTTTGAGTTGTGGCTGGACCTGGCCCACACCGGCATCGCTGGCGCCATGGCCGGTGGTGCCGCGTTGGAGCAAGCCGTTTCACGCCTGTGCGCCTGGGTGCTGCTGGCGGACAAGCAGGGGCTTCACTATGGCATGCGCTTGGGTGGACAAGAAATCGCACCCGGCAGCGGCGAAGCCCATCGTCGCAATTGCCTGCAGGCGCTGGCACTAGCGCACTCAGGCGCAGTTGGCATCTGACATGTTTAACGCGATCAAAAGCCTCCCCCGCGAAGCGCGCGACACCCTTTTTCTGCTCGCCGTCATTGCCTGGGTGATTGCGCCGCTGGCTAACAACCTGCCACTCTGGTGCACGGGCATGGCAGCCGGGCTGCTGTTGTGGCGCGCATATCTGGCGGCGCATGGCTGGGTGCTGCCGGCACGCTGGTGGTTGTTTGGCCTTCTGGTTGTTGCCACCGCTGCCACCTATTTCAGCCACCGCACGTTGGTGGGGCGCGACGCTGGTGTGACCTATATCGTCGTCTTGCTAAGCCTCAAGACGCTGGAGATGCGGGGCCAGCGCGACACGTTTGTGATCTTCTTCCTTGGCTTTTTCACACTGCTCAGCAATTTCTTTTTCTCGCAAAGCCTGCTGACCGCGTTGGCCATGCTGGTGGGAACCCTGGGCCTGCTGACCGCCCTCGTCAACAGCCACATGCCAGTGGGGCGTCCGCCTTTGATGCAGGCCGCCAAGATAGCGGGCGTGATGGCATTGCTGGGTGCGCCGGTCATGGTGGCTTTGTTTTTACTCTTCCCGCGTATGGCACCGTTGTGGGGTGTGCCCGGTGATACGACCGGCGGGCGCACCGGCCTTTCCAACAGCATGCAGGTCGGAACGATTGCGAGCCTGGCGCTGGACGACAGCATTGCCATGCGCATCCGCTTTGATGGCCCAACACCGCGCATGGGCGACATGTACTTTCGTGGCCCCGTGCTGGGTAGTTTTGACGGTAGAGAATGGAAGCCGCCACAACCGTTTCTGCCCACGCGCGCCGCGTCGATCGCTGCGCTAGAGGTGCAGGGCACAGCTTATTCCTACCAGGTCACATTGGAACCCAACAACAAGCCGTGGATTTTGGTGCTGGATGCGGCGGACACCAAACCCGTGTTGCAGGGTTTTCGCACGACCATGACGCCCGAATTGCAGTGGATTGCCGACCGGCCCGTGACCGACCTGGTGCGCTACACCGCGCAAAGCCACACGGCCTTCCGCCACGGCCCACTGCGTCGTGGTGCCTATCTGCAGGAGTATGTAGAGCTGCCCGCCAACTACAACCCCCGCACCCGTCAACTGGCAGCCGAGATATTGGCAGACCCACGCAACCAGGGTGCCGACACGGCAGCCCTTGTCAACCGGGTGATGGAGCGGCTACGCACGGGCGGATACCTCTACACGCTGGAGCCAGGCCTCTTTGGCACCCATACCGCGGACGAATTCTGGTTCGACAAAAAAGCGGGGTTTTGCGAACACATTGCGTCCAGCTTCGTACTGCTCATGCGGGACATGAATATTCCTTCCCGCATCGTGACTGGTTACCAAGGCGGCAACCTCAACTCCATCGACGGCTACTGGACCGTGCGCCAAAGCGACGCCCATGCTTGGACCGAAGTCTGGATGCCTGAGCGAGGTTGGGTGCGCGTAGACCCTACCTCGGCCGTGTCGCCCGGGCGCACCGGTTCCGTGACCCGTCTGATTGCGCCCCGCAATGCCGTCACCCAGGCACTGGCCAACATCAACCCGCAGATCGCGCTCAGTCTGCGCACGCTGTGGGAAGCTGCCAACAACCGCTGGAACCAATGGGTGCTGAACTACACGCAGACCAAGCAACTGGATATGCTGCGCAACCTGGGTTTCGAGTCGCCCAGTTGGGAAGACCTGACCTATGTCCTGATCGCGCTGCTGGTGGCCGCCAGCCTGCTGGGCGCCGCGTGGACGCTATGGGAGCGGCACCGCCAGGACCCGTGGCTGCGCCTGCTGCACAACGCCATGCAGCGCTTGCGCAAGGCGGGCCTCCAACTGCCCGACACTGCGGCTCCGCGCCAAGTGGCAACGCTGCTGCAAACCCATGCAGGCGCGGCCAATGCCGATTTGACTGCCATCGTGCAATGGTTGCTGCGCATGGAAGCCTGGCGCTATGCACGCCATACCCACGCTCAGCAACTGGGTACACTGCAACGCGAATTTCGCTCTCTGCCCTGGCCGCAACGTATTTTGTGAATCCATCCTCCACTGTGACGCGCCTTCTCCAGTCGATTGCTATATTTTTGATAGCTGCTCACGCAATATCCGCGAGGGCTAGCGACCAAAAATTCTTAAGCAATCTGCCGCAGAGCGATGCAAAGACGGTCAAAGCGCCATCCAGCCATGGGCACGCAGGCGCCAGCAAACACACGAAACGCAAGTCCGCCCCGCCGCGCAAGCCGGAAACCACGGGCCCGCAGTACGCCGGCCGACCCGAGGTGATGCAAACTGCCGAAGCTATCGCGCAGCGCCAGGGTCTGGAACCCGAATGGGTGCGCCAAGCCATCGGCCAGGCGCACTACATGCCGGGCATTGCCCGCGCCATTTCACCGCCGCCCGTGGGCACGCCCAAGAACTGGGCCGTGTACCGCAGCCGCTTCATAGACCCGGTACGCATCAACGCGGGCGTCAAGTTCTGGCGTGACAACCGCGAAACCCTGGAGCGGGCCGAACAACAGACCGGTGTGCCCGCGTCGATCATCGTCGGCATCATCGGCGTGGAAACCATTTACGGCCAGCAGATTGGCATCTATCGGGTCATGGATGCGCTTTGCACCTTGGCTTTTGACTTTCCGGCACAACACCCGCGCGCCAAGGAACGGTCGGCGTTTTTCATGTCCGAGCTGGAAGCCTTTCTGGCGCTGACCCAGCGCACCGGCAGCGACCCTCTGGCGCTACGGGGCAGCTATGCGGGTGCCATGGGGCTGCCACAGTTCATGCCGTCGAGCTGGGCCAAGTACGCGGTGGATTTTGATGGTGACGGCCGCATCGACCTTTTCAACAGTACCGCCGACGTGATTGGTTCGGTGGCCAACTACTTCAAGGCATTCGGGTGGCGCCCGGGCATGCCCACCCACTATGCCGTGCGGCTGAACGCGCAGGGGCTAGACAAGGCAGCACTACTGGCACCCGACATACTGCCAAGCTTTACCGCTGCCACGATGGCCGCCATGGGTGCCCAGTTGGATGCCCAAGCCCTGCAGCATGTGGGACCGCTGGCCCTGGTGGAGTTGCAAAACGGTGATGCGCCTGCGCTGTACCTGGCGGGCACCGAAAACTTCTATGCCATCACCCGCTACAACTGGAGCAGTTATTACGCGCTGGCAGTGATAGAACTGGGCCAGGAAGTGGCCACCGCCATGTCAAAATAAGCCATGACCGAACCCACCCTCTTCACCGCCGCACCAGCCCTGGAAGAAGATGTCACGACCACGCTGTACCGCGCGGCCATTGGTCCGGTCAACCCCGGCTATTACCTTCCCATCTTTACCCGCTTTGAAGCGGCAGACCATGCCGGCATCAGCTGGAACACAGCTGCCAGCATGCTGACGCTGAACTGGCTGGTGTTTCGCAAGTTGTGGGTGGCGGCGCTGGCCTATGTAGGCATCTTGGTCGCAGTGGCGCTGCTGGTGTTCGGCATTGGGTATTTGGTGCTCCAGTTTTCCGACACCTTGATGATGGCCCTGGGTCTGGGTTTTGGCTTGGTGGCCTTTGTGCTGCCGGGGCTGTTTGGTAACGCGCTCTACCACACCGAATGCCGCAAAGCCATGTCCAAAGCGCTGGTGGGGCATGCCAATGTGGCCGATGCGCGCAATGCGTTGTTGCAGCAGGCCAGCACACGCCGCCGGGCCATCTGGCTGGCAGCCGCCAATGCCGCGTGCCTGCTGATTGGGGTGCTGGTATATCTGCAAGTGGCGGCGCTTAGCTCTGTCACGGTGATGCCGCAGGGCGCTTTGGAAGCTGGACCCGTCGCAGTAGGGCGCACGGTGACCGCCTCGGCACCGCGCTCGCCAAGTGCTGCTGTTGCCTCTGCACCAACGCTGCCGATTACCACCATCAGCCCGGACCCCGCGCCCGCAGCCAGCGCAAGTGTGCCCTCTGCGAGCCTGCCCGTGGTGGCCGCTTCCGCTGCGGCAGCACCCGCGTCCACCCCGATGGCAATAGCCTCGGCATCGTCGACCAACACCCCGCCGGTTACCGGCACCAGCATCGGCACCAGCCCCGCAAGCAAAGCCGTCGCTGCGACCAAAGCGATTGAACTACCCAAGGTCGAAACCGCAGCGGCCGTTGCCCCTGCCGTCGAAGTCAAACCCCTGCAAGCAGCGGATAAAACCATCGCGAAAACCAAGAAATTGCAGACGGCACTGACACCGCCACCCAAACCGGCCAAAACCAGCGCTTCTGACGCCACGCCCGCGGTGGCGGCAAACAGGCCTTTCTTCATCAACGTCGGCTTGTTTGCAGTACCCGAGAACGCAGAGCGAGCGAATGCAAAGCTCCTGGAAGCGCAGCTGCCGTCTGTGGTAAAAGAACTCAAATCGACCAAGGGCCGCCAGATTCGCGTACGGGTTGGGCCGTTTGTCAGCCAGGCAGCAGCAGATGCCGCTGCGGAAAAAATCAAGGCCCTGCAACTGGACGCCTCCATCATCCACCCCTAATTCCATTTCTCAATCATCCCTGTCGTTGTTGCTTCGCCTTGCCGTGCTGTAGCAATGCCTGCGGCTTCACGCCAAGACAGAAATGATTTGAAAATGGAATAGAGTTCGCAGCGGCGAAGCGTGGGGGGGGGCTAGATCTCCAGGCGTTCGTACTCAGCGATAACCTGCGCGCCCAGCAGCAACAGTGCGGCAACGATTTCCATGCAGAACAGGGCCACGACAGCCGTAGTCAGGGAACCATAGACCACGCTGGTCTTGGACAGCGTCGTGAAGTACCACACCAGCAAATGGCGGATGATTTCCCACACCGAGCTGGCCGCCAGGCCGCCGATGATGGCATGGAGCACCGGCATGCGCCCCACTGGCAGCGTCAGGTAGATTGAGGCCACGATCAGCGTCTCAGCCGCAAAACCCATCAGGTAGAAAAACAGGCCAGATACACCCACCAGTGACAGGTCATAACCCAAGAGAGAAATGCTTTCTTTGGCCAGCGCCTGCAGCCCAGTGGTGGCTACAGTCAACAGCAGCAACGCAACACCCAGTGCCAGCACAAAGCAGTACGGCATGATGACCGACACCAGCTTGTGTCGCTTCTTGGTAAGCTCACGGTGCAAAAAGATGTGCCCCATGGCCTTCTCCAAAATGCTGAATGCCAGCGAGCTGAAAAAGAGCATGGTCAACAACAGTACCGCGCCTATCGTGACCCGATTGTCCAAAAAGATATTGATGTCGCCCAACACCGCCTTGGACTGGCTGGGTACCAGCCATTCGAGGTAACGGGCCAAGGCCATCAGCAGTTCGGACTGGTCAACCCAATGCGACAAGGCAATGACAGACAGTATCAGCAACGGCACCATCGACAACAACGCATAGTAGGCAATGGCACCAGCCAACATCATCCCCTGGTTGGCGTTGAAGGCCCGCAAAACCTGCAGCGCAAACCCGAAAGGGTGCGCCAGTATGTGCAGCGCTGCTTTGCTGGCCGGAACGACGGGGAGTTTCATCGTGTCAAGCCTGCACCACACTCTCAAAAATAGGGTGCAAGACATCCAGCCAGCTGTCGACTTCGGATTCATCAATCGCCAGGCAAGCCCTGCACGCTGGCCCGTGCAGTGCCCATTCGCTCTGTGTCCCCACTCCCTCGTGCAAGCCCACCAAGTGTTCGGCTACCAGGCCCATGGCCACCAGCATGCGGACCTCGGGCGGAACGCTGATGTCTGACAAGACCGTGAAATCATGGTGGACCCGAACGGCTTGGCAAATGGGTGTGGGCAGGCGCCAGGTGCGTGCCACCAGGGCGCCCACGACCGCGTGGTCGGTTTTGTGGGCGGCGTTTTCGGTCTCGGTGAAGCTGCGGTCCTGGCGAGCCAACGCCTCAGTCAGTGTGCCGGCATAGCCCCGCACGCCTTGCATGAGTATGGGTATGCCCACATGGCAAAACAAGCCGCAGGTGTAGGCAAGGTCAGGCTCCACGCCGTAGAGCTGGCGCGCAATATGCGCCATGGCCAGTGCGCGGCGCGTGGACGTATCCCAAAAATGCTCCAGCAGCGGTGAAGTAACGCGAATCGAATGGCGCGTCAAGAAAGCGGTCAACAGCTTTTCGGACAGGCGCAAGCCCAGCAAGCTCAACGCCTCACCGACCGAGGTCACGGCACGTGAGCGGGCGTAATAGGGGCTGTTGGCGGTGCGGATCAGCGATGCCGACATGGCCACGTCGCGCGCTGCGATATCGGCCACCGTTTGCGGATCGGGGTCGTCCTTGTCCATCTCGCGGCGCAGGGCGACCAACAACTCGGGGCACGGCGGGATGGCGATATCACGTAGCGGCCCTGAGGCCAATGCACGGTCCAGTTCCCGGTCTGCAGGAGTTGGGGTGCTTTGAGATGCTTTGGTCTGCATGCCAGTTCCGGTCAAAGAAAATGCCAAAGCCGATTATTGCCGCGTTCTACGCACTCTTTGGCGAAACCGCGCGCCGTCATGCTTTTATGCACCCACCGGTACCAAAAACTCCCGGCTGATATGGGACCCCAGGTCGTTGACCCGGTCCAGGAACTGCGTCAGGTAGGCATGCAAGCCCGTTGCCAGGATTTCGTCGATACGCCCATACTGCAACTCTGCGCGCAGCTTGCCGGCACGGCGCAGGGTTTCGCTGGACGGGTCACTGGCCACCAGCGCCAAATTGGTCACCACACCGTTGAGGCAGGCATGCATGGAGCGTGGCATGTCGGGCCGCAATATCAGCAACTCGCCCACACGCTCGGGCTTGATCACGTCACGGTACACCTTGCGGTAGACCTCAAAGCCCGAGACGCTGCGCAGTATCGCGCTCCAATGGTAAAAATCGTATTCCTGGTCCTTTTCAGTGGCCGTGCCGAAAAAGTCACTCTGCAACGCATGGAACTTGACGTCCACCAATCGCGCCGTGTTGTCGGCCCGCTCCAAAAAAGTCCCCAGGCGCATGAAGTGCAAGGCCTCATCGATCAGCATGGTGCCCACAGTGACGCCGCGTGACAGGTGTGAGCGAAACTTGACCCACTCAAAAAATTGCGCCGGGTCGTTCTCGAATTCTCCGGCCTTGAGCATGCGCTTAACCTCAAGCCAGGTCGTATTTTGGGTTTCCCACACCTCGGTGGTCAGCGCCCCGCGCACGGCGCGGGCATTCTCGCGGGCAGCCGCCAGACAAGACACGATACTCGAAGGGTTGCTTTCGTCCTTGACCATGAAGTCCATAACGTCACGCGCCGCAATCGCCCCGTAGCGATCGGTATAAGTGGGTAGCAGCTCGCTGATGCTGAGCAGGCCTTCCCACCCCTCCTGGGCCACGGCATCGGATTGGGGTAGCAAAGCAGTCTGGTAATTCACGTCCAGCATGCGGGCGGTGTTCTCGGCCCGCTCGGTATAGCGGGACATCCAGAAAAGGTGGTCGGCGGTACGTGACAGCATGTTATGACTCCCGAAGAGCCGCCTCAAGGGACGCATGCGCCCCCTCGGGGGGCAGTGAACGAACGTGAACGTGGGGGCGGTACATGGTTTATCCCTCGTTTCAGGATTGGGATTGGGATTGCGTTTGGGACGGGGTGGCCGTGCCGTGCACAACTTCCGTGTGGGCAACCGTGGCCGCCGTAGCCGCGGCGCTTGCGTCGTCCTCCAGAATCCAGGTATCTTTTGTGCCACCGCCTTGTGACGAATTGACGACCAACGAACCCTCTTTGAGTGCCACGCGGGTCAGGCCGCCGGGCACCATTTGCACGGTTTTGCCGCTGAGGACATACGGCCGCAGATCGATGTGCCGCGGCGCAATACCGCTTTCCACAAACGTGGGGCAACTCGACAAACTGAGCGTGGGCTGGGCGATGTAACCACTGGGGTTGGCCAGGATGGCCTTGCGAAAATCTTCGATCTCGGCGTTGGTAGAGGCTGGCCCCACCAGCATGCCATAGCCTCCAGCACCATGCACTTCCTTCACTACCAGGTCTTTCAAGTTAGCCAGCGTGTAGGCCAACTCGTCCTTATTGCGACACATGTAGGTCGGCACGTTCTTCAGGATGGGCTTTTCGCCCAGGTAGAACTCGATCATCTTGGGCACATAGGGGTAGATGGACTTGTCGTCCGCCACACCAGTGCCCACTGCATTGCAGATCGTCACGTGGCCCGCGCGGTAGGCATCCAGCAAGCCCGCGCAGCCCAGTGTGGATGCGGGCCGGAACGCGGTGGGGTCCAGGAAATCATCGTCCACTCGCCGGTAGATCACGTCCACACGGCGCGGGCCGCGCGTGGTGCGCATGTACACAAAATTGTCTTTGACAAACAGGTCTTGCCCCTCGACCAGCTCGATACCCATTTGTTGGGCCAGGAAAGCGTGTTCGAAATACGCGCTGTTGTACATGCCGGGCGTCAGCACCACTACGGTGGGTTCTGCCGTTGTAGCAGGGCTGCTGTCACGCAATGTCTCCAGTAGCAGATCAGGGTAATGGGTAATGGGTGCCACACGATGGGCATTGAACAAAGCGGGAAACAACCGCATCATCATCTTGCGGTCTTCCAGCATATAGCTCACACCGCTGGGCACGCGCAGGTTGTCCTCCAGCACGTAGTACTCGCCGTTGCCTTGGGCATCGGCTGCGCGCACGATGTCGATACCGGAGATGTGGGAGTAAATCTGGTGTGGCACGTCGACCCCAACCATCTCGGGGCGGAACTGCGCGTTGTTCTCGATCTGTTCGCGCGGCACTACGCCGGCCTTGATGATGTCCTGATCGTGGTAGACATCGTGAATGAACCGGTTCAGGGCGGTGACGCGCTGCACCAGGCCTTTTTCCATAGTGGCCCATTCGTGGGCCGGGATGATGCGGGGAATCAAATCAAACGGGATCAATCGCTCGGTGCCAGCGCCCGATTCATCCTTCTCGCCATAAACGGCGAAGGTGATGCCGACGCGCCTGAAGATCATCTCGGCTTCTTCACGTCGCTTGGCCATCATGTCGCCAGGTTGGCGGGCCAGCCATTCGTCGTAGATCTTGTAGTGGTCCCGGACCTGCTCGCCCTTGGAAAAGAACTGGTAAGGCAAACTGGTGTACATCTCGTCGAACTTCTGCATAGAACGCTTTCCTGATACTTTGCGGGACAGCCCCAAGCGTAGCGCAGTGCTGTCCTCAACCGATTAATGTCTTGTCTTGTCTCGTCTTGCCTAACCTCCCAAAGCGCAAGGTAGCTTTGCCGTCATCCCAAGGATAGCAAGGTTAGTGCCACCGCCCAACGACACTATGGCACATTGTGGTGCCGGTAACGCCCGCCCACCACCGGCGGACGCGCATCTTTCTGGGACTGGCATGTTGGATGGAAGCAAGAGGTTGCAACTGCCTTCCAACGCTCGACTCGATCTAGCATTGGGGCCGCCAGAAAACAAGAAGGCCCGCCAATGGCGAGCCCCGTTCCTTTCGCACGCGCACCATGAAAAACGGGAGCCCAGGCCCCCGTGTTTGTGCGTTGGAAAACGCCTACATCACGCTTGCTTCGCTTTGCGACGCTTCACCATCAAACCCACCAAACCGAGGCCAGCCAACAACATGGCATAGCTTTCTGGCTCGGGCACCGCACTGACGTTACCAACGCTGACGTTATCTGCGACTTCATAGGAATTGTCCAGTGACAACACTTGCACACTATTGAAGAAGCTGGACGAAGTAAAGCCAATGAATGAACCGCCATTGGGGGCCACCAGGCCGGTGACGCTACCGACAGAGGTTGTACCGCTGAAGAAGGTCAGTTGGAAGGTAGAAGGGCCTGAATGCTGCGCGCCACCCCCGAAGTTTTCAAAAAAATCTGCGCCAAAGGCACGGAAATTTCCACCCAAACCGAACTGCAGGTAATCCGAAGGCGGGTAATTAGAGCCGATGGCTTCGGTTGAATTACTGCTTTGGCCAACGCCCACGGAAAAGAGGTTGTTTGATGGGCTGCTAACAGTCAGGCCATCTGCAAAAGAGATGGGGCCTGTAAAACTAGCGGTGCCGCTGAGCGTCTCAAAATCTTGTGTATAGGCAATCGTCGTGGCAGCATTGAAAGAGGCCCGGTCTGTGTAGGAAGTAGCTTGGGCGCTTGCGCCAACAATAGCGAGGGCAGCAAGTAAAAGATGGCTTTTCATGTAGAAACTTTCAGGGAGTAGATGAACTTTTTGCAACAACCTTGGACCTTATTGAAATCAATTTGGATGGTCAATAGTCCAATCGGACTAGTACGGTCGCATTAGTGGTGTTTCGAAACATTTCGTTGCAAAATCTCTGAAACGATCAAGTGGGTTCGACCCACAGATTGTCCCAGCGTGGCATTCGCTATGCAGTCTGCAACTGCGACCCGCACAGCTGGAGTGCCATACGGCACCTACGGCACGCCGTGGTGCCAATACCGGGGCGCTTGTTGTCGGTAGCAGGCTTCCTCGGAAGGCAATTCTGGCCTCCACGACTGCCACATAAATGCACCGCAGTGGGGCGAGTCGACGATCTGAACCTGGCGCGCCTTGTAGCGCGCCAGCACGGGCGCGGTGGGGTGCCCAAACCGGTTGCGATAGCCCGATTGCACGATGCCGATGCGCGGCGCCACCGCGTCCAAAAAGGCGGGGCTGCTGGATGTTTTGCTGCCATGGTGGGGGACGAGCAATACATCTGCATGCAGAATGCCCCCCGGTGGGGCTGCTTCGCCTTCAGACGCCGCTGCGGTGACACGCCCGTATTCGGCTACCAGCCGCTCCTCTTGCGGTTGTTCAATATCCCCCACCAGCAAAGCTGTCTGCGCACCATTAGAGATGCGCAGCACGCAGGACATGGCGTTCGATTTGGATGGGGTGTCGTAGTCAGCAGCTTGCGGGTGCAGCACGTCAAACTGGACGCCATCCCACTCCCAGTGTTGCCCTGCCACGCAGCGCCTGGCCGGGCGCAGGCTTTGCAAAGCGTTGTCCGCTTCGATGGAACTCAGCAATTGCGCTTGCGGCTGCATGGCCAACACGGCGGGCGCACCGCCCACATGGTCCAGGTCGCGGTGGCTGAGCACCAGCGTATCCAGCCGTGTATGCAAGGCCTGCATCAGCGGCACCAGCACGCGGTGGCCTGCATCGCTCTCCAGGCTGAAGCGCGGCCCCGCGTCGTACAGCAGGGCGTGGTTGGCGGTTCGCACCAGTACCGCATTGCCTTGGCCGATATCAGCGGCCAGTAGTTCAAACTGCCCCAACACCGGCAGCGGGGCGCGCCACAGCAACACCGGTAGCAACAAGGGCAATCCCAGAAGGCGCAGGCGCCACGACCACGGCAGCACCAGCAGCAATCCCCCCAACACGCCCACCGCACCCGCCCACAGCGGCGGCACAGCAACGGCGACTGATGCCCACGACCAAGATGCCAACCACTGCAAATAGGCATACAGCCCGCCAATGGCCGCGGCGGCCATCTCCCACAGCAGGGGCAGCAACACGCCCAGCATGGCCAGCGGCGTGACCACCAGCGTGATCCATGGAATGGCCAGTGCGTTGGCAGCCAGGCCGACGAGTGACACCTGGCCGAACAGCAGCAGCGTCAGTGGTGTCAACGCCACGGTAATCACCCATTGCTCCCGCAGTGATGCCCCCACGTTTCTGGCTAGGGGTAGCGCGCTGGCTCCCCACGGGGCTAATCTTCCCGGGGGCGGCCCGGCGGAAGAGTGGCCGTCATTTTGGCCGCTAGCCCTCGTGGAATATGCGTTACCTGCTCCTGAATCTGTAGCAAACAAAACACCGACAGCGACAAAGCTCAGCCAGAACCCAGCTTGCAGCAGCGCCCAGGGGTCGCTGACCACGACCACGGCACAGGCCAGCATCCACACCAAAGGCCAGGGCCAGCGCGCCCCCGACAGGCGCAGCAGCGCCACGGTGGCCAGCATCAGGCAGGTGCGCTGGGCGGGCACGCCCCAGCCAGAGAACACGGCGTAGGCCGTGGCCAGCAACACGCCGCCCACCAGCGCCGCGCTGGGCGCCGGCACGGCGATACAGAGTCGACCCGAGCGCCGCCACAGCCAGCCCACTACCCACGAGGCACCCCAGGCAAACATGGTGATGTGAAGCCCCGATATGGAAACCAGGTGCGCAACGCCAGTCGCGCGAAAAACATCCCAGTCCACCCGATCAATGGCGGCCTGGTCGCCCACCACCAGCGCGGCAAGCATGCCAGCGAACTGGCGCTCTGGCACCTGACGGTAAATGCGCTCACGCACCACCTGGCGGGCCAGCACGACTGGGTGGAGCCAGGTCTGGTTCAGGCGCAGGGGCACGGCGTCTTTGGCACTGGCGCGCACATAGCCCGTGGCCTGCACACCTTGCTCCCACAACCAGAGTTCGTAGTCAAAGCCAAAGGGGTTGCGGCTGCCATGCGGGGCCTTGAGCCGCAGCGTCAGCTCCCAGCGCTCCCCGGCCCGAACGTCGGCGGGCATGCGGTTCTGGCTCGATGGGGGCAGCACGGCTTCAGCGCCTCTGGGGCTGGCCACATCCGCCAACACCGCCGGCCCGGCAGAAAATGTGCCGCCATACCAGCCCACGTCCATCAGCGACGGCAGGCGGGCTGCATGGCCCTCCAACACGGCGGACTCTACTTCCAGCCGAAAGCGCAAGCCCGACTCGTTGCGCTGTGGCAGGCTGGCGACCACGCCCACCACCCGCACGTCGCGCCCCTCCAGCGCAGGGTCCAACGCCTCGGCCAGGTACGCGGCAGAGCGCAAACCGGTCGCGCCGAAGCCGAGCAGGGCCACGGCCAAGCCGACCAGCAGCGAACGCCAAGCAACTGCTATATTTTCTATAGCTGCACACGCATACATCACGAGGGCTACAAGCCCAATTATTAAATAGACGTGCCACGCAAACAACTGCCGCTGCTGCAATTGCAATGCCGTACCCAACACAGCGCCCGCGAGCCCGGCAGGCAGCAGCCGGGCATCAGCGCGGAAGTGAAGGGAGAGCTTGTGCACCGATGCATGCTACCCGGCAAATTTCCGGTGGCGCAGGAATTGCTTGGAAATTGCTTGCTACCATGTACTCAACAGTATGCAAACTCGCATTGACCCGACTCCTCTGCCAAACCGAGACCCGCTATGTCCATCCACGCTGCACTGAACCACGTCACCCACTACACCTACGACCGCCTGGTGACTCTGGGCCCCCAGGTTGTGCGCCTGCGCCCCGCCCCGCATTGCCGCAGCAAGATCATTTCTTATTCGCTGAAGGTAGAACCCGCCCAGGGCCACTTCATGAATTGGCAACAGGACCCGTTTGCCAACTACCAGGCGCGGCTGGTCTTTCCCAACAAGACGCGCGAGTTCAAAGTGACCGTAGACCTCGTCGTCGAAATGGCGGTCTACAACCCCTTTGACTTCTTCCTGGAGCCAGAGGCCGAGGAGTTTCCGTTCCAGTACACGCCCCTGCTGCAAGAAGAGCTGCTGCCCTACCTGATGGCGGGCGAACGCACGCCGCTGGTCAACGACTACCTGGCCAACATCAACTACACCAAGCGCCGTACCATCGATTTCTTGGTTGACCTCAACCAGATGCTGCACAAGGACGTGAGCTACACCATCCGCATGGAGCCCGGTGTGCAGACCCCGGACGAAACCCTGACCAAGGGCTCTGGCTCGTGCCGTGATTCTGGCTGGCTGCTGGTGCAACTGCTGCGCCACTGCGGGCTGGCCGCGCGCTTTGTGTCGGGCTACCTTATCCAGCTCAAATCGGACGTCAAGGCACTAGACGGCCCCAGCGGTACCGAGGTCGATTTCACCGACCTGCACGCCTGGTGCGAGGTGTATCTGCCCGGCGCTGGTTGGATCGGTCTGGACGCCACCTCGGGCCTGATGGCTGGCGAGGGCCATATCCCACTGGCCTGCACACCCAACCCGTCGGGCGCGGCCCCGATTGAAGGCGGTGTGGACGAGAGCGAAGTGGAGTTCAGTCACCACATGCAGGTGACCCGCATTTATGAGTCGCCCCGCGTCACCAAACCCTACACCGAAGAACAGTGGGCCGATGTGATGGCGCTGGGCGACGCGGTTGACCGCGACCTGTTGGCCAGCGATGTGCGCCTGACCATGGGCGGCGAACCGACTTTTGTGGCGGTCAGCGACCGCGATGCCGGTGAATGGAACACTGACGCACTGGGCCCCAGCAAGCGCGGCTTCGCCACCGCGTTGGTGCACAAGCTGCGCCACGAATACGGCCAGGGCGGCTTCCTGCATTTTGGCCAGGGCAAGTGGTACCCCGGCGAGCAATTGCCGCGCTGGGCGCTCAACATATACTGGCGTGCCGACAAGCAGCCGGTGTGGTCCGACCCCTCGCTGTTCACCGACGAGCGCGACCCAACCCACTACACCAGCGCAGACGCACAGCGCTTCACACTGGCCCTGTGCAAGCGCCTTGGCATAACCGACCAACACGTACTGCCTGGCTACGAAGACGCTTGGTACTACCTGTGGCGCGAACGCCGCTTGCCGGTGAACGTGGACCCGTTCAACTCCAAGCTCGACGACGAGATGGAGCGCGCACGCCTGCGCCGCGTGTTCGAGCAAAAGCTCGACACGGCCGTGGGTTATGTGTTGCCGGTCAAAGCAGTTGAAGAACCCCGTTTGGCGGGGCCGAAGTGGGTTACCGGCCCGTGGTTTGTGCGCGATGAACGCATGTACCTGATGCCCGGTGATTCGCCCATGGGCTTGCGCCTGCCGTTGGACTCTTTGCCCTGGGTCAGCAAGGCCGACTTCCCCTACCTGATAGAGACCGACCCCAGCACGCCCCGTGGCGCATTGCCCGCACACAGTGCTTTGGCTGCGCGGTATGACGAAGGCCACCCCCTTACAACCACAAATGCTGAACCTGCTGCTGGCGGAAACGGAAACGGAAACGGCAGTGGCAGCGGCAACACCATCCCCGTCCTCACCGTACGCGCCGACGCGCCCCATCCCAGCGGTGCGACCACACCACAAGAAGCCGCCCGCCGATTCCAGAACGCCCTCAATGGCAAAGCCGACACCGCAGCGGTCGCCGTGCCTGCCTACACCAGCACCGGCACCACACTGGCCGACATGGCCGCGCGCCGTGCGTCGAAGGCCGAGTCCCAAGACGAGCAGCGAGACGAGCCGCAAGCTGATGCGCGCGTGCCCGCCGTCGGCGAATCTGCCCATTGGGTGAGTCGCACCGCGCTGTGTGTGGAAGTGCGCGACCCGCGCCGCGCCAGCGGCCCCAAGGCCGAGGCTGTGGGCCTCAAGTCAGGCGTGATCTACGTCTTCATGCCACCGCTGGAGCGCCTGGAAGACTACCTGGACTTGCTGGCAGCCGTCGAGGCCACCGCCGCAGAACTCAAGGTCAAAATCGTGTTGGAGGGCTACCCGCCCCCACGCGACCCGCGCCTCAAACTCTTGCAAGTCACGCCCGACCCCGGCGTGATTGAGGTGAATATCCACCCCGTCACCAATTGGAAAGAGCTGGTCTACAACACCGAGTTTTTGTACAACGCCGCATTCGAGTCGCGCCTCTCGGCCGAGAAGTTCATGACCGATGGCCGCCATACTGGCACCGGCGGCGGCAACCACTTCGTGATGGGCGGCGCTACGCCTTCGGACAGCCCGTTTTTGCGC
>JANXVI010000091.1 GCA_025351745.1 Rhodoferax sp.
TGGAGCGAGTTCCAGCCGCTGGGCGTGGCCGCCGGCATCACCCCCTTCAATTTCCCCGCCATGGTGCCGCTGTGGATGTGGCCCATGGCCGTGGCCTGTGGCAACACCTTCATTCTCAAGCCCTCGGAACGCGACCCCAGCAGCACGCTGCGCATTGCCGAGCTGGCGCTGGAAGCGGGTCTGCCACCCGGCGTGCTGAACGTCGTCAATGGCGACAAGGAGGCGGTAGACACGCTGCTGACCGACCCGCGCATCAAGGCCGTCAGTTTTGTCGGCTCCACGCCGATTGCCGAATACATCTATGCCGAAGGCTGCAAACACGGCAAGCGCGTGCAGGCCCTGGGCGGCGCCAAGAACCATGCGGTGGTGATGCCGGATGCCGACATCGCCAATGCGGTCAATGCGCTGATGGGCGCGGCCTATGGATCGTGCGGCGAGCGCTGCATGGCCATCCCGCTAGTGGTGGCCGTGGGTGACGCGACTGCTGATGCCGTTGTGGCCGCGCTAAAGGTGGAGATTGCCAAGATGCAGGTCGGCCCCGGCACCGATGCCAAGAGCGACATGGGTCCGCTGGTCACCAAGCCGCATTTCGAGAAGGTCAAGGGGTACGTAGATCAGGGCGTGAAGGAAGGCGCCACGCTGGTCGTCGATGGTCGCGGTGTCAGCGTCAGCGGCCACGAAGAAGGATATTTCCTCGGCCCCTGCCTGTTTGACCACGTCAAACCCGGTATGGTGATCTACCAGGAGGAAATTTTCGGGCCCGTGCTGGGGGTGGTGCGCGTCAACACACTGCAAGAAGCCATGGACATGATCGACGCCCACGAGTATGGCAACGGCACCTGCATCTTCACCCGCGACGGCGAGGCGGCGCGCTACTTCAGCGACAACATTCTGGTCGGCATGGTGGGCGTCAATGTGCCGCTGCCAGTGCCCGTGGCTTACCACTCGTTTGGGGGCTGGAAGCGTTCGCTGTTTGGCGATCTGCACGCCTATGGGCCGGATGCTGTGCGCTTCTATACCAAGCGCAAGACCATCACGCAGCGCTGGCCATCGGCCGGTGTGCGTGAGGGGACGGTGTTTGCGTTTCCGAGTAGCAAATAAGTAAGCGACCAAGAAAAAGGCCCCAGTCTCATTAGGACGGGGCCTGGATTGGAGCGAGTCGCTCAGTGCGTCGCTGCCATGAATTGTTAGGCACGATCAGCAGCTACGAATTTAACAATCCCTCGCGTTTGCTCAGAGCATCCTTTGAGAATCAGTCGTTGCATGATTTCTGGACCCTCGCGCAGAATCAGCGTACCCAAGAGTTCATCCGCAAAACATGGGGTAACTTCCACGCCGGTAAAGTTGACGCTGACTTCTTCGCCTTTACTCAACGCAAGCTCAATCGCTTTACGAAGAGGAACGGCAGACGACCGCATGCCAAACATACGGCCAACGGCGAACTGATGTAAATTGATTTGCGTAGTTTTAGACATTTAAAAGAAGCTTGAACTCGTTTCTATCTTGTCTAAATATTTGGAATTTTTTAAGAAAATACATTAATAAAATCAAGTACTTACGCCCAATTCTTTACTACAAAACAGCTTTAATCTTGTCTAATTAACTTCCTGTTTAGACAAGAACCACGCCGCCGATGCTCGTGGACCAACCGGATGAACTTGCCCGGATTTGCGCATGCTCTGCACCAAGTTTCGTATCTTGTTTGCCTTCTGGATTGGCGTCAACACGTTTGGTAACTTAGGGACTAAAAGTTCATCTAAATCAGACCGTGTCGCCTTGCCATATTTCTTGATATAGTCGAGAACCAATTGCTTGTAATACTGGTCGTCCAAACCCCGGTTGTGAATGTAGCGAGCCTTCTGTCCAGTGGCATCAGCCACCTTCGCTGAGATGAAAAACTTGGGCGCACGACCTTCAATCAGCTTTAACTCTCGCAACTCTTTCGCCTGCATAGTAGTTAGGCGAAAACCCTTTTGCACACGGTCCAAAAGCAAAACGGGGCCAAGCGCCAAATCCGACCGCACCATCAATGCACGTGCAAACTTCGGATCAAGAATTTGCCCCTGCAGCACCAGTTCGACACGAGGGTGCCCTTGTGGGGATGCATCAAACGTGTAGTCCGGCAGGGGGAAAAAGCGTTGTCGTTGGGTAAGAAACATACGGCGAATACCACTACCCGCTTGCTCAATCATGCGCAGCCGAATCATTCCATCAATCAGCCATTGGTTGCGATAGTGCTCTGGCGGGGATTGGTGCTCCAGCATCCACTCCACACTCTGGGGAATGAACTGTCCCAAGTTGGTCAATACCAAGCGCTCCGGGTGTTCAACCAGGTTAATCTTGCCGCCCAGCAGATAGTCTTGGTGCGCTACACAGTTGTGAA
>JANXVI010000115.1 GCA_025351745.1 Rhodoferax sp.
CAATGTCTCAGGCGCCCCTCCATGCGGCGCTCTCAATCCCACTGCGCTGTTCCAAGCCAACGTCCTGCGGGCCATAAAAACCCGCCGCAGCATTTGCCGGAGCGGTTTTTTGCGCAGCTTGGTGGTCGTAGGTGGATTTGAACCACCGACATCAGCATTATAAATGCGCTAGTTATATTATTTACCATTGTTGAATCGCGTTGCTACAATCGATATAAATCAACAGTTTACAATCATGTAACTGGATGGGCACACAGTGTGACTGTTGATTGAAATTCGCACAAATTGCAATTTTCAGTCTGTAAGCAGTCTGTAAAATCTGAAAGAGGTTTCAACATGGCACGACCGAGCAAGACCGCCTCGATTGATTACAAGGGCCCCAACGAGCTGACACATGGCCTTTTGGACCGTGCCGCCTGCCCGACTGAATTGCCGTTCGTGCTGGTGCGTGATTCCGACAAAAAGGGGTTGCGCCTGCGCGTGACCAAAGCCGGGGGCAAGCATTGGCAGTTTGAAACCCGCATAAAAGGCAAGCTATTTACCCGTGCCCTTGGCGAATGGCCCGCCGTGTCCATTGAAGATGCCAAAGCCGAAGCCCACCGCCTGCGCGGGCTGACTGAGCAAGGCACAGACCCACGGGAAAAAGAGCGCCAGCAACAGGCCGAAATGGTTGCCGCAAGCGCCGCCGCAAAATCTGAGGCCATTGCCGCCGCCCTGACGTTTGGAGAGGCATGGAGCGCGTATGTGGCTGACCGCAAACCTTATTGGGGCGACTGGCAGTACCAAGACCAATTGACACTGGGGGATGCTGGTGGGTTGAAGCCTAAACGGGGGAAGCCAAACACCTTAACCCGTGCGAGGCCACTGCACAAACTCATGGGAATGCGACTTGTAGACGTTACGTCCGAGGTCGTGGAGGATTGGGCCGCTACTGAGGCCAAGACCCGTAAGAGTGTTTCACGTCGTGCCCATAGTTGCTTAAAGACGTTTTTTTCGTGGTGTATGGAGCAAAAGCAGTACAAGTACCTGGTGACGACCAATCCAGCCAAGACTAAACGGGCAAAGGAAGTGTTCGGCACTCCGTCGGTACGCGCAGACGTTTTACAGCGTGAGCAATTGCCATCGTGGTTTGCCCATGTGCGGCAGATTCAAAACCCCGTTATCAGCGCATACCTTCAATGCCTGCTCCTCACTGGCGCACGCCGCGAGGAAATGGCCGCGTTGAAGTGGGAGGACGTTAACTTTCAATGGAATGGGCTGGATTTAAAGGACAAGATAGAAGGCCGCCGGGCAGTGCCCTTAACGCCGTATGTGCGAAGCCTTATTGAAGGATTGCCACGCCGCAATGAATGGGTTTTCTCAAGCGTCGAACTGCTAAGTCAGAACGAGAAAACGGCATTGCGCCGCGCTCGGTATCACGAGCGGAAAGGGCAGGCCGCACCAGTTGGGGACGTAGCAACCCGCAGCGCATCAGGCCGATTGGTAGACCCCAGCAACGCCCACCGTAAAGCCTGCGCCGCCGCTGGGCTGGTGCTTACCTTGCATGGCCTGCGCCGTTCGTTTGCCAGCCTGTGCGAGTGGCTGGATATACCCGGGGGAATCAGTGCACAGATTCAAGGCCATGCGCCCCAGGGCGTGCGCGAACAGAACTACATCCGTCGCCCGTTGGACTTGCTACGGGTTCACCACGAAAAGATTGAAGCATGGATATTGGAGCAAGCCGAGATTGTGTTTGATGCGAAAGCCGCCGGGGCTGGTGGTTTGCGTGTGGTGGCCGGGTAATCAACACCCCTCCACTTGCCCTAACGTTAACAAATGTGTATCATACACACCAATGACTAGCGCGGACCTGATACGAGACATGCAGCGCGCCGGGTGGCAACTTGACCGCGTGAAGGGTTCCCACCACGTTTTCAAGCACCCGAGCCGCCCCGGCATTGTGGTTGTGCCACATCCCAAAAAGGATTTGGGGCTGGGGCTGGTCAAAGCCATCCGGCGGCAGGCCGGTATTTGAAAGGTGCACTGTTATGCGTTATCCCATTGCCATTGAACCCGGGAACGATGCCACCGCGTGGGGCGTGGTTGTGCCCGACTTGCCCGGCTGTTTTTCAGCGGGTGACACGCTTGAGGAAGCCATGATTCAAGCAGAGGACGCCATTACCGGATGGATTGAGGCGGCTATTGATGACGGTCAGGACATACCCACGCCATCACACATTGAGGCCCTGCGTGTCGGCCATCCAGAGTTGGAAGGCTGGTTGTGGGCA
This sequence comes from Rhodoferax sp., assembly GCA_025351745.1. GTDB lineage: Bacteria > Pseudomonadota > Gammaproteobacteria > Burkholderiales > Burkholderiaceae_C > Allorhodoferax. The sequence goes on from JANXVI010000115.1 coordinate 2,268, forward strand.
CTGGTAAAGGTTGACCCGGCCATGCTGGACGATACCCTGGAGAGGGTGAATATCAGCCTACCGCGCCGCGTTCTGCACCGACTGGACGCCCGCGCCCGTACCGCTGGCGAAACGCGCTCAGGGTTCATTGCCCGCATGGCTGTTGAAGGGCGCGAGCCCACACACGTATGAGATACCGCGAAGCCCTGGCGCGGATTACCCAGGGCAAATAGACGGGGCGGGGAAGTGCAGACACACAACCCAGCCCCTGACCACAATTGAAAGTGACTTCAAAAATGGCTACTCAGAATGTAATCCAGTCGGGCAATGAGTCGCAGTGGTGCGCACTCGTCATCATGGACGCCGGGCGCGACCCACGCGACGGAATGCTGCAAGGGCGCACAGTTGAAGTTGGCAGAGCGCCCAGTAGTGCTGAGGCAATGAACGTGGCAAGAGTCAAATTTGAATCGGCTGGTCCGGGTGCGATTGGGTTCACTGCTGAACGGGCCGCGCCCTGTGTGTTGCGCGTGGTGGCCTGATTTCACAGCTATTTCGCCTAGCCGTCATATTTCGCGCTTTTAGCACCGCCACATTCGGGACAGAAACTAGTCGACCACAAAGGGAACCTATGGACTCGAAGCACGCCGTCAAAAACATAACATTTGCTTTCGGGCTGGCATTTCTGCTGTTCGGTGCGCTGACGTTTCATATCCAAGATTGGGACGTGGGGGTATCGCTGGTAATGGCGTTTTGCACCTACTGCACCGCTGATTGGGTGGTAGGCGTATTGAGGCGCAGCGAGTACCGTAAATGGCCGCTGGCGTTGTTCTTCGTGTGGTTCGCTGTGGATGGCAGCTATTTCGCGTACTGGCAGGTTGTGAA
>JANXVI010000131.1 GCA_025351745.1 Rhodoferax sp.
GGCATGACCGACGCTGCCCCGGCACACCTGATCGACTGGCAAGGCAAGCACTGGACACCGGCCCTCGCCAAGGAAACCGGCGCCAAGGCCGCCCACCCGAACGCGCGCTTCACGGTGCCTGCCACCAACAACCCGGCGCTCGATCCGGAGTGGGACAACCCCGCTGGCGTCGCCATCGATGCGTTCATCTTTGGCGGCCGCCGCTCCACCACGGTGCCCCTGGTCACTGAAGCGCGCAACTGGCTCGAAGGCGTCTACATGGCTGCGACCATGGGTTCGGAGACCACCGCCGCCGCGACCGGTCAAGCTGGCATCGTGCGCCGCGACCCGTTTGCCATGTTGCCTTTCGTGGGCTACAACATGAGCGACTACTTCCAACATTGGCTGGACATGGGCGACAAGCTGGCTAAAGCTGGTGCCAAATTGCCCAAGATGTATGCGGTTAACTGGTTCCGCAAAGGTGACGATGGCAAGTTCGTTTGGCCCGGTTATGGCGAAAACATGCGCGTGCTGAAGTGGATGATTGATCGCCTCGAAGGCTCGGCCCAAGGCAGCGAAAACGGCTTTGGCGTGAGCCCCACCTATTCCGAAATCACCTGGACGGGACTGAACTTCAGCGCCGAGCAATTCAAAACGGTGACCAGCCTGGACAAGGACGCATGGAAGCACGAATTTGCGCTGCATGCCGACTTGTTCACCCAGTTGGCGTACCACCTGCCCCAGCAATTGGTCGATACCAAGGCCCAGCTCGAAAAGCGCCTCGCCGCTTGATCCAGTAGGCGCAAAGAAAAAGCCACCGCAATGCGGTGGCTTTTTTGATTGGTGAAAGGAGCTGGCTCTTACGCTTCGTATTCGGAGCGCGTCATCGCAGATTGCAGGTCACGCATGATGCGGTGGTCTTGGTCGGCCAAACGCAGCATGGCGGCATCAGAACGGCGCGCCGCACGCTTTTGCGAATGCACAGTCCATCCAGCGGCCACGGATTCAGCCATCTGGCGCAGCGACCGTGCCGACAATGCCATTGCAGCAAATAGGACGGTCCACAACGCGACCCATACTGCCAACAAGTGTCCATCTGCCCAGGTATCGATCACTTGGTCGGCGACCACCAGCAAAGCGGCCAAGATGGCAGCCAGTAACATACCGGCCAAGGTGCGCGAGTCAGAAAAATTCAATGCGAAACCGCGGGGGCTGGCGTTGCGGCCAGCAATCGATTGGGGTGTGAAGTAGGGATGGGCAGTACCAATACGGGCCATGGCAACCTCCAAAGGTGGGTTAAAAGAAGAATTCGGAGACGGTTTATTCAAAAGCATGGCGCGATCTTAGGGTTTTTACTAATGTTGTTCAACTTTATGTTAGTGATGTTTGGTATTCACACGACTTATGATTAAGCATGCCCACTAGCAGCCTGCGTACCCTGGACTTGAACCTGCTCAAGGTGTTTGACGCCGTCATGTCCGAGCGCAGCCTTACCAAGGCGGCGCTGCAACTGTCTTTGACCCAACCGGCAGTCAGCAATGCCTTGCGGCGCCTGCGCGACGCGCTGGGCGACGAGTTGTTGGTGCGCAAAGGGCGCACGCTGGAACCCACCCCCCGTGGCCAAGAACTGTGGCAGGCCGTCAGCGACACGCTGAGACGCCTGCAAACCGCCTTGATGCCCAGCGTGTTCGAACCGGCCAGCGCCACCACCACCTTTGTGCTGACCATGGCCGACGCTACGGCGGCCGAACTGATGCCACCCCTGGTTGCGCTGATCACGCAGCATGCGCCGGGCGTCTCCTTGCGCGTGGTGCCGCTGACCACACGTGACCCGCGCCGCCTGCTCGACGAAGGCCACGCTGATCTGGCCATTGGCAATTTTCCGGCGGCCATGAGCGACCTGACTGCGCGCGCGCAGGCGGGCGAGGTCGTATCCTTTGTGCACCACCGCCTGTTTCAGGGCGACTATGTTTGCGTGATGCGCAAAGACCATCCCTTGGCCAAGGGGCCCCTCACGCTTGACCGCTATTGCGCGGCCCGCCACATGCTGGTGAGCTTTTCGGGGCGTGCCTTTGGTTTTATCGACGCGGCGTTGACGTCGATGGGCCGCAGCCGGCGTGTGGTGCTGACCGTGAATCAGTTCTTTACCGCGGGCAAGGTGGTCGCGCATACCGACCTGCTGACGGTATTGCCGCGGCATTTCATCAACGTCACCGGTTTTGCCGACCAGTTAGCGCTGCGTGAGTTGCCTTTTGCGGCGCCTCCCATCCAGGTCGATGCGCTGTGGCACCAGCGGCAGGACGGAGCCTGCGCCCATGCATGGCTCAGGGCGCAGGTGCAGTCGCTGGCGGCCACCGCCTTTGCCCCATGAAGTTGCAACTTTTATCCGATCTGCACCTGGAGGCGCATCCGCATTGGAAAGCGGCGCCCGCGCCGGGTGCCGATCTGCTGGTGCTGGCGGGCGACATTGGCTCCTACCAGACGGGATCGCAATTGGGCGACAACGACTTCGGCCTGGGGCAGTTTTCGCCCCACACCGGCTGGCCCACGCCGGTGATCTTTGTACCGGGCAATCACGAATACGATGGTATGGACTTCGACGCGGGCCACGCCCGACTGCGCGAAACCTGTGCGCGCTTGGGACTGATCTGGCTGGAACGGGAAACTGTGGTGCTCCAGGGCGTGCGTTTTGTCGGCACCACCTTGTGGTCCGACTTTGACGCCTTGGGCCCCAGCGCTGCCCTGCCGCCTGGGGCGACGAAACACGGTGCGCAGGCCAACCCCTTGGCGCAGCTGCTCAAAGCCCGTGACAAGGCCTTTCGCGCCGCCAACTACTACCTGCGTAAAACCCTGACCACCCGCCACGGAGAACCCTGGCTGGCCGATGGCCTGCGCCAGCAGGCGCTGGTCTGCCAGGCCTGGTTGCGCGATGCGCTGGCTGCGCCGTTTGACGGCCCAACCGTAGCCATCACCCACTTTGCGCCCAGCCTGATGAGCGCTGACCCGCGCTACGGCCTTACGCCTGGCACCGCCGGGTTTTGCAATGCGCTGGATGATTTGCTGCCCATGGCGCAACTATGGCTGCACGGCCACTTGCATGCGCCCAGCGACTACACCCAACGGGGTTGCCATGTGGTGGCCAACCCTCTGGGCTACGCGCGCAAAAACGAGCAAATCCATTTTCAACCCAGACATCTCATTGAAATAGGGCGCTAGCCCTCGTCAAATATGCGCAGTAAGCTATCTAATTGATAGCGTTGGTAACTGTTGCGGGCTCCGAAGGTTCCGCCGCCATGCGCACAAAGCTGGCAAAGCGCGGTACACCCGCGTCGGTAAACCCCCGGTAGCGGTAGGTCACCACACTGCCCACCACCGGTGGATTGCGGCGCTGGGCGTCGGACAGCCCCGTGCCGATCTTGAAGCGCAGGCCAGGTGCTGCGGCATTGCCACTGGCTACGCTTTCGACCAGCAGTGCGCCCAACATGCCGGTGTACTTTCCCCGCCCGGCCTGGTGGCCCCGTACCACAGCTTCAGCGTCTTCGTGCGGCTTTACTTTTAACAAATCGTCATTGCGTGCGGCGGTGTACAGCGACGCGCCCCGGTGCAACACCAGCCCCTCGCCCCCGGCCTTCACGATGCGGTGCATGTGGGTTAGCAAGGCGGCGTGCGTGGTCGCGTGGGTCTGCACCACGGCCACGACCCAGGGCTGTTGGATTTGGGTCACCGCAGCGTTCAGTGCCGTGATCCGCTCGGTGAAAGGGCCGCCCTGCGCTGGCATATCGAACACCATGAAGCGCATGCCGCGCCAGGCCGCTTCGTCGGGTAGCTGTTGGCGCACCGTAGAGCTGGCCCGTGCAAACTGGCCGCGTCCGGCCCATAACTCGCCATCCAGCGGGGTGCTGGGCCAGCCAGCGGTGAACCATTGCGGGGCGCGGACGCGTTCACCACCCCGCGTAAACAGTTGCTGGCCGTCCCAATAGCCTCGCACCCCGTCGTACTTCTCGCTCACCCAATAGTCGGTCAGATCGATGCCGCGGTGGTAGACCTTGGCCAGCATCAGGGCGGGAGCGCCGGCCGGCGCGGTCTGGGCCGCCGCGAGTTGGCCCGAGCCAAGTCCCCACAAGGCCATCAGACAGACCATCGCAGACAGATGCTGCTTCGAAATTAGGAGCGCCATGGCTATATTTTGCGAGGGCTAGCGGGCATTCAGACCATCAAAGCAGGTCGAAAGCACCAGATCGATGATTTCAACATCGGTGTGCTGGCCCCCCATCTTCAGAAACTCCAACACCGGGTCGCAGGCCCGGGCGTACAGCGTGTACAAGATGGCAATGGCCGGCAAATGGGGGTTCACACTGCCCTGCGCTTGTGCGGCTTCGATCCACTCGCCCAGTTGGTCGCTGACCTCAATCAGACCATTCATATAGTCGGCGTTGGCCATCAGCGTTGCGCGCAGGCTCGAGTTCTGGCTGGGAAGCGACGGCATTTCGCCGGCGAGCTTGAGCTCCATGGTCCAGCGCACCACGTCACGCAGTTTTTCCAGCGGGCTGGTATTGGCGGGCAAATCTTTGAGGTATCTCTGCGCACGGCGCATCACATGCACCATGGCTGCGGCAGCCAGGTCTTCCTTGCTGGGAAAGTGCTTGTACAGGCTGGCCTTGGCAATCCCCACGTTGGCAGCAACCTCGTCAACCGTCATGGCGTCAAAGCCTTTTTCGGCCAGCAAGCGGTTGACGACGCGGATGATGGCGTCTTCACGCGCCTGCAGCATCTGGGTTTTGAACGAGATTTTGGTGACGGCACTGGTTTGCATGCCTGCAGTTTAGCCGTAGTCGTCAGAAAATATGACAAAAGCCCAATTTATGACCGCGTAGTCTTCAGTGCGACGGCCGCGGCGCTCGACAGCGCCAAGGTCAGGCGATCAATCACCACCGAATTCAGGTTCCAGCAATGCCAATAGAGGTTCACCGGCAGCGTCACCTGCGGTGCAAGATTGACCAAAGCCCCGTTGGCCAGCAGGCTGCGCACCTGCAACTCTGGCACTACGCTGGCCCCCCAGCCCGCCAGCACCGCGCGGACCTGGCCTTCGGAGCTGGGCACAAAACGCTGGCTCAGCGCCACGCGGCGCAGGCCGCAGGCGCGGCTGACAAAATCGGTCTGCAAGTCGTCTTTGCGGTTGAACGCAATGAATGGAATACTGCGGAAATTGTGTGGCGTCAGCCCCTGCGGACAAAGGGCGTTGGCATAGTCCGGGCTGGCTACGGCCACATAGTGCATCACACCCAATGGCATCACCTTGCAGCCCCGCAACGCCTGTTTCAACGTGGTCACGCAGCCCAACACCTGGCCCTCGCGCAGCCACTCGTGGGTGAAATCCTGGTCGTCGGTGATGATTTCCAGCGGCAAGCCTTCGCTCACCATCGGGCCCAGGGCAGGCAGCGCCCAGGTGGCAATGCTGTCAGCATTGATGGCGATGGAAATGCGGTCCTCTTCGCGCAACGCGCCCGTGCCCGGGGTCAAATCCTGCAGGTCGGTTTCCAGGTCGGCGCGCAGCAGGCGCATTTGCATGGCGTGTTTGATCAGCAAACGCCCTGCCGACGTGGGCTTGATCGGGCGGCTGCGCACCAGCAGCACCGTGCCCACTTGGGCCTCCAGTGCGCGCAGGCGTTGCGAGACCGCCGATTGGGTGACCGACAGGCGCACCGCGGCACGCTCAAAGCCGCCTTCTTCCACAATGGCGGCCAGGCATTCCAGCGCGTCCGAATCAAAGGTTCGCATAATCCATTTCTACCAAACTATCCCAGCAGCCAACCCCACCGGACGGATATGCCGATAGTGGTTTGCTGTTCTTAAGTCATTAGTCTAACTAATGTTCGTAAACGTCTAAAAAGCTTTTATCTGTGTCGTAAAGCGCTGACGGGACCGAGGTTATTTGGGTGTCGGTCCCAACTTATGGCCTAATACTGCCTGTGCAAACTTAGTCAGGACCGTTAAATGGGCAATCAAATCGTCACCGAAGCAGACCGTAAAGCCACTCCCCGTCCAGCCACCCTCGCCGGTTACACCGTGCCAACGGGCGGTCGTGGACAAAAGGTCAGCCTGGAGCGCGGCGTCGCGACGCGCAGCAAGAAGAACCCTGGTAAGCGTTCGAAAAAGGGCGGCTGATCTAGCCCCCACGCT
>JANXVI010000136.1 GCA_025351745.1 Rhodoferax sp.
GTTGGCCATGGCGTCAGTTAACTCATCAACGGAGCCTGCCGCAACCAACCAGCCATTTTCTCCATTGCGCACCAGTTCAGGTATGCCCGCGACCGCTGTGGTGATGACTGGGCGCTGCAAGACCATGGCTTCCATGATGACAACAGGAAGCCCTTCGGCGAAGCTGGGCAGCACCAATGCACGCGAGTTCAACAATTCGTGGCGTACTTGCCCGCTACTGATCCAACCAGTGATACGCACTCGACTTTGAAGACTATGGTGGGCGATGCGAGCCTCGACTTCAGGACGCATCTCGCCATCCCCAGCCAACACCAGTTCACATAGCACACCGCGCCGAGCCAGTTCCGCCAAAGCGTCAATCAGTAGCAACTGGCCCTTTTGCTCACACAATCTGCCCACGCACACGAAGCGCGCCAAGTCGGGCGGATCTGTCAACTGAACACCATGAAAGGCCGCCTCCAACCCGCAGTGCACCACATGCACCTTTTGCCACTGCGCAAGTTCTACCCAACGGTACAACTGGCTACGTCCGTAGGAGCTGATGGCGACAACAAATTTGGACCGCCGTATTTTTTCTCCCAAATGGATGAACTGCGGCTTATCAAATTCTTCCGGACCGTGCACCGTGAAGCTGTACGACGGCCCCCCCAATGTGCTGACCAGCATAAGCACCTCTGTGCTGTTGGTACCAAAGTGGGCATGCGCATGGCGAGCGCCAAAGTTACGCAACCATGGGAGCATGCGACATGCCTCGGCCAAATAGACCAAGTGATACGCCAGCGGGCGATCAGCATGGCGCGACATTCGATAGGCTAACGCCAGACCGTTGAAGAATTTCAGTGGCGTGCGCAACATGATGCATAGCGCCGCCCAAAAAAGTGCCAGTGCACCACCCTGCAACACGTATTGGGTACGGGATTTCTCCGCTATGTCTTCGGGATCGACCACAGATTCGCTCCACCCACGCAGCGCAATGCGCTGCACTTCAAAACCCAGGCGTTCGAGCGCCAAAATCTCGCGCCGGATAAAGCTGTGGCTTACCTTAGGGTATTGGTTGATGAAGTAGGCAATGCGCTGAGTCATGGGTGCAAAAGTAATTTACTTGTATTCGATCAATTCAGAACGTCGGCCCCGAGCGTGGTTCAGCCAATATTTGAACTGTCCCACTGCCTCAGGTACTTTTCCGAGCACCAAAAAAGTCGCATACCAACCGGCTATCGGTACGGAATGGCGCACGCGAAGATAGAGGCGCAACACTTGCAGGGGATAAACCAGCAGCAAAGCAACGGCCCAGGGTGTGACACAAGCAGCGGCAACCGACACAAAAACAGGAATACCGATGCCCCAAATCCAGGCGCTTCGCGACTCACGCACCCAGTGCCGCTCCGGTGGCGCGCCGTGCAGCGCCGCACCTTCGGCAAATGCATAGCCAGCGCGTTTTGAACGGCTCCACCATTGGCCAAAACGCAGCATGGTCGCGTCGTGCAGAGTCATCTCATGGTCCAGGCGCCAGATACGCCAGCCCGCAGCACGCAAGCGCACGCATAGTTCGGGCTCTTCGCCAGCAATCAGACTGGCTTGGTAACCGCCAACGGCGAGCAAGGCGTCAGCACGCAGCAACACGTCTCCACCGCAGCTCCGGGCAAGGCCTACCGGTGTGTTCCATTCGATGTCACACAACTGGTTGTAAATGCTGTGTTGCGGATTGCGCTCACGACGGCGGCCACACACAGCGGCTACTTCAGGGTGTTGGCCGAGAAAAACCACTGCGGCTTGCAGCCACCCTGCGACCAGTTCGCAATCACCATCCACAAACTGCACATGCGTGAGGCCGGACAGGCTTTCCCTGGCTTGCGCAAACCCCTCATTGCGAGCGCGTGCAGCAGTGAAGGGAATAGACATGTCCAAGTCGACCACCTTACAGCCCAAGCCTCTGGCAAATTCTGCGGACCCATCGGTGGAGCCCGAATCCACGTACACCACGGTCTGCACCAAGCCACTGGCCAAAGCCGATGCTAGACAAACTTTTAGGCGGTCGCCTTCATTTCGGCCAATGGCAACCACTGCCAACCGAACATTGCCTGCTACTGTATTCATAGCGCACTATGCATATTACGTCTGGGCTTGACCACTGCAGGCACTCCGACTGCAATGTGGTCGTCAGGTACATCGCATGTGACCACGGCGTTGGCGCCGATCGCCACATTGTTGCCAATGCGGATGTTGCCCAACAACTTGGCACCTGCTCCAATGTCTACGTTGTCGCCGATTTGAGGGGCGCAGACCTCGTGGGTATTTTTTAAACCCACCACCACACCATTGCGGATACGGCAGTTGTTTCCAAAGCTTGCATATCCGCTGATCACGATGCCACCAAAATGGTCGATTACAAACCCCGAACCAACCACCACCTCGCACGGCAACTCTATACCGGTGATTATTTGAATAAATTTGTACAACAGCTTGTAGATCAGCGAAAAAGGTTTGCGCAGCCAGGGCGAGCCAATGGTGTAGCGCCAACGCCCGAAGCGGTACACCACCATGGCCCAGAACCCCTGTGCCCCCCAGTGGCCGCCATGCGCGGACAAGTCTGCTTTGATGTGTTTAAACATGCTGAGACTTTAGCGTGTGGGTTGCGTAGCCCAGCGGGTGCGCGCAAACGTAGTGCACACCAAGACGCTGTGCCGCCAAGCGCCGACGGCGTCTAGCGCTACCCCACGCTTCATGGCACGTTTGATCAGATTGATGCCGTTCGCCAACACGGTCAGCAATACGTTACTCCATACGGCCCACCGGCCGTGGTTCTTACGAAAATACAAAAGTTCGCTTTCGATCTGCAAGGCTTCCAGTTGACGTCCGCTTGCGGTAATAGCACCGTCCGACTTGGCGCTTTCGCCGCCCAGATGCACCACCGTTGTATGGGGGTAAAACACCACGTCCCACCCAGCATTTTTGGCGGCAAAGCAATGGTCTACCTCTTCAAAGTACAGAAAGTATCGGGGGTCGAATAATCCGACTTGGTCAATCACCGCTTTACGCACCAAGTAGTAGCAACCCACCACCCAATCGCAAGAACGTACCGTGTCATGGGCCCATTCCATGTCGTCCACCATCTGCACATCCTTGAACAGGCGATTCAATCCAGAGCGTTGCAGAAAAGTATTCCACGGTGTTGGGAAATAACGGCAGCAAGGCTGCAACACCCCGTCACGGCCCTCGAGCCGTACGCCCAAGATGCCGCATTTGGGATGTGCATCCATGTAGGCAAGCGTTTTAGCCAATGTGTCAGGGGCCACAAAGGCATCGGTGTTGAGTAAGAGGACATAGCGACCACTAGCCAAAGCCAAGGCCTGATTATTTGCCCGACCAAAACCGATATTCGTAGAGTTGACGATGAGACGGCTCTGCGGAAAGTCGCGCCGAATCACATCGACAGACGCGTCTTTGGAGGCATTGTCCACAAACACTTCTTCTACCACTTGATGCTGGGAGGCCGAACGCAACTTCTCCATGCACTCGTTCAAGAGTCCAGCGGTGTTGTAACTTACGATGATGGTGCTAATGTCCACTACAAATGCGTCCGTTTAGCGTGCAAGATGGAGGTGAAACCGGTTGACAATTTCGGCAAACAAAATGCCCAACCCATATCCACCTGCGAGGAAAACAGCGGCAATTGCATCACTTCGCCAGACCGAAGAAATCGACTTCGACCGGTACCACAACAGTATTGGCCAGCCCGCAAACCAACTGAACGCAACACCTAACGCTGCCCCCTGCAGTCCAGCATAGTGGTGCCCTGCGACTATGCCGATCGCCATGGCCGCGATTCGGCAAAAAATGGTTGGCGGCCCCAATTTAAAGTCGCCCTTGGCATTTGCCAATTGCTCAATCACTGTGTATCGCACTGCGACCAAGCCAACTGCCAAACTCGAAAGCAACCCTCCGGCGGACTCGTATCGATGATCGAAGAGTAAATCAATCACTGCTCGCCCACCACCCATCAGGCCACCCGCCAGTGTGACAATGATTGCATCCGCAACCAACTGATACCGCAGGTACACCCGTCGCAGATCCGTCGTGCCGATACGGGCAGCCGCGCACAGCCCGGGAAAGAAAACGTTGGATGCAAGGTTTTGCGAGATCAGCTGCACCACTCCGACAAAAAGCGATGCGATGAGGTAGACACCTAGCGAAGCCGAGTCCATCAACCCACCAAGCAGCAAGACTGCACCATTCAACTCAAGAAAGGTCAAGGGTGAAGACAACAGTATCCAACGCCCTCTACGCAGAATGTTCGAAGCTATGGTCTTATCAAAATACAACGCATTTTTTTCACCTGTCAAAAATGAGTGGCTCAAAACACATCTGACCAATGCGGCCGTCACGCCGCCCAAAACCAAGGCCCACGGTGACTTCGTGGCCAAAGCGACAGCAATCATGACCCCAGTCGCGCAGACTTGCGCAAACAGATCTGTGCCTACTGCTCGCCCAAGCGCCATGGCCCGATAGTTGGTATCTAGCTTGGTAGAAGCCAGTCCTCCGAATATTGAACTCAACGAAGCACCGGCCACCAGAAATGGCAACAACGGATCGGCATACGTATTGACAGTCACTGCACCCATGGCTTGCAACCACATCAAGATACCAGCCACTGCCAAAGCGATTGCAAACAAGCCCACCCCGCGGAGGATTTGAACAACCCATATCGTGTTCAAAAACTCCGGTGTCAAATCGCCGTCCTTTTGAATGATGACTTGACGCAAACCGATATCAGAGAAAAGCGCTATACCCATCAACACCATATTCACGACCGCGACAAGTCCAAATGCCTCGGGCATCAGAAGCCTGGCGAGCCAAAGATTGCTAAAAAATCTTATCAGCTGTGAAATCGCAAGCGAAGCAAGCGAAATAGTGCCTGCGTTGACCAACCGCTTATACATACGGCAGTGGAAGAATCAGAAAGCAAGGCAACTTATATCTCCTTGTTGGCCGAACGCCGAATGCACTTGGATAATGACTCTTCAAACATCCGTGTGGACTGCTCCCACGAGCCTGCGGTCGCAGTCTTGTATGCTGCCAAGGACATGGCTTGCCATGCGTCAAGTTCCAGATCCAGTACCAGCGCCGCCCGCTCTGCTAAGCCCGTCACATCGTCAATATCGACTAAAAACCCGTTCTTGTCGTCGACAATTGCCTCTTCAGGCCAACCGGTGCGCGTAGCTACCACCGGCGTGCGGCAGGCCATCGCTTCCATGGCCGGCAGATTGAATCCCTCGCTTCGGCTGGCTGTAATCCAGACATCACACTGCGCATATATTTCACGCAACCGGTTTTGGGCGGGAGCGCGCTCGTACTCAATTGTTGCGTCCCAGCCCGGGAAATCAACTGGGTTTGACATGCCGAAGGCCAGCACCCGCAAATTAGAAAAACGCTGTCGCAACATTTGAATGGCCTTCAGCGCAATGTCCACTCCTTTGAATTTTTCAACATTAAATAGAAACCCGACAGTCGGGTGGCGCTGCTTTGTGCGCGGCAACGCATGGAATTGGGTCGTGTCCACGCTGTTCGGGACGAGATCTACCTCTGTGTCACCGTATTCCTCTGCCATTACCGCACGGAGCCAGTTTGCAATCACGATCTTGTGCAGCGGCGCCTTATACGTTGCCCGGGCTCTTTCCACCGGCAAGTAGTGGAAGACCTCGTGGTGTTGAATGAAATACGCTTTGGCACCTTTTTTGTGCTCCATTCGGGCCAACCACTCCGCGGTTTCCCACCACGTCGCAACAATCACGTCTGCGTCGGGAACATCCTTGCTTTCAATGGCTCGGAAAGTGTTCAACACCCGGTGGTCGACGCCCAAATCGTCCAGGTGACTCTTATGCGGCGATCCTGTGTTGCCCCATACACCCTCATTAAGAAGGGAGCTAAGCTTTTTACGCAGAGAGAGCGGTCGACGCGGCGGCGATATAACCGTGACCTGATGACCCAATTCGCCCAAGGCTTTGGCGTAAATCGAAACCACTCGGTTTCCACCACTCATGTCGGCAACGGGAAGCAAAAAAACAATTCGCATTAAAACATCCATATAGTGGAATTCAACTTTGGTGACGGGGGCCTGGCTGCACGGGAAGTTCGGTTCGATCCCCTGACAACTCCAACCTACCAAAAGCCATGCACATTGCAGCAACCGACCAAAGCAATAAAGGAACGTGATAAATCGGACTAACCGTTGCGATGATGAGAAGTGCGCCAACCAGCACCGCCAACAGCGCTTGACCCAAGATACGCCCTTCGGTTGTCAAAGGCGCAAGCCTTAGTCTCTTGAAGGTGGCCACGAGAATAGTTAAAAAAAACATCAGGTAGAGCCCCAAGCCAACAAAGCCTGAATTTAGCCCCACGATCAAATAGGTATTGACCAAATCAATGATGCCCTGCCCTTGACGCAACTCTTCCATATGGAGCAGATAGTCTGTTGATCCGAAAAATGGGTTGTCAAGAATGATCTGAAAAGAGGTGTCGAACAGGTTCTGGCGATACGTCACGTTTTCGTTGTCGACAGTGCCCACAAAAGGCAGGTAATCAACGCCCTTCTGGCCGTAATCGGTAAACATCAATGCAATGCCCAGCGGTATCGCTGCCAAGAAAGATTTGGAAATTCGTTGCAGAGGTTTCGCACCAGTCATCGCGAAGACCAACAGCATGGCGACCAAGCCAATCCAAGGGCCTCGGGACAATGGCGACACAACCCCCGCAACCAACAATGCCATGCCGCCCACGTACAGGTGGACTTTTGGGACAGACTGACGCAACGCAAGAAAAAAGCCAATTGCGATAGCAATCACATAACCCAACACAATCGATTGCCCACTGGTGGCCGAAGCGCGCAGAAAGTCGCCTCTGGCAAGATAGCCAGGATCCCATTCAACACCCAGCGCATCCCCGGCAGATGCATACAGAATCCAGTGCCGTGCAAACTCAAAAACACCTACTATCGAAGAAAGCATGGCGGCGATGGCGAAGCTCATCAAGACGTCGCGAAAGCTCTTCAGGTCTTTCAGCGAACGGCTTATGGCGTAGTAGGGAATAACGACGTCGATCCCCCAGTTCAACGCCGAACGGAGTACGTTGGTGGCAACGTCTTCCTGGGCCTGCAGTACCAAAGTCAGTACGATGTAAGCGGCAAGCAGCTTGTCAGGCAGATAGGCGGCGGTGCGATTTGCAACTGCCAGTTTTCGAGCCCTCACGCACAGCGGCCACAATAACAGTACGGTCAAAAGGCGGACATAGTCCACTGCAAAGAAATAACGAATCCCTGCAAAACCTGGGATTTCCACCTTGATCTGCGGCAGCGCCAAAACAAGGAAGAAAAACAACGCAATCGGATTAGGTTCTCTCTTGTAAGCGCGAAAGACCAGCAGGCTAACGATTAATACAAATACCCAGTAATTTTGCGAAAGGAATCCCGTCACGGTAATGCAAAACCATGCATTGCGTCGGCGGACAAAATCCGCTGTCGATACCGCCAGCGCGGTAGCGGGTGCCTTTGAAAATGCAAAGACGACCGAGGCGAGTACCAAGATGACGATAAGCGCCCGAACGTACTCAGGCATGCCAGGCCTCCCTGGCGTGAAGTTGACGACTAGGCTGACACATCTATGAGTGGCGGCGCATTCAATACTGACCCAACCACATGGATATTGGAACGCTTCAGTTCAACAATCATATTTTTGAAGGAGGCGGTCTTTGTCGCATTAGCGCGTGCCACCACCAGCGCCGCTCCCGCTTTGCTAGCGACCATCAGCGCGTCGGCACCGCTACTCAGTGAAGAGGTGTCAATCAGGACAATGTCATACGTCTTGCCAGCCCATTCAAACAACTCGATCAGGTTGGACCGGTTCAACAGTTCCTGTGGGTTTGGCGGGATGGGGCCAGCAGGCAGCACGTCCAAGTTCTGGATATAAGGAATGTGGTGAACAGCGCTTGCCACGTCAGCGCGGCCGGCCAGAAGACTTGAAAACCCCACTTGGTTGTTCAGTTGAAATAGCGCATGCTGGCGCGGGACGCGCATGTCGGCGTCGATCAATAGCGTGCGTTCACCCATTTGTGCAAACACAATGGCCAAATTGGCTACCAGATAGCTGCCCCCCTCCGCACGTCCGGCGCCCACCACCGCTAACATCGCATGGCCCTTGTGTTGGTCAAACCAGCGCAGCATCAACTGGGCGCGAATGGTACGCAACTGGTCAACTTCGTTGCTAAAGGGCTGGTAGGCCGCTACCAGTTCGGCGTCGGCGTGGTGTCCACCAGTGCCCGGCAAATAGCTGTATTCGTATTGGTGCGCAAGGGCATAGTGAATATCGCCCTCGCTCATCAGGCCCAACTGGACTGCCGCTTCACCAAAACGGATTTTCTTTTCATGTTGCAGTTCTATGATGCGTTGGGCGTTCTCGGGGGTCAGTACCTTTGCGTCCACAAGTATTTGTCCGAGCGAGCGCTTGGATCCCGTCTTGCGCCCTATTCCTTCGAGTTCAACATCAAGGTCAGACGGAAATAGCGAGGAGGGAGGTTGCATATCACTCATGACAATTCCGCCATACGACTGGCCACATGTACCCCTTTGCGCTTTTTGCGCAAAGTGAAAAACTTCCAAAGCAGGCCAACGCGTTGACTCCATGAGTAGTTTGGCGCACGGCGCTCAATCGTCCCCAGAAAGGGGACGTCGTCTACCAAAATGTCTTCTTGGACACGCACTTTGGGGTTCAAGAATTCGATACCCAAGGCTGCAGCCAATCCAGCAACCAGGGCACCCAAAAATGTGACCGCCAGATATTTTGGACGATTGGGCTTGTAGGGGGTGTCTGGCTCTATTGCAGGACTCAGGATCGACACATTGGCTTGATCGGATTGCTTCTCCAGATTGAGTTGGTTGGTGCGTTTGAGGACCGAGTCATACATACCCTTGGCGGCCTCAACATCCTGTGCTAAGACTGAAATTTGGTCACGTTCCTGCCGCAGCGCAAGCACTCGGCTTTTCTGGGCCGCTACCATGCCACGCAATTCCGCCTCGCGCATACTGGCTGTGGTACGTGCAACCGAGGTGCCACCGCTTACACGGCGCATCTCTTGCCCAAGCTGCTCCTTAAGCTCGGAGACTTGGCCTTCAAGCTGAACCCGCATGGGGTGGTTGGGGCCCAGGTTCACACGCATTTCACTCAGTTTTGCCTCTGCTTGGCTGAGCTGGCCCTTGATGCTGGCCACAGAGTTGCTGGCCAAGACATCCGGTGATAGTTCGCCGCCGGAGTTTCTTTCGCGACTGCCTATAGCCAGATTTTCACCTTGCACTGCCACCAATTGGGCGGTCAGCGCGTCCAGGCGCTGGGTTTCCTGGTCCGTGCGTTGGTCTATACCAATAATGCCTTTTTCGTTTTGGTAGGCGGACAGCTTGGCCTGTGCGGACTCTACATTGCCGCGCAAACTCTTCAAGCGCTCGTCAAACCAATCAGCATATTGGCGCACCGGCTCCACCCGCAAATCGACGGTCAGGTCCAGGTACGCCTGAGCGAAGGTATTGACCGCGGCTGTTGCAAACTTGGGATCCGTACCTTCAAAAGTCAACCGTATGACATTGCTCGAACGCAGGGCCTCAACCGACAATCCCTTACGCAGCAGGCTTGCATAGTAGTTTTCCAGGGGAACCTTCTCTTGGGTGGCGGCTTTCCATTGCTCTATCAGCGCAGGAGTTTGCGCCACGCGCAGACGCTTGACCACGCCGATGGCCACGCGTTCGCTTTGTATGATTGCAATTTGCGTTGCCAGGTAGTTGGTACCTCCGGTGACAGCACCAGCAATAGGGTCAACACGGCCGTCGACCAACAAGTCCGTGGTGGCCTGGTAGGTTTTTGGGGTCATCAAAGTGAGCGCAACCCCACCTATGGACACCAGCACGAATACAACAACCGCCACATAGCGGTGTGCAAACAATATGAGTAAAAGCTGTTTGGGAGTCATGCGCGAAACTCCTTAAAAAAGGCTTTCGCGTACAAAGAGCACATCGTCGGATTGCACGAGATCGGTGAGTTCGGGTTTGGATTCTTTGGTGCTGCCGTCATTTTGACGACGGGTGAGGCGCAGGTTGCGCTCGGTCCCCCGTTGGGTCGGTCCACCCGCGGTTACCAACGCCTGCATCACCGTCATATTGCGCTCCAAACGGTAAGGTCCCGGCTTGCCTGCCTCCCCGTACACATAAAACAAAGGTGCCCTGTGTACATAAACGGTGTCACCACTGGCCAGCACCACGTCATTCGCCAGCTTGTTATCCAGATAGGTGGCGGCCACGTCGATCTCTTGGCGCACGGGCTTGCCGTCGCGCTTGCCGGAGAGGATGATGGTGTCAGATCCACCTGGCGCAATACCGCCTGCCGCCGCCAATATGTTGGATAGCCGGGTGTTCAGGGCCTCCAGCGGGTACAAGCCGGCTCGACCGACTGCACCCAACACCGTGACGGTTTTTTTGCGCACTTGGAGCTGCGCAATGGTGACTTGCGGTTGCTGGATATATCCCCCTGCCTTGAGCGCCTTTGCGATCTGAGCTTCGGCCTCGGGAATCGTGAGCCCCGCGACTTTGGTTGCGCCAATCAGCGGATAACTGATGTTTCCAGATTCCAGAATACGGGTTTCTTGCGTCAGGTCAGGGCTTTGGTATACCTGCACGCGGATGATGTCTCCTGCACCGAGCCGCTCTTCATACAAACTGTCTTGGGCCATCGCTGGTCGCAGTACTGTTAACACCGCCAGTGTGGCCATTGCCACGCATGCAAAAAACCGTGTGAGCTTTTTCATTTGAGTCCCTTGATACCTTTTTCGAGGTTGATGTTCGCTGGATTGACGACTGGTTCCGACGCCTTGGAACTGCTGGTGCGGGCTTCTGCACGCGCTACTGAACGCGCCTCTGCTTCTGCTTGGACACGGGCCTGGTCGTCCGCCTTTTGCTTGGCAATCGCCTCAGCATCTGCCTTTGCCTTGGCTTCAGCAGCTACCTTGGCCTCAGCGGCGGCCTTGGTCTTGGCTTCAGAATCAGCCTTGAACACAGCTTCGCCCCCGGCAAATTCACCTAAATATTCGACTTTGGCCTTGGCTTTCATGGCGTCTTTTTCTCGCTTGATGGCTTCCGCGCCGCGCTGGTTGGCCAAAAACACCTTGATACGGGGTTGTGCCTGTGCTTCTGTAATGGGCACGGATTTAGACGCCACCACACGAACAATGAAGTTCGCGTCGTTGCCTTCGATCAAGCCGATCTGACCATCTTTGAATTGGTGCAGCTTGGGCAAGACTTCAAGTGGAATCTGCTCTGCTGCGCGCGCACCCGCACTGGGCTTGTAGCCAACGTTTTGCTGGGTCAGCCATTCCGCCACCTCTTCCATGGTTTTGGCAACGGATACCTTGGCGCGGATTTCTGCCATGTTAGGCGCAGCTTTGTCCAACGCAATTTCCTGTAGGTTGAATACGCGGCGCTGGGTGAACAGCTCGGGATGTGCCGTGAAATAGCTTTTTACTTCGTCATCCGTAGGTTTGGGTTGCGCATTGCGGATGTTCTCCAGCGCAGCGCGGGCAATGATTTCCCGCTTCGCGTTTTCAATGGCGGAGACTACTTCCGGACTACGGTCAAGCTTGGTGCTGACCGCGAGGTTGATGGCAAGCTGTTGCTCGACCAGACCTTCCAATATCTCGCGCTTGACCTTGGGCAGACTCTCGGGTGATACACCGTTGACTTTGGACAATACCGTATTGATTTGATGGACCGAAATTTCCTCGCCATCAACAATTGCCACAGTTTGAGTTGCAGCCTTGTCCTTTTTGTTACAACCCACGACAAGGAGGGGAAGCAATGCAGCAAGAGCCATAGCGCGAACGGTGTATGAGGACATAAGACAGGTTTTCATGGGCATTAATTAAGTGAGTTCAATAAATGAATAGCGCGCCAAGGACTACAGCGCTGGCGCTGTAGTCCTGGTCTACTGCCGTCGACGTGCGGTTGGACTGCGTCGCTGATGCGCGCAAGCTGACATACCTGCGGGGGTGCCAAACAACGGTCAGGGCCTGGTCGTATGTGCGGTCCCGGCGGGTGCTTGCTATACCGTTGAGACCGCCCATTGCATCCCGTAAACCTTGTCTGAACTGCAGGCCAACAGACAGCGTGGGCCCCGCTTGCCAGGTCGGCGCGAGAGTGAACGTATCGGTCTGGGCGTACGTTGAGTCCAAGGTCTGAAAGCTGGTGATCTCACGCTGCCAGCCGCCAGTCAGAGTGGTCTTGCCGGTGATGCGCCACGTCGCATCGACTCCCCCGGTAACACCGCTGAAGTCGAAGCTGGAATTCAGGGGGAAATGTTGTTCCAGATAGCCAAGCCGGGCCTTGAGTGAAGTATTGCTGGTAAACGCATACGTGGCGGAAAAAACATCACCGGTGTAGTTGTATCCGGCGAGCCCGGTAAGGACACTCGTGTTGGTACCAGAGTCCACGCGGCGTGCATAACTCAAACTGCGATCACTTGACGGGGAATAACTGAAGCCAGCCGTGTACGACTCGTAACGAACGTCCGAGACGCCCAGCAACGCTTGCTCATTGGCCGATGTGCCCGTGGAGTATTCAGCCAGAAGATGCCACGGCCCCCCCAACAGGTAGCCCAGACTCAGGGTGTCGAGGTTGGTAACGTTTCTATTCCGCAGAGTGGGGTCAATACTGTCTGCTGCAGAGTTCAGCGATTCTGTATGTTTGGAACTCAGTACACCGAGTAGTCGGGGCGACAGACTCCACCGCCATGCAGCGGAATAGTTTTGGCTCAGGAAATCAAATCGGGTCGCCGTTTGGTGTTCGCTTTTTGTTAGATTGGCGTCAATATCCACGCGCTGCTGACCAAACGGAAACGCGACACTTACATCGAGGGTTTGGCTGTTGACTTGGTCTGCGATGGCTTTGCTCTCGGGCAGTCGCAAATAGTTACTATCCTCAGTCCGCGTTGCGCCAACCCGCAGCTTGAGCCGCTCCGGTTCTTTTTCTTGACCATACGCGCATCCCACAGCTGTGCCGACAAGCATTGCCAGGATAGTCTGCCGATGGCTGGGGCACAGCGTCATATGCAGGGGATAACCGTACTTTGCAACGGTGGTTCAACATGCAAGGCCTGGCGCAGACGCGCGGCCGTGAGACCCAATAACATCAACAGAAATTTATTGCCCAAGCGCGGGTGGTCAGCCAGCATGTTGTTGAGGTTCTGGTGCGAAAGGACTGCAAAGTCGCTAGGCTCGCTGGTAATGCAATTGGCGACTCGACGCTCGCCATCAATCATTGACATTTCACCAAACAACTCTCCAGGCGTCAGCTCACGAACCACCGTGTCCCGCCCATCGCGGGTCTTCACAATTTGGGCGGCCCCGGTCACAAGTATCGCCAAGAAGTCCCCCTCGTCTCCCTCGTGGATAACGGTGGAGTTGCGTCTCACGCCAAAGCAGTCCATGTATTCAGCGAGCAAGGTCAACTCTTGTCGGCTGAAATGCTGCATGGCACGCTGTTTCTTGAGGACATCAATGAATTCATCCGCGAAATCGCGGGCTGTACCCAACGCCTGAGCGTCTGGTGACAGTTGATCAAAATTTGAACTCATATGTGTTTTCTCCGATTCGAAAATTGTCCACCACGTGCAACCCATTTGCGCACAACTGTCATCGTTGTTCTTCTAATTTTTTAAGCATAAAAATATGATCAATACGCTTTTTGATCACCCATCACTACGCGCACCGTCTTGTAGATGATGAACAAATCCAGTCGCAATGACCAATGGCGCAGATAGTCCAGGTCATAGTCAATACGTCCTTGCATCTTGTCCAGTGTTTCTGTTTCACCCCGGTAGCCGTTCACCTGCGCCCAACCGGTAATGCCCGGCTTTACCTTGTGGCGCACCATGTAGCCTTTGATCAACTTGCGGTACATCTCGTTATGGACGACCGCATGTGGACGCGGCCCAACGATGCTCATGCGACCCTGCAATACATTGACAAACTGCGGCAACTCATCCATTGAGGTCTTGCGCAAGAGCTGCCCCAAACGCGTAATGCGCATGTCATTTTTTTGCGCTTGCATAACCTCTAAACCGTCTTCAGTCACTGTCATCGAGCGAAACTTGTAGACCAGGATTTCCTCTCCATCTAAACCGTAGCGGCGCTGACGGAAAATGACAGGACCCGGCGAGGTTAACTTCACAGCAACTGCAATTGCCAAAAGCACGGGCGACATCAACAACAATATCAACAGCGACAACACGACATCACTGATCCGCTTTATGGTGCCATTGGTTCCACGAAAGGGTGTCTCACAAACCGATATTACTGGCATGCCACAGACTGAGCCGGTGTGTCCCTGTATCAAATCAGTGATGAACATGTCGGGCACAAAGAAGATCGACGCCGTGGTGTCCTTAAGTTCATCCAGCACCTGCAGAATGCGGGGCTGTGATGCCATTGGAAGCGACAGGTAGATCAGCTTGACACCGTTCTCCCGCACATAGGCTGGCATTTCAGGCAACCCCCCGAGTATGTTCAAGTCGCCGGAGACGTCCAGCCGTGCAAGATCACGGTCATCAAAGAAACCGGCCAGCTCAATGCGAGAATAAGGCGTTTCTCCCACACGCCGCGCCAAAGCCACGCCTTGCTCGTTCATGCCGACAATAATGGCGCGCTGCGGTGGGCCTTGAACCCGCACCAGGACGGGTGCCAACGCTCTGAACACCAGTTGTGCCGTGATCAGTGCAAACGGGGAGACAGCCAACCAGGTTAACAACGCATACCGGTCAAATTCCCGGTAGTACCCTGTTGCAATACCTGCAAAAGTAAGGAGCGCTCCGCTCCATAACGAGCTGGTGATGATGTCAGCTGCCATGTGCCATACCGGCGCATTGAGCCTTGGGCTACCCGGAAACGATATGGAAAAAACGATGACCGAAAGGATGAGGTAAGCACCCGATAGCGCACCCTCAAAAAAGAAAGCCACGATCCACAACCCGAACACCAACACAAAAGGCTCAAGCCCAACCTCTACGGTACTGAGGAGGCTGTCCTTACCCAGTGGCCCCGGGCTGTTGCGAGCCGCAAGAACTGCCGCATTGTCGTTGTACGGATTTTCAGGCATCTTGCTTGGAATTGCTGAATGCTGACACGGCCTGGGCACGGTTAAGCACATCGAGCTTTTTAAAGATGCGCTGCATGTGGTTCTTGACGGTGAAGGTACTCACATCAAGAATGCTCCCAATTTCGCCATTGGTTTTGCCCATGGCGACCCATTTCATGATGCCCGCCTCGCGCTCGCTCAGTACCGAGACTTCGGCGTCGGGGCTAGTGCCCGGAATATCCGCAGTTGCGGTGTTCTCTGCAACATATTGGCGCGGTAGCAACTCCACTTGACGCAAAGCATTGTCGATATATGGAAGCATAAACTTCAGCGCGGTTCTCTCATTGCGATGCCGCTGGGTTTGGGTGCTGAACAGCACGTACAAGCAGTCGTGCCGACCACGTTGGTCGTTGATGCCATGAATCAGTGACGACCGCATGGTACGCATCGCATCGCCGATGGGGCCGGGTGTGGCAACGTTGTCCCACGCAAACCCACGCTCACTCACTTTGAGGGAAAAGGGCCTGCGATCTTGCGCGATCCAGCGGTCAAACAGACTGGTCAAAAGCGGCGCGATGACTTCTGACTCGGCATTTTCAGACCGCACGCCAGGGATGGAAGAAACGATATCGTAATGAACCAACCCCAGATGAAAATCTCCCCAGGCAGCCACTAAAATTTCATGTGGAAGGTAGTACTGCACATCACCTTGCAACCATTGCATGAGATCGATATGTCGGCGCACTTCAAATACTTGGGATATCAGCGCATAGTAGCGCGCCAAGTCTTCATTTTTGGGGCCAACCGAAGCGAGTTTTGCCAGTATTTGGGTCATGTGAGAGGGGATTAGTTGGCGCTAGCGCAATCCTTGTCGATCTAGTTTCGGAGACTATTAAAAAAAATAGCTTGCCCATGGCAAGCCATTTTAAAAATCCGTCCGGACGATTAAGCGGCAATACCTTTTCGAGGGCGCGCAATTGTATCTATCAACCCTGGGCCGACCAGCATCATGGCCCCGGCTTCGGACTCAGGAACAGCCAAAACCAAGCCGTCGTCATTCGTAAAAGTCACGGCAGAATCGACCGCCACCTGGTTGTCACCGCCGCTTGCGAACATTGGGCTGCCGGTGAAATGGCCACACAAGTATCCAATCGTGCTGGCGCCTGAAACACCTGCGAGCAAGGTCAGGGAGAGTACGGACAGAATTCGTTTCATGGTTTTAATCCCTGTTGGCAGGAAGCCGATTGACCACAAATGCCGGTGCGACTGAAACAAGCTTCCACTGCAACATTACACAATTGATGACCTGACCGAACAATAGTCCATTCGGACTAAAGGCACCGTACCTTGGCGAACTAACCAAAAAAAGCTTGCAGAAGCAAGCTTTTTGGATTTTTTGACCTGCGCTCGCTTATGCCGGCTTGCTCTTGCGACGGCGAGCAATGGCGCCCATCAAGCCCAGACCAGCCAACATCATGGCGTAGGACTCGGGTTCTGGCACAGCTGTAGTGACCGAAACATTGTCCAAAGATCCACCCAAACTATCCGACCGGCCAGCTGCCGAAAAGGACAGGGTAGTGGGTCCGTTCAAATTAACCAAACCGGTATATTGCTGCCACACGTTGCCAGATGACGCACCCGCTACGTTGGTCAGCACTTGGCCGGACAGGCTTCCAAAGCTGAAATTGATTCCATTGGAACCCGCCGCAACGCCTTCGCGGGCGGAAAACCAGAAGCTCAGGTTGTACCAGCCGCTCCCAGTGATAACCTGGGACATGCCGCTGTTTCCAGTGGTATCCAGTTCAACGAAATTGGAGCCATCTTGCGCAACGCCTGCCACGTTATCCCGCACTTCAATGTCGGGCGCGCCGACCCAACCAACGATGCTGCTGTAGATACCGTAGGAGCTTGCAGCTTGCGCATTAGTAGCCGAGACCTGCTCAAAGCTACCGTTAACCACCAGATTACTGGCTTGGGCTGCACATGCAGATGCGGCAAGTGCCGCGCAAATGAGAGACTTTTTGATAGACATGCAAATAATTCTGTTGATGGCGCTTTACCGCGCGAAGCCATTCAAGATGACAATGCGATAATTCTCGCTGCAGTGCAGCAATCCAGCAATAGTCCATTCGGACTAACGGGCCTCAACGCTCAACGTGTTGCGTTCCAAAAACCCGGTCCCGCGTGGCTTCGGGCAGGGCTGGGGCCAATTGCGCCAAAAACTTGGCCTGAACCTGGTGTCCATGGGCCATATCCTGGTCAATGCTGGACACCCGCACCAACATGCCGTCGGGTATCAAGCCCTTCAGTCCCAGGCGGAACTGGGCCAATTTTTGGTCGGTTCTGGACACAGTAACCCGGTCTCCCACCACCAGCCAGTAAGTGATGGGCTCGTTGCGCAGGCCCAATTTGGACATCAGAAGACGCGTGCTGACGGCGCGATCAGCCAGCACTAGTTCACTGCGGGTATTCGACGTAATTTGAAAACCCTGGGCCGGGTAGCACACCTCCGGCAAGTGGGCACGTGTGGCGTCCGACTGGTCCCCACCATAAGCCACCGAAAGCATGATGCGCTCACCCGCCGCATTGATGTAGGTGCGGGTCAGTGTCTGGTTGTAAATACTGGCCAGCAAGGCCTGGGTCTGGGGAGACGGCAGTATCATCGCCGCGCGCACATCCACACGCCAGTCGGCAAACTCGGCAGGGAAGATTTTTTCCAGATCCGGCTTGCCCAGCACATCGCTCAAGTGCGTGGTCGGCGTGGCCCAGTGGGCCAGTGCGGCCGTGGCGACCATGGCCATAAAAACAAACAGGGCGCGAAGACGATTAGCGGTCATTTCAGACTCCCGCCAGGGACAGGTTCCTTGAAAACCCAACCCAACATATGGTCCATGGCCAGCACAAATACCAGCCCGACCAGAAACAACACCATGCCCGCAAAGCCGTGCACAAAGCCCTGACCTGCCGCGTCACCAAAGTGGTAGGTCACTAACACCAGGATGATCACCCGTACTACATTGGCAAAAAATGCAATGGGAACAACCAATACGCTCAACGTGATGTTACGTGCGGCCGATGTGTATTGCATCAAATTCATGTAGAGCAAGCCCAGCGCCTCCAGCGTGAACATCGAGTTCAATCCCGCGCAGGCATCAGCAACCAGCAGTTGGTATTGCCCTACGTTCAAAATGACGCCGGCTCGGCTGACCGGGTAGCCCAATGCGTACAACAGGTTGGCCGAAACCGTGGAGACTGCCGACTTCAGCGGCGCTGTAACCTCTGCCACCAGGACCTCCGGCAAAGGAGTCATGAAGGCCAGAAAAAACAGCGGGAACCAGACCATCCGCAGCGCCCGCTTGCCCAAAAAACACAATGCCAAAGCACACAGCACAAAGATCTGCGACCCAACCTCCACCATCATGAACGACTGCGAGCGTCCAACGGCATAGGCACCTAGCCCCAAGGCCAACAATGGCAACCCGTAGGCCCATGATGGCTCAACCGGCAGGGCTGCCACCGCGTGACGTGCCCGGTACAACAACCAGAGGCTGACCGCCAGAATGATGGGGCCGTGTCCTTGCTCATCGGTGGTCCAAACCGTGCGTGCTACATCCACATAACTGGGCAGGTACAGCATGGCAAAGCCCGCAAGCAGGAGTCCGAGAACCCAGAAATCGATGCCGGCAGGCAGGATGATTTCCCTTCCTTTTGCATTCAGCGGTGGTTTCAACATAGACCCCAAATATGTAACATCTCGCAATTGGTGGCGCCGATTATCAGCGCTTTGGGGGCAAGGAACGCCATCGCCCCCAAGCCGAATGGACTATTGCGCCAATGCCGCCCAACTCTAGCAAGGCATTGACAGCGATGTTGTTCCAGCGCATGCCCAACAGCATATCGACATGGTGGAAAGACGATGCCCGTACCAGCACAAACACGCCCAATACAACGATGCCATAGGCCGCACGGCGGGCGTAAATGTCGAGGTCTTTGAGTCGCCGCGACAGCCAGGCAATCAGACCCAGCCCGGCGACCACCATCGCCGCAATGAAGAGCGCCTGCACCATGCGGCGGTGTGCGTACCAGCCGTATTGAAGCGCCAGGTCGCGCCCCACTTCGGTGAACCAGGTCTGCAGGTCCAATTGCTTATTCACACCCAAGGCAGCCATGGTCAACATCATGCCCAACCAGAAATGGCGGTGCGGTCCCCGCAGGGCTTGGCGCTGACACAGGTAGCACAACACCATGGCGGTTGCATAGGCCGCTACCGTGATCCAGCCGGTGGCGTTGGGGTCACCGATACCCGGATGCCAGCGGCCGTCAAGTTGGGTTGTCATAGGGCTACTGCAAACCGCGCGGCCTACCGCCCAAAGGGCGCGGCCAGCGGCTCGCCAATAAAGACCCCTTGTGCTGGCCAGGCCACGCTGCTCCAATACGCCTCCAGCGCCGTAGCACCCTGGACGTAGCGGGCCAGCACAACCTGCGGGTGCGGAAATTTCTGTAGGTGGTTGCAGGGCTCACTGACCGTTCCATAGCTGGCGGTGGCGCCAGCGTCCAGCCAGTCCATCGCGCTCATCTGCTCGCCGGTGCCGCGCAGCACGCCACCAAAGGAGGTTAAATGGTCGGCAAGCGCGCCGGTCAGCCAGTTAATGGCGTCGGGCCTTGGCACGCGAACGAGACCCGTCTGGTACACCACAACGCGTTGCAGTGGCTTGGTATCTGCAGCGTCCGCAGCATCACGCCGCACGATCTGAAAGCCTGCGTTCGCAAACGTGCGCTTGGGCGGGTAGGCCGCCGCGCGCACGTTGCGCGCCTTGTCGGGCGTACTGACAAACACCGCGCTAGCTATCGGTACGCCGCGCTTGCCAAGCTGCTGGTCCGATGCAATACCCCGGTCAATCAGCGCCTTGGCGTGCTCAACGCTGCCGGAAGCCAGCAGCATGGATGGCCGCAGACCCAAGTCAGCCATGGGTCGCGCGCTGGTACTGCCAAACAAACGCGATGGCGCACTGGGAGCACAGGTGTTCTGGCAGACCGCCGGCTGAAAGCCCAGCGTTAGCGCCGACGTGATGGAATTGCACTCCACCGCATACGGCTCCACCCAGGCCAAGGCCAGCGCCTGAACCTGTGGGCCCATGCGCCCACGCACATCTGCAGCCAGTGTTTCAAATTCGACTGCACTGAGGCTTGCCCTGACCGGCAGGCTCACCCGCATTATTTGGTCAGCCGGAATGCCCCGGCGCTGCGCGTAGTACTCACCCACGGCCACGGAATAGGGATCGCCCGTGTTGATGACCAGGCCCAGGTCTTTGGCCGTGAGGCGAGTGGGGGTGGGTTGTCCCCACACAGCCGACGTCGATGCCATCAGCAGCGTGATGATTGCTACTATTTTTGTAGCGACAAAATCATATTCCACGAGGGCTACAGGCGAATTTTGTACAGCGACTGCGTGAAGTACCCCAAATTGGGTGCAAAACCCATTCTGGAGCGTTTAAAACCCGCCATCCTTGCCATCGGGGGTCGCTTTAAAAAGGAATGTCGTCGTCCATGTCGTCAAACCCGCTGGCCGGGCGGGGTGGAGGTGCCTGGCGGGGGGCGGGTGCCGCAGCGGCCGCGCGCGGAGCCTGTGCCGCGGGTGCCATACGGCGGGGAGCCGGGGCACTGCCGCCCTCTTCACTGTCACCACCGGGGGCGCCCATGCCTTCGCGGCCACCCAGCAACTGCAGCTCGGTGGCGATGATGTCCACCGTGCTTTTCTCGACACCGGCCTGGTCGGTGTATTTGCCGTATTTCAGGCGACCTTCGACATAAATGGGGCGCCCCTTGCGCACGTATTCGCCGGCGATTTCGGCCAGACGGTCATAAAAAGTGACGCGGTGCCATTCGGTCGTTTCGATGCTTTCGCCGGTATTTTTGTCCTTGCGACGGGTGCTGGTGGCCACACTGATGTTGGCCACAGCTTGGCCCGAAGGCAGGTAGCGGATTTCGGGGTCGCGGCCGCAATTGCCGACCAGAATGACTTTGTTTACGGATGCCATGGTGTTCCTAATAGGGTTGGGGCCTGAAAGAGGAGTTTATCCGGCCTTGGGCAGGGCGACAGGGAGTCAGGGTGCCAGGACGGCCAACTGTCATTATCATGGTGGGTTTACCAAAGCCGTTCCATCCTCTCTCTCTTCCGTGGGCCACGACCTTGAACTCTCCCTCTGACGGCACCAACCTTGCCCGGGCATTGCAGCAGCAAACCATCAGCATCCGGGGTGCGCGCACCCACAATCTGAAAAATATCGACCTGGACATCCCGCGCAACCAGTTGGTGGTGATCACCGGGTTGAGCGGGTCCGGCAAGTCCAGCCTGGCCTTTGACACGCTGTATGCCGAAGGCCAGCGGCGCTATGTGGAAAGCCTGTCTACCTACGCGCGCCAGTTTTTGCAGCTGATGGACAAGCCGGATGTGGATGTTATCGAAGGCCTGTCCCCGGCCATTTCCATCGAGCAAAAGGCCACCAGCCACAACCCGCGCTCCACGGTGGGCACGGTGACCGAGATCCACGACTACCTGCGCCTGCTGTTTGCCCGCGCTGGCACGCCCTACTGCCCGGACCACGGCCTGCCGCTGCAAAGCCAGACCGTCAGTCAGATGGTGGACGCCGTGCTGGCCCTGCCCGAGGACACGCGTCTGATGATTCTGGCGCCGGTGGCGCGCGAGAAAAAAGGTGAGTTTCTGGACGTGTTTGCCGAGATGCAGGCCCAGGGCTATGTGCGCTTCCGGGTCAATGGCAAGATCTACGAATTCGACGATCTGCCCACGCTGAAAAAGACCGAGAAGCACGACATCGACGTCGTCATCGACCGCATCAAGGTGCGCCCGGAGCTGCAGCAGCGCCTGGCCGAAAGCTTCGAAGCCGCGCTGCGCCTGGCCAATGGCCGCGCCATTGCGTTGGAGATGGATGCGCCTGGCGATCCGGAAAACATCAAAAATGATAGTGCCGTCGCCAGCAATCACGAGGGCTACGGCCCGAAAGAGCATTTGTTCAATGCCAAATTCGCCTGCCCGGTGTGCAGCTACTCCATCAGCGAGTTGGAACCCCGCCTGTTCTCGTTCAACTCGCCGGTGGGCGCCTGCCCCAGTTGTGATGGCCTGGGCCAGACCGAGTTTTTTGATCCGGCGCGTGTTGTCGCATTCCCTTCCCTGAGCCTGGCCAGCGGCGCCATCAAGGGCTGGGACCGGCGCAACGGCTACTACTTTTCGATGCTGGAAAGCCTGGCCAAGCACTACAAGTTTGACATTGACGCGGCCTTTGAATCCCTGCCCGAAGCGGTACAACAGGCGATATTGCA
>JANXVI010000396.1 GCA_025351745.1 Rhodoferax sp.
GTTTCCATATTGCCGGTATCGGGCGCCGAACAATTGAACACTTCGCTCGACCACATGACGCGGCCCATGATTTCTGCCAACGGTGCATATTCTTGGTTGGTCAGCCCCGCTCCGTGGTATCCAGATGCCTGTGCACTGTCAACTGGCAGAAACAGGTTCCACAAGCCCGCGGCTTTTGCCTTCGGCTTAAGATTTTCAATGGTTTGCAAAGGCGTCCAACGCTTGCCTGCAGTTGTGTTAGCGGCAATCTCTGCGTGGTATGCCGATTCAGATGTATAGATGTGTTCATCCATAAACCGCAATACGCGTTGTTGCAGGTCTTTTGTTTTGGGTGAGTAGTCAAAGTCCATTGGGATCTCCGTTTGTATTTTGTAAAAATGGGGCAGTCTTCAAGCGGTACAGGCAAATTTCCAAGCCATTTGGGCCAACGGTCTCGCGCCTGCGGCGGAGCTGACGGCTTGCGCGCTCGATGCCGTACCTGCTTCAACCCGTTTGGCAATTCCCTGCAGAATGGCCGCAATGCGGAACATGTTGTAGGCCATGTAAAAGTTCCAATCCACTTTGAGCTCTGCTGGCGTCGTAAGTCCGGTGCGTTCGCAGTAAAGGTGAATGTATTCCTCTTCAGAAGGAATGCCCAAGGTTTCCAAATCCAGCCCTGCGATGCCTCGAAACGAGCCGGGTGGGATGTGCCATGCCATGCAGTGGTAGCTGAAATCGGCCAGCGGGTGGCCCAGCGTAGACAATTCCCAGTCTAGAACCGCGACCACGCGTGGCTCCTTTGCATCAAACATCAGGTTATCCAGCCGGTAGTCACCATGGACGACGCTGATCATGCTGTCATCACGTGCCATGACGGGAATGTTTTTCGGCAACCATTCCATCAACTTTTCCATTTCAGGAATGGGTTGTGTGATGGAGGCCGAGTACTGCTTGGTCCAACGACCAATTTGCCGCTCGAAGTAATTGCCGGGCTTGCCGTAGCTCGCCAATCCCCGGCTTGCAAAATCGACCTTGTGCAGGGCAGAAATGACGCGGTTCATCTCGTTGTAGATGGCACCCCGCTGGCTGCGCTCCATGCCCGGTAGGGATTGATCCCATAACACGCGACCCTGCATGTATTCCATCACATAGAAGGCGCGGCCGATGATCGATTCATCCTCACACAGGCAATGCATATGCGGCACCGGTACGTCTGTATCCTGCAGCCCGCGCATCACGGCAAACTCGCGCTCAACCGCATGGGCTGACGGCAACAGTTTGGCTACGGGGCCGGGCTTGGCCCGCATGACGTAGCTTTTTGTTGGTGTGTTGAGTTTGTAAGTCGGGTTGGATTGCCCGCCTTTGAACATCTCCACGCTGAGCGGTCCCGCAAATCCTTTTAGATTTCTTTCCAGCCAAGCACTGAGCGCACAGAGATCAACTGCATGTTGTTCGCTCACAGGTCGCGTGCCTAGGAAATGGTCAAATTCACTCATGGTCGATCGTGCGGGTAAGGTTTTTGGGGCGTGTCAGTTGTCGGCATCAATGATGTGCATCAGCGCAACCCGGTCACGTATCACCAGGCCACCCTGCTCGATACGAATGACGCCATCTCGCTCCATCGATTTCAGCTCTTGGTTGACCCGTTGACGTGATGCCCCCAGCAACTGCGCCAGTTCTTCTTGGGCCAGTTGAAGGCCAATGCGTACCTCGCTTGCATCGCTGAGAGATGGCACGCCGTAACTGCGCACCAGATGCAGCAACTGTTTGGCCAAGCGCGCACGCAATGGCAGAGTGTTGAGGTCTTCTACCAAGCCATAGAGTTGCCGGATTCGGCGTGCATGCAGCCGCAGAAGCGCTTCGTATAACTCCACATGCAGTGCCAATATTTTTTTGAAATCTGCCTTGGCAACACAAAGAATTGTCGTGTCCCCGTGGGCGTAAGCATCGTGTGTCCGTCGGTCGCCGTCGAAAATGGAGACATCCCCAAACCATATTCCAGGTTCCACGTAGGTTAGCGTGATTTGTTTGCCCGAAATGGACGTCGAACTGACTCGAACGGCCCCTCGCGCGCAGGCAATCCAATCCTCTGGCGGCTCGCCGCGGGCTGCGATCAGGTCGCCGTCTTTGTGGCGTTTGACGTAAGCACATCGAAGAATATCGTGTTTGAGTGAGGGGGACAGCGAAGAAAACCAGCGACCGCCATTGATTGCTGACCGTTCGTCGATAGTAAGGATGGGTTCGTCCATAGCTTGTCTTTTTGGTGACTGCGTGTGTGGGGTATGTGCTCGCCATTGTCACCTGCGAGTCATGCACTTGTCTTCTGGTTTGTCGCGCGCGTGTCTGGGATGTCAACCGGGCCAAGTGAACTGGAAGTTGAAGAAATAGACCACTTTTCCGTGCTTGACTTGTCGAATGCTTGACCGATTCGGGCTTGCAATATCTTCGGTTGTGAAGGTACGTATGCGAAAATCTATATCCTAGATGAAACTCCATAGAAAATATATATTTGCGATATTGGGAGTTGCAACTTTTTGTGTTGTGATGAACAGTTCCGCGCTAACCTTGGGTCGCGCTAAGGGCGCGGTGCTATTGGGGCAGACTCTCACACTGACAGTTCCTGTCCAGATGGAAATGGGGGAGGGGGCGTCTGCCCAGTGTTTTGAAGCCGATGTCTTTTACGGTGAGTCGCGCCAAGACGCAAATCGGATTCGCGTGACCAGTGAGGTGTCGCCCCAATCGCCAACTGCAACCGTGACCATTGTTGCGCGGGCCGCAGTCGATGAACCGGTGGTAACGGTCTACTTGCGGGCGATATGCGAGAGCAAAGCCACGCGCCGCTATGTCATGTTGACCGAACTGGCGACGTCCTTGGTTCAAGCGCCCAGTATGTTCAATACTCGGGCGCCTATCCTTTTGGCCCAGCCCAGGGCAGCTGTTCAGGTTCGCTCTGCCAATGGGACTGTGAACTCCACTCCAAGCATCAACAAGCCTGTCAAATCAGACAGAGTAGGTGCAAGGTCTGAACCAGCACCAGAAGTTAACACTGCTTCCAAGCCACTACAGTCGGAAAGCCGTCGCGCGCGGCTCAAACTTGCACCAGTGGATTTGACGCTGGATCGTGATCCGATATTGAAGCTCAGCAACGAACTGGGTGCTGATGGAGGCGAGGACCTTCAAAAGCGTGCCCGGGCAGTGGTGCTTTGGCGTTCCCTGAATGCGACCCCGCAAGACATAACGGGCGATGAGAGCCATAGGCAAACCCTCGAATCAAACCTCAAGGGCTTGCACGACATTACTGTGAAAAACCGCCAAATGTTGGATGAACTGACGCGACGTCTGGTCAAGGCGGAATCTGAACGCTATTCCAATCCTTTGGTCTATTTTTTGCTGGTAGCGATAGTTCTGTGCTGTTTGGTCATTGCCTTTGCTTGGAATAGAGCATCGCGGGGTGCCTTGGCTGGCACTCCTTGGTGGCGGGACGGTAGCAGGGAGAAAAAGTCGGAGATCGCAGGATTTAGTTCTGAGGCGGCGCAAGGTCAAAATACCAATCTCCCAGTTGATGGCGGCAAGGCGAACGCAGCCTCGGCAGAGACTATATCTGGCGCAACTGGTGCATGGTCGCAGGGTGTTACACGTGTGGAAGACATCGACCTTGTGTTGGAAGATCCCATAGATTCCTCTCGAAAACCTGCAGGCACTCAGGCAAAAGAGAGTGCGCCCCCAGCGGTTCCCAGCAAACCTGTGGTTGCGGCCTCGTCTGGACATGTCGATTTTGCGCACAGCATGTCTGCGACGCTCCGGTCCGTCAATACCAAAGAAATGCTCGATGTCCGCCAGCAGGCGGAGTTTTTCATGACACTCGGACAGCATGACGAGGCCATCGCCATGTTGACCGACAGTGTGGATGGTAGCGCGGATGCCAATCCCTTGGTCTACCTCGAACTGCTCAGGGTATTGCATACCTTGGGACGCAAAGTGGAATATGACCAGTACTGCAGTGGATTCAACGCCATCTTTAGCGGGCACGTCCCAGCGTACGCTGATTTCAACAAGCCTAGTAGCGGCCTGGAGGCGTACCCCCAAGTGTGCCGCCAAATTGTCGCGCTGTGGCCTTCGGAGGAGGTGGTTTCCTACATGGAGAATTGCTTGGTACGTAGACGCAAGGAGGCCGGTGGACAGGACTTCGACTTGGAGGCTTTTCGCGATTTGTTGATGCTGCACGGCGTAGCAAACCGGATAGCCTCTACTACTTTCGATTCTGGTTTTATGGCATTCAGCACCGCGAAGACGGCGCCTGCTCCGGTAGGTGGTGCATCCGGGGTCGATTTTGATCTTGATCTATCGGGACCGACTGACAACCCGATCGATTTTGATGCAAGCGGTTGGTCACCTTCTGCACCTTCGGGCGACCAACAAAAGCCCCGGTGAGGATTAGCGTCGCACTTGCAATGCGCCCGGATTGACGATATTGGTCGGCGTACCTTTGATGAAATTGATGACGTTGTCGAATGCCGCACCGAACAGCTTTTCGTAGTTGTTTTGCTCCACATACCCGATGTGGGGGGTGCAAATGCAGTTCTCTAACCGCAATAGCGCATGACCCTGCAAAACGGGCTCGGTGTCGAATACATCTACTGCAGCCATCCCTGGGCGACCCCGGTTCAACGCACTGATGAGGGTATTGGTATCAATTAGCTCCGCACGCGCTGTGTTGACCAACAATGCCGTAGGTTTCATGCGGGCTAAATCGGTGTGGTCAATCATGTTCCTCGTGGTGTCACTGAGCCTTAGATGCAATGACAACACGTCACAATGCTCAAAGAAGTCCGCGCGACTGGGGGATGCGCCATACCCATCCTGCAGGGCATTTTCACGCGATGATTCGCTACCCCAGACCATGACTTTCATGCCGAATGCACGGCCATAACCTGCGACTATTTGGCCAATCTTTCCATACCCCCAGATGCCCAGTACCTTGCCATGCAACTCGCTGCCTATGCCAAAGTTGGGTGGCATTGAGCCAGCCTTCAGTCCAGACTGTTGCCATGCACCATGCTTGAGATTCCCGATGTAATGCGGCAGTCTGCGCATGGCAGCCAGCACCAGTGCCCATGTCAATTCGGCGGGTGCTACACCCGACCCGACGCCTTCTGCGACTGCTATACCTCGCTCAGTACAAGCCTGCACGTCCAAATGACCGCTGATACGGCCGGTCTGGGAAATCATTTTGAGCTTAGGAAGCTTTTCAATGATTTGGCGGTTGATATGGGTACGCTCCCGGATCAGCACGATCACATCTGCGTCTTTCAGCCGTACAGACAGCTGGCCTATGCCTTTGACCGTGTTGGTGTACACCTTGGCTTGGTAGGCTTCTAGCTTTGTAGCGCATTCCAGCTTGCGAATGGCATCCTGATAATCATCCAGAATCACAATGTTCATGGATGCAATTGTGCCCTGTCATTGCACACTGCTACGCCGAGGCTTGAACCAGCTCAGGACATTGCAGCTTCCCGGGCCGCCAAACGGTCCAGTTCGGCGCACACGTCGGCCATGCGTCCCGAGATGACCATACGGCCTACGCTGGCGCGTGCCTGCCCGGTTTCGACTACACGGACTACGCGCAAAGGCATGCGCACCATGCGATTTGTGCCTGTAGCCCTCGTCAAACCGTCATTTGCAGCTATCTTTTTGGGAGCGTAAGCCGGCATTTCCCGTTTGGGAAGCGGCGTGCCTGCAGCTGTAAGTCGGCTGGCCGACCACCAGCGCATTAGGCCCTGTAGTGGTGCAAAAAATTCAGTATTGGCAAATGTAGCGGTGTTCATCGGAGTGGCTTTCGTGCAGAATTACATGAGCATGGTGTTGCGGATCAGGCCCACAGCCAAGCCTTCGATCTCAAAAGGCTCGCCTGGCTCGATCACAATGGTTTGGTAGTCCGGATTCTCGGGATGCAGTTCAATCAGGTGTTTGTTGCGCCGGAAGCGCTTGACCGTAACCTCTTCGCCCAGACGGGCAACAATGATTTGGCCATTTTTTGCATCTTTGGTAGCTTGCACGGCCAGCAGATCGCCGTCCATGATGCCGGCATCGCGCATGGACATACCACGCACCTTCAGCAAGTAATCTGGCTGGCGCTGGAACAGGCTGTTTTCGACGTAATAGGTCTTGTCAACATGTTCCTGGGCGAGAATAGGTGAACCAGCTGCGACCCTGCCAATCAGTGGCAAAGCCAACTGGGCTAAGCCAGGAAGAGGCAGGGAGAATTGTTTAAGACGGGATTCGTTGATGGACCTCAGGATGTCGCTTTTCAGGCGGATACCGCGGGAGGTGCCGCTAACCAACTCGATAACACCCTTGCGCGCCAATGCTTGAAGGTGTTCCTCGGCAGCATTGGCAGACTTGAAACCGAGTTCGGTGGCAATTTCTGCGCGTGTGGGCGGAGCACCGGTACGTGCAATGGCATTTTGGATGAGATCCAGAATTTGTTGTTGCCTTGCGGTGAGTTTAGGACTTTCAACCATGCTGACTCCTTGGTTTGGTGCCGGGGTAGCTGTTGGTTTGTACACACTGTTTCGGCATCCAGTGGCTGTATTTTTAACCAGTTTTATTTTGTTTGCAAGTGCAAGGCGCAAATATGTTTAAAAAGTTGGTTTTCTTGGGTACTGGCGGCACTATTGCGGGCACCGCCGCCGGGGTAAACGACAACGTAGGCTACACCGCAGCGCAATTGGGTGTGGGGGAATTGCTTGCGGCCTTGCCGGGCTTGCAGCAGGTGCTGGGAGGCCTTGCCTTCTTCGCTGAACAAGTGGCCCAAGTGGACAGCAAGGACATGGGATGGCCCCAATGGCGGGAGCTCGCAGTGCGCGTCCAGCACCATCTGGTACAGCCGGACGTTGCGTCCATTGTGATCACCCACGGTACCGACACGCTGGAAGAAACTGCATTCTTTCTATCGCGGGTATTGCCTCAGAAGTGGTTGGCGCAGAAGGCCGTGGTGCTGACTTGCGCCATGCGTCCGGCCTCGTCTTTGGCACCGGATGGTCCTCAAAACGTGCTGGATGCAGTGGCGGTCGCTCAATCGGACGTTGCCCGCGGTGTGTTGGCCGTGTGTGCAGGAGCGGTGCACTCCGCGCGTGATGTGCAGAAAGTCCATCCCTACCGGCTCGATGCCTTTGATTCGGGTGATGCAGGCCCATTGGCATATGTGCAGGAGGGGCGGGTGCGCTGGCTGCACGCCTGCCCAGTGGCCGACATTGGTGATCAGTTCTTCCCCGTCGAGGCGCTGTCTCGGGACGCTTGGCCGCGCGTTGAAATCATCTTGAGTTATGCGGGCGCCACGGGCGACACGGTTCGAGCCCTCTGCGCCAAGCCTGTGGATTCCGCGCACGTCGTACGTGGAATTGTGGTCGCAGGTACGGGCAATGGCACGATCCACCAACACCTGAATACTGCCCTGCGTGAGGCGCAGGCGCAGGGTGTGCGCGTGCTGCGGGCTACCCGTTGTGCGTATGGCAGTGTTGTGACGGGCACTGCAGCAGGCGAATTCGCGGACGCACAGGGCCTGTCGCCAGTCAAGGCGCGCATAGCACTGATGCTGGAATTGATGGCGTAAAAATGGCCGCGACAGCGGCCATTTGAATTTGAAGTGCAATAGCCTGCTCAGCTACCCAAGGCCTCAAAAATGCGACTCTTGATGATGTCCACATCGCCCATGCCGCTGATCGCGCGGTATTGAGGGGCGCCCGCCGGGTCTTTAGCCGACCAGCTTGAGTAGTACTCCACCAAAGGCCGGGTCTGCGCACTGTAGACATCCAGACGTTTTTTGACGGTTTCTTCCTTGTCGTCGTCGCGCTGGATCAGCGGCTCGCCGGTGACATCATCCACACCCGCAACCTTGGGTGGGTTGAACTTCACGTGGTAGGTTCGGCCCGAGGCGGGGTGCGATCGCCGTCCGCTCATGCGTTCCACAATGGCGTCAAACGGGACGTCAATCTCGACCACGTAATCCAGGGCCACACCTGCCGCTTTCATGGCGTCCGCTTGCGGGAGGGTGCGGGGGAAACCGTCAAACAGGAAACCGTTGGCGCAATCGGTCTGGGTCAGGCGCTCTTTGACCAGATTGATGATGAGATCGTCGCTGACCAGTCCGCCCGAAGCCATGACGGCCTTGGCTTCCAGTCCGAGCGGGCTGCCCGCCTTGACAGCGGCACGCAACATATCACCAGTGGAAATTTGTGGAATACCGTATTTTTGGCAAATGAACGTGGCCTGCGTGCCTTTGCCTGCGCCTGGTGCGCCCAACAAAATAAGTCTCATGGATACCCTCGGATAGAACAAAAACTTTCGACGTTACGCGCAGCGCCTTACAGGCACGCCACCACACGCGGCTGCCTGCCGAGAATAGCATGGACCATCGCCCAGCTAGCTTACAGTGGGCCCGCTGTTGGCAAGAAATACGGCCCTCACCCGCTCCAGGTCTTGCGGTGTGTCCACGCCTGGCCCGGGTGCATGCTGGCTCACATGCACTGCAATGCGGTGCCCATGCCACATGGGGCGCAATTGTTCCAGCGCTTCGGTCACCTCGACGGGTGCTTGCGGCAACTGCGGGAACAGGCGCAGGAAACCAACCCGGTAGGCGTAAATGCCGATGTGTCGCAGGGGCGCGGGCTGGTGCAGGTCGTGTATGCCCTGGGCAAACCCGTCTCGCCACCAGGCAATCGGTGCACGGCTGAAGTACATTGCAAGGCCTGCTGCGTCCAGCACGACTTTGACGACATTGGGATTCGTGAAGTCGGCAACACTGTCGATAGAGTGGGCGGCGGTACCCATGCTTGCGCTTGGATGAGCCAGCAAGACATCGGCTACGGCCTGCACCAGCGCTGGATCGATCAGCGGTTCATCCCCTTGCACATTGACGACGATGTCGTCTTCGGGCAGTGCCAACAGGTCGCAGGCTTCAGCCAGGCGGTCGCTGCCGGATGCATGGTCCACCCGCGTCAAGATCGCTTCAATGCTGTGGTCTTGGCAGGCCTGGAGTATGGACGGATGATCCGCCGCGACTACGATGCGCGTACTGGCGGGCACGCCGGAACGCACCCGTTGCGCCACGCGCACCACCATGGGTGCGCCGGCAATGTCGGCCAATGGCTTATGGTGCAGCCGGGTGGAGGCCAGCCGCGCCGGTATCAGGACGGTGTAGCCC
Source organism: Rhodoferax sp. (assembly GCA_025351745.1). Classification (GTDB taxonomy): domain Bacteria; phylum Pseudomonadota; class Gammaproteobacteria; order Burkholderiales; family Burkholderiaceae_C; genus Allorhodoferax. Next base: position 9,182 of record JANXVI010000396.1, read on the forward strand.
ATGCTGGCGATTACAGGTCGAGTTCGGTATCCGTCAGTGGGCGGGCTTCGTTCTCGAGCAAGACCGGAATGCCATCCCGTACCGGGTACGCCAGGCGGGCGCTGCGCGAGATCAGCTCTTGCTTTTCGCGGTCGTATTCCAAAGGGCCCTTGGTCACGGGGCAAACGATGAGTTCAAGTAGTCTGGTGTCCATAGGCCGATGATAGCGGTGTGCAAAGCAGTGGGGCGAGGGCGGCGTCCAGGGCGGTGAAGAAGGCCGCTTCTGGTTCGAACACCATTGGAACCGCCAGCGCGTCAGGGGCCCAAGGCCATAGCTTGGCAGCATCCTTCTCGGTGCAAATCACGCGGTAGCCCTCGTGGAATAAGCGCAAAGCGCTATCAAAAGTATAGTGATCTGGCAGGGCGAGCGTATGTTCCACTGGCACGTGCATGTCACGCAGCATGGCGAAAAACGACTCCGGTTGCGCGATGCCGGCCAATGCCAAAAGCGGCTTGCTGCCCGGCGCGCTTAGGCTCTCCAAAGGGGAGTATTCCCCATCGCGCCCCACGGCGAACGCGGCTAGGCTTCGCTGTGCGGTGTAGCCGGCAAAGGCCGGATGCTTACCCGTATGCAGCACCAACAGGCGATCAGGCCGCTGGCCCACATGGGCCACAGCACGGCGTGGCCAGCTTTCACGCAAGGGCCCGGCCGGCAGCAACCAGCCGTTGCCGCAGCCGCGGTCGTCAAACGCACACACTTCCAGATCGCGGTACAGGCCATAGTGTTGCAGGCCGTCATCGCAGACGATGATCTGGGTTTGGGGGTAACGCGCCAGCAAGGCGGTAGCCGCAGCATGCCGCGAGGGGCCAACAAACACTGGGGATTGGCAGTTGCGACAGATCAGCAGAGGCTCGTCACCCACTTCTTCGGGAAGGGAGTCGGCCAGTACCTCGACACAGGTCAAACCGTCCTTGCGCCCATAGCCCCGCGACACGACGCCCACGCTGTGCCCTTGCGCCTGCAAGTGCCGCACCAGCACCATGACTGTGGGTGTTTTGCCGGCACCTCCAACAATCACATTGCCGACGACAACCACGACGGCGTCTACGTGCCGCGTTGTGAAAATACGCCAGCGGTACAGCTGCCGCCGTAGCCAGACCGCACATTGAAAAGCCAGAGAAATGGGCCACAGCAAACTGGCCAGTCCAGCCCGCTTGGTCCAGGCTTGCAGCAGCTTTCTTTGCAGCGCGGGCCGCAAAGTACCGGCCATCGCGTTATCTGCCACCTGCCTGGGCCGAGGACTGCGTGGCAAACGTGATCTGGTTCAGTCCAGCGCGGCGAGCGGCTTCCATAACGGTAACCACCGACTGGTGCTTGGCGCTGGCATCGGCACTGATGATGACAACCGTGTCCTTGCCCGTTTTGGCGCCTTCGGTCAAAGCGATGGAAACGCTCTCCAGCGTGCGGCCTGTCACTGGCACGCGATTCACGCTGAACGCGCCATCAGCACTGACGCCCACGATCAGCTCTTTGGCATAGTCGCGCTGCGCGTCGGTGTCGGCCACCGGCAATTTGAGCTGCATTTCCGTGAACTTGCTGTAGGTGGTCGACAACATCAAAAAAATCAGAACCACCAGCAGCACGTCAATGAACGGGATCAAATTGATCTCGGGTTCTTCGGTTTTTCGGGCGCGGAAGTTCATGGGCTTATTGCTTGCGGAATACCTTGAGGTGGCGCGCCAAGTGCTCGGCAGCCAGTTCCAGCGTCAACAGATAGGCATCCACACGGCCCCTGAAATAACGCCAAAAAATCAGGGAAGGAATGGCCACGATCAAGCCGAAGGCCGTGTTGTACAACGCAATCGAAATTCCGTGCGCAAGCTGCGCGGGGTTTCCACCCGTGGCGCCGCCTGGGGCTTGCGAGCCAAAAATTTCTATCATGCCCACGACGGTGCCAAACAGACCCATCAGTGGAGCAGCCGATGCAATGGTGGCCAGGGCGCTCAGACGCATTTCAAGGCGGTGGGCCACAATACGGCCTGTGCTCTCCATCGTGGCGCGCAGATCGTCTTCTGTGCAGCGTGGATCGGAGTTCATGGCCCGCAATCCACTGGCCAATACCTCACCCAATGCCGAGTTTTTTTCCAACTGGGTCACCACGTCTGGTGCCGGTATGGCGTTACGCGTAACGCTCAACACCTCGTCCAGCAGACGCGGCGGTGCCACCTTCCTGCCCTTGAGACTGATGAAACGATCGATTACGATGGCCAAGGCCAATACGGAGCAGGCAATGAGGGGCCAGATCGGCCAGCCAGCGGCTTGTATGATGGAAAACAAATGGTCACTCCGTACAGATGCAATGCTCTGGGATTATGGCCTACGCACAGGCCCACAGAACATGTGGATAAGTTTGTGCAAAACTATTGTCCGACCCTGCCGCAAGCCGCGCCAAAGCGTGGTTTTGACAAATTGATGACGAATTCAGCAGCAAATATTCCAATGATATCAAGGACTTATCACGCCGCGCCGTGCAACGCAAGGGGTTCAAGGCCCACTCAGGAGCTAGGCGGTCAATTGTTGAGTGTTAGTGCGCACTACCTAGGCCCAGCCCAGAAATTGCCGCATGTTTGATTCACCCGCGACTACGGTGTCGAACGCCCGCGTGTGGCAGGTGGGCGCACTATGTCGCGCTATCGCAGACGCTTTGGATGCGCGATTTAATCCTGTAACAGTCGGTGGTGAAATCAGCAGCTTTACGCGCGCCGCCAGTGGCCATTGTTATTTTTCATTGAAGGACGAATCCGGTCAGATCCGTTGCGCCATGTTTCGTAGGGCGGCCAGTCTGCTCAATTTCAACCCACGCGATGGCGACCGTGTAGAGGTGCGCGGACGCTTGGGGGTTTACGAGGCCCGGGGTGAGTTGCAATTGATCGTGGAGAGTATGCAGCCTGCAGGGCAGGGCACCTTGTTTGAGCAATTTTTCAAGCTCAAGGCGAAGTTGGAGCAAGAGGGCCTGTTCGACAGCGCCCGCAAGCGGCAAATGCCTACTATGCCACGGGGCATCGGCTTGGTGACATCCTTGGGCGCAGCCGCGCTGCATGACGTCGTCACGGCGCTGCAGCGACGCGTGCCGCACATTCCAGTAGTGCTGGTGCCCGCAGCGGTGCAAGGAGAGAACGCCCCGCGGGAGCTCATGCAGGCGTTGTCAACCCTGTACGCCATGGCCGAGGCGTCGGACCCGGCCGCGGTGGCAGCCATCGATGTAATCCTGTTGGTGCGCGGCGGGGGTGCCATGGAAGACTTGTGGGCGTTCAATGACGAACAGTTGGCCCGCATGCTCGCCCGTAGCCCCGTGCCGGTCGTGTGTGGTGTGGGCCATGAAACGGATTTCACCATTGCCGACTTTGTCGCCGATGTCAGGGCGCCTACACCCACCGCTGCTGCCGAGTTGGTGTCTGAACCCACCTCCGCGTGGCTGGCCTTGGTGGCCGATCTGGAATCGCGCATGGACGATGCATTGGGTCGGTTTCTGGACCGGCAGGGCCAGCGCATTGACTTGGCGGCATCGCGCCTGGGGCGGCCGTCTTCCCTCATGCACCGTCAACGCCTTGTACTCGCAGCCATAGAACAGCGCATGCAACATGCCGCCCGAATGGCCTTGCAAATCATGCATTCAGAGCTTTCGCGCAAGCAGCAAGACTGGCAACCACGTGTTCAGCGACTCCTTCGGACCCTGCGCGAACGCAACCAGCGCGCTGAGCTGCGGCTCGGTCTGCTGGACCCGTCACTGGTGTTGCAGCGCGGGTATGCGTGGTTGACACTGGATAACGGCCAGACGCTGAGCCATGTGGCGCAGGCCGTTGCGGGGCAACAAGTGCGGGCCACCCTTACAGATGGCGCGGTTGCCTTGACTGTCACGTCCAGTGCACTCAATTAATTCCTACAATCAGTATTTTTGCCAACCAAAGAGAGGATTCCATGGAACACACCCTGCCCGCACTGCCGTATGCGATCGACGCACTAGCCCCCGCCTATTCCGAAGAAACGCTGGAGTTTCACCATGGCAAGCACCACAACGCATATGTTGTGAACTTGAACAACCTGCAAAAAGGCACTGAGTTCGAGAGCATGTCGTTGGAAGAGATCATTAAGAAGTCCAGCGGTGGCATCTACAACAACTCTGCCCAAATCTGGAACCACACCTTCTTTTGGAACTGCATGAAGCCCAGTGGCGGCGGTGAGCCTGCTGGCGCATTGGCAGCTGCTATCAATACAAAATGGGGCAGCTATGCCGCGTTCAAGGAAGCCTTCGTCAAGTCCGCCGTCGGCAATTTCGGTTCCGGCTGGACCTGGCTGGTGAAGAAGCCTGATGGTTCAGTGGACATCGTCAACATGGGCGCTGCCGGCACCCCATTGACAACCGCCGACAAGGCTTTGTTGACCGTTGACGTGTGGGAACACGCGTACTACATCGATTACCGCAATATGCGCCCCAAGTTTGTCGAAACCTACCTCGACAAGTTGGTGAACTGGGGCTTTGCAGAAGCCAATTTCTCTTGAGTGCAATGCGACAGCTAAAAAGCCGACCTTGTGTCGGCTTTTTTATGGCCTGAACAGACGCCCCGAAATTTTGGTTCCCGGCTTGACCCCTTTTTTTGCGAACCATCCCTGGTTCATCTCCAGTACATAACGCACCGGCTTGGTTGAGCAATGTGATTCGGTGGTTTGTGGCTTCATGTTTTCGAGATTCACGATGGAACCGTCGTCGGCAACGAAGGCCGCTGTTAAGGGCAGCAAGGTGTTTTTCATCCAGAAACACAGTCTGCTGGAGTTCTCGAAGATGAACAACATGCCTTCGTGCTGTGGCATCTCTTGACGGAACATAAGGCCAATCTCGCGCTGTTCGGATGTCACCGCCAACTGGGTGTCAATTTGGTGGATGCCAATGGACAGTTTTTCGCGCGGCAAATTGGTTTGTGGCAGGTCCTCTGCATGGGCCAAGCCAACACTAAAGAGCAATGCCGCGAAGAGGGTAAAGAAAATGGTTTTCATGCCACTATTGTGGCCCAACACTGAAAATCGCCCGTGTCCGTTGACACTGAGGCAACGTATCACGAGTAGCCGGCGTGGCGATAAGCCTAGTCGTTGAAATGCTCCCGCAAATTGACCCGAGAGCAATGATCCATGTTCCTGCACGGTCTGCGAGGACTTTGCACCTGTGGGGGATCGGCTGGCTGTTGACAGAAAGCAGTAATTATTTAGGAATAGAATTTGTGCACTGTCTGAAGCACAACTTCTCAGGTAATTGCGATCCCAAAAATCAACGGAGACCATTTTTCCATGTACCAGCACATCAAAGTCCCTGCCGAAGGCAAAAAAATTATCGTTAATGCGGACATGTCCTTGAACGTGCCCGATCAGCCCATCATTCCGTTCATTGAAGGCGACGGGACGGGCCAGGACATTACCCCGGTGATGTTGAAAGTTGTCGACGCGGCGGTTGCAAAAGCCTACAGCGGCAAGAAAAAGATCCATTGGATGGAAGTCTACGCGGGCGAAAAGTCCACCAACGTGTACGGCCCCGATGTGTGGTTGCCCGAGGAGACATTGCAGGCATTGCGCGAATACGTGGTGTCCATCAAGGGCCCGCTGACCACGCCAGTCGGCGGCGGCATTCGTTCGCTGAACGTAGCGCTGCGCCAAGAGCTTGACCTGTATGTGTGCCTGCGCCCCATCCAGTATTTTGAAGGCGTGCCCAGCCCCGTCAAAGAGCCGCACAAGACCAATATGGTGATCTTCCGTGAAAACTCGGAAGACATCTATGCTGGTATCGAATTTGAAGCTGAGAGTGACAAGGCCAAGAAATTAATCAAGTTCCTGCAAGATGAGATGGGTGTAAAGAAAATCCGCTTCCCCAACACGTCCGGCATCGGCATCAAGCCCGTGTCGCGTGAAGGCACCGAGCGCTTGGTCCGCAAAGCCATCCAGTACGCTATCGACAATGACAAGCCCAGCGTCACCATCGTGCACAAGGGCAACATCATGAAGTACACCGAAGGCGGCTTCCGTGATTGGGCTTATGCGCTGGCACAACGGGAATTCGGCGCAGAGCTGATCGACGGCGGACCCTGGTGCAAGTTCAAGAACCCAAAGTCTGGAAAAGAGATTGTGGTCAAGGACAGCATCGCAGACGCCTTCTTGCAACAAATTTTGTTGCGTCCCGCGGAGTACAGCGTGATTGCCACACTCAACCTCAATGGTGACTACGTGTCCGACGCACTAGCTGCGCAGGTTGGTGGTATCGGCATTGCGCCCGGTGCTAATCTGTCAGATTCGGTGGCGTGTTTTGAGGCGACCCACGGTACAGCGCCCAAATATGCCGGCAAGGATTACGTCAACCCTGGCTCCGAAATTCTGTCCGCTGAAATGATGCTCCGTCACATGGGCTGGTTTGAGGCCGCAGACCTCATCATTAGCTCGATGGAAAAGTCTATCAAGAGCAAGAAAGTCACTTACGACTTCGCGCGTTTGATGGACGGTGCCACTCAAGTGAGTTGTTCCGGTTTCGGACAAGTCATGATCGACAATATGTGAGGAGCGCGCAGGCGGTCTATGTGGCCGCCAAAGCCCCTGTTTCGTGAAACCGCCAGGGCCTTTTTGGGTCTGTGGCGGTTTTTTTGTTCCCTAGGCTTGAATTGGGGCATAGTGGCACCAATTCTACTGAGCGGTGAAGTCCTTTGGGGTGACCGATAAAATCGATTTCATGGCAACAAATATTCCGTCCAAACCACCAGAACCACCCGTTCAGCCTCCCAACCCCGATGAGGGGGGCTCTGTTGTGTTGGAGCGCCGTACTCAGCGTGTCAAGCCGCCGCAGATGTACCAGGTGCTCATGCTCAATGACGACTACACCCCGATGGAGTTCGT
>JANXVI010000172.1 GCA_025351745.1 Rhodoferax sp.
TGGGTATTCCGGTCAATCGTGACCGGTCATTCCGGTTTATCGTGACCGGCGATTCTGGTGGATCGTGACCGCTGATTCCGGCCGACCGTGACCGGGCGTTCTGGTTTATCGTGACCACTGATTCCGGTTTATCGTGACCGATTTCCGGGTGGTCGGTAATTGCCAGTCGTGACGTCGAACAGGCGGCCACGATCCCACCGCCGAATCGACCCAGCAGCGTGCATGAGCTGCGCATATTTTTCCAATCCGTTCGGGCTAGTCTTGCCAGCTTTTTGCTGGGAAGCCGACATGCCCGATACCCGAAGGATCACTATGCGTCAAATCAAAGACGTCCTGCGTCTCAAACTCGAACTGCACCACTCACACCAGCACATCGCCACATCATTGGGCATCTCCAAAGGCGTGGTCGCCAAGTATGTCGATCTGGCCAGCCAGGCAGGCCTGCATTGGCCACAAATCCAGGCCATGGACGAGACGGCCCTGCATCACCTCTTGATCGGTACATCAAAGCGCGCCAGCAGCTTCGTGGCACCCGACTACGCCCAATTGCACAAAGAGCTCGGGCGCAAGGGCATGACCCTGATGCTGCTGTGGCAAGAACACAGCGAGCGCCACCCAGAGCAGGCCATTCACAGCTACTCCCAGTTCTGCGAGAACTATCGCCGCTTCGCTAAAACCCTCAAGCGCTCCATGCGCCAGATCCACCGCGCCGGCGAGAAACTCTTCATCGACTACGCCGGCCCCACAGTGGCCCTTGGCGATGGCAGCCGCGCCCACATCTTCGTCGCCGCCCTGGGTGCCTCGGGCTACACCTTCGCGCATGCCACTGCGCGTGAGACCACGGCAGATTGGCTGGGTGCCACGGCGCAGGCCCTGCGCTTCTATGGCGGTTGCACGGAACTCATCGTGCCCGACAACCCCAAGGCCCTGATTGCCAACCCCGACCGCTACGAGCCTCGGGCCAACGACACCGTGCTCGACTTTGCCCGCCACTACGGCACCTCGGTCCTGCCAGCACGTCCACGCCATCCACAGGACAAGGCCAAGGCGGAGTCAGCGGTGCAGGTGGTGGAGCGCTGGATTCTGATGCGCCTGCGCCATCAGAAGTTTGAGACCGTCGATGAGGTCAATGAGGCCATTGCACCGCTCTTGCAGCAACTCAACAACAAGCCGTTTCAGAAGCTGCCAGGCTGCCGCGCCAGCGTCTTTACCGAGATTGACGCCCCGGCCCTGCGAGCTTTGCCGCTGCAAACGTGGGAACTTGCCGTCTACAAGACGGTCAAGGTTCACATCGACCAGCACATCGAGTTTGAGGGCCACCGCTACAGCGTGCCCCATGCCCTGGTGGGGCTCACCTTGGAGGCCCGGGTGACACAGCGCACGGTGGAGGTCTTGCATCGCGGCCAACGGGTGGCCAGCCACGTGCGCTGCGCCCACAAGGGCGGCTTCAGCACCGTGCCAGAACACCTGTCAGCCGCCCACCGCGCCCACATGCAGTGGAGCCCTGAGCGACTGATCCATTGGGGTCAGGACATTGGCGTGGCCACCGGTAGTTTGGTCAAGCGCATGCTTGAAACACGCCAACACCCAGAGCATGGTTACCGGGCCTGTCTGGCGCTGCTGTCATTGGCCAAACGCTATGGCAAACCACGACTGGAGGCGGCCTGTGTGATTGCGCTGGATTTAGGCACCACCAAGAGCGCCCATGTGCGCGAGATTCTGGCCAATGGGCGTGATCAGCTAAAGCCCAGCACCACCCCTGAGTGGGTCAGTCCCGCGCACGCGCATGTGCGTGGGCCAGCCTACTACCACTGATGCGCGTTGGACCGTGCAAATGTGCAAATGCAACTGGCCGCTGCGTCGTTATCGCGTTACGGCAGTGGCGACAAATCCGAACCGAATCCAGACCCATACAAAGACCCCAAGGAATACACCATGATGATGAATACGACATTGGAGCAGCTGCGCTCTTTGAGGCTCGCCGGCATGGCCACCGGCCTGCAAGAGCAACTGACCCAGGCTGGCATGACGGGCATGAGCTTTGAGGAGCGCCTGGCCTTGCTGGTGGACCGTGAGGTGCATTGGCGCAGTGACAAGCGCCAGGCGCGCCTGCTCAAGGCGGCCCAACTGAAATACCCGCAAGCATGCATTGAAGACCTTGATGCCCGCGCTGGGCGCGGTTTGGATCGCAGTGCGGTGATGAGTCTGGCGCTGGGCAATTGGATCGACAGTGGGCACAGCGTGTTGATCACCGGCCCCACCGGTGCGGGCAAGTCCTGGCTGGCGTGTGCGCTGGCCCAGTACGCTTGCAGGAGGGGGCATACAGCGGTGTATCAGCGTGTGCCACGCCTGGGCGAGGAACTGCGCATTCGCCACGGCAATGGCTCCTTTGGCAAGTGGCTGCTCGCGCTGGCAAAGACCGACGTGTTGCTGCTGGACGATTGGGGCATGGCTGGTATCGATGCCCAGACCCGTGCCGATTTACTGGAGATCATTGATGACCGCGCCGCCAGTAAAGCCACCATCATTACCAGCCAGTTGCCCATTGAGCACTGGCATGCGTGGATCGGTGACGCAACCATTGCGGACGCGATTCTGGATCGGGTGATGCAGAAGAATCATCGCTTCACTTTGACGGGGGAGTCGCTGCGGCAAAAACCGAAACCCGTAGCACCAGGCAAAAACCCCGAGGCCACAAAAAAGTCCACCTGAGCGCAGTCGACTACGGTGCGGTTCATGCCGAGTGTGCGAATCGCGCCCGCCGTGGATAACTGATCTGTCCACACCACTTCGGGTGTGGGCAGCCGGTGGTACCCACCGGTGCATCAGTGACCCACCGCTCATGCGCCAGATGCCTTGGGCCTGACGCGCTGCGCTTGCCCGGTGCAGTGGCCTGCCTCGACCCTACGGGCTGTGCCCGGTGGCCCCACCCCTGGACAGTTTGCATTCCCGTTTGAACTCCCAAACAGCCAAAACCGGCCCCGCCTTGGCTTGCTGCGCAAGCCCCAGAATACAATTTGCGCAGCGCAACTCTTGCTCGCTGCGCAACCGGTCACGATCGACCGGAATCAGCGGTCACGATCACCGGAATACGCATTCAGCGTTGCCCTAGAAGCTGATTATAAAAAGTATGAGGCGGACTACAAAAAAGGAAACACGAACTTAATCGAGGTTGTTCTTCTTCAAGGGTTGCAACGCGCCTACGCGTTGCCGGGCTTTGTGGAGCGAGATACGCCACCCCGACTACAAGCAGTTCAGCGTGGCAGAAATGCTGGAGCAAGAGCGAGGCGAATTGATGCCCATGCCCGCCGTGTTTGATGGCTATGTTGAACGCTCAGTCAACGTATCGAGCACCTGTTTAATGGCCGTGGCGCGCAACCGCTACTCGGTGCCGTGTGAACTGGTTGGGCAGCGTGTTTCCACCCGGCTGTACCCCAACCGGGTGGACATCGCCAACGATGAGTCCATTGTGGCCAGCCAGGCGCGCGTGGCCGACCGGGGCCACATCTGCTACGACTGGCAGCACTACATTGCGCTGGTGCAGCGCAAGCCCGGTGGGGGTTCGGACAATAACTTGGTCTACTTGGAGGTAGTTCATGTTTTCATACGAAGATCGAATTCGAGCAGTCAAGCTCTACATCAAGCTCGGAAAGCGCCTTGGAGCGACCATTCACCAGTTGGGCTACCCGACCAAGAACTCGCTGATTGGCTGGTATCGCGAATACGAGCAGGGACACGACCTGCAAGTGGGCTAGCTGCCAAGCGCCATGCGCCCTTCCTTTCCCTCCTTGCGATATTTCCAGAACCAACGCTTCGACCCGTTGGGGCCAACCTCCAGGTACAGCCCACCAGAACAACTCAGCCTCAACCGCAGCTTGTCACTGGGACAGACAGCATTCTTGCAGTCCGCATCAGTCAGCATTTTGTGAACCTCCCATTGCAATCAAAACTGGAATTACGGTGGGGATTGGGGGAACAGCCATTAGAAATTGGCTCAATCACCCATTCGTTCCCCCCGTTGTTCCCCCGAATTGACTTGCAAGTTAGTGTACGTCACTGAACATCCCTGACACACGCTGCGCAATTTCCCCGATGAAAAAGGCCTCTGAGTATCGCTACTTAGAGGCCTTTAAACTGTCTAATGGTCGGTGTGAAAGGATTCGAACCTTCGACCCCTTGCACCCCATGCTACCCCTTGTACTACCAGCAAGATTCAAGGCAATCTCAGAAATTGGAAATAATCAATATAAATCAACAAGTTACAGACTTGTATCATTTTGTTGTAGTCCAAAACAGTCCAACGAGCTACACTCCGAGCCACCCTAACGGTGGGGGCAATGGTGGGGGCAATTTGACATGGCATTGATCACAACCAAGGCACTGGAAGCGCTGCGCGGCACGGACGACGGCAATCGTTTACCGGATGGCGGGTCCATGTTTGGCATGGTGCGGGCCACGCCGGACACCAAGAACTATGTGAGCGTGGATTTTCAGTGGCGCTACAAGCTGAACGGCAAAACCCGGCAGGTGCGCATCGGCTCCTGGCCCAAGATGTCGCTCAAAGCCCTACGCGACAAGCGCGACCGGCTGGCCGTGGAAGTGAAGTCCGGCACCGACCCGGTGCAACGCAAGGCCACCGAAAAACTCAAGATCGAAGTTGACCAGGTGGAAGCCCACAACAAGCAACTTGACCGGCTGGAAGTGATCGCCGAGCAGCAGGCCCGTTTGACGGTGCGGCAATTGTTCAAGCTGTGGCGCGACTTGGCACTGAAGCAGCGCGGCGACGGCGGTGCCGAGGCGCAACGGGCTTTTGAGCGTGACGTTTTCCCACTGATTGGCGACATGGCCGTGGCCGACGTGAAGAAGGCGCACGTTCAGAACATTGTGGACACCATGATGGCGCGTGATGTAGTCCGAATGACCAAGCGCGTGCTGTCTGACCTGCGGCAAATGTTTGGCTTTGCGCTGGACCGCGACTATGTGGAAGCCGACCCGACCGCCCGTATAAAAAAGGCCAAGATTGGCCCGGATGGCGAGCGCGACCGGGTGCTGGGCGAAGCGGAGTTGATCGACCTGTTGAAGAAGTTGCCCCAGTCGGGCATGGCCGAAACGTCGCAATGCGCCCTGCTCATTCAAATGGCGACCATCACCCGCATTGGCGAAACCGTGGGTGCGCGCTGGGAGCATGTGGATTTTGAGCGCCGCTTGTGGGTGCTGCCTGAAACCAAAAACGGCAAATCGCACCAGGTTTGGCTGAGTGACTTTGCGCTGCGCCAGTTTGAGCGCCTGCACGCCGTTACGGGTGAAACGCCCTGGTGTTTTCCGGGCAGCCGTTACGACCCGGCTATTGAAAAGACCAATTTGCCACTGGACACCAAAACCGTCACCAAACAGGTGGCCGACCGTCAACGCGAACCGGGTGGGCAGATTGCAGGCCGCACCAAGCAGATCGACGCACTGAAACTTGGCGGGGGCCAATGGCGACCGCACGACCTGCGCCGCACGGGCGCAAGCGCCATGGCTGAGCTGGGCGCGCTGCCCGACGTGATCGAGAAGTGCCTGAACCACACCGAAGAAAACAAGATGAAGCGCATTTACCAGCGCGCCACCTACGAAGGCCCCATGCGCGATGCGTGGCGGCTGTGGGGTGAACGGCTGGACTTGCTGACCAACAAACCGGCCAATGTGGTGACGCTGCGGGCAGCCTGATGCAAATTTCGGTCAATCAAGTTAAACTTAGTGCTACATCCTTGGACTCCCTTGGACATTAACGGGACAAACCATGCACACATCCACACTCCGCGCCGCTGGTGGCTCCATCGCCGTGACCATTCCGCAGTCGCTGGCAAAGTCCACCGGCTTGCACCCTGGCGACAAGGTGAGTTTTGAATTTGACGCCGGGCGTTTGATCATTTCGCCGATCAGCCGTCGCAAGTACAGCCTGCAAGAGCTGTTGGCCATGCAGGGCGACGAGCCGCTGGTGATCGACAAGGACTGGGACAACATGCCCGCCGTCGGCCAAGAGGTTCCCCTTTGAGTCGCAAGGTTTGGCAGCGCGGCGACATCGTGGTGGCCAGTTTCGACCCCACGCTGGGCCAGGAGCAACAAGGACGCAGGCCCGGCATTGTGGTCACGCACGCCGACTTGAACCGGCTGGGCATGATTGGCGTTTGCCCGATTACGCAAGGGGGCATGGGCGCACGCAATGCGGGTTTGTCGGTCAGCCTCATGGGCACTGGCACGCAAACGCAGGGCGTGGTGCTGGTGCACCAGTTCAGGATGATTGACCCGTCACAGCGCGGTTTGACCCTGATCGAGCAAGCACCGGACGATTTGGTGGAAGAAGTGCGGGCGCGGGTAGCTGCGATGCTCGATTAGCAGAAAAACGCGACATAGCGCGCACGTTATTCACAATTACGTTGTTTTGTTGCATGTTGGATGTGTGGGTGCTATAAACGCCGTACTTGGACTACTGGATATAAACCCATTCGGGTTTATCGGTAGCCAAATGCAAGGCCCAAATGATCGTACTCAAAGCGACTCAAGACAAAGTTTTAGCGGTTCTTCAATCCGTATCTGGCATCGTTGAACGACGCCACACCCTCCCAATTCTTGCAAGCGTACTCGTCCGCCGCGGAGGTACCTCGATCTCGAACGGATTTCCAGAAAGTGGCGGTGGCGGTGCCAGCGCCGCAATCACAGCCATAGGTGTAGACGCCGATGCAGCCGGGGCAGATGCCACCGGGGCGGGGCCAGACGTAGCAGCAAGTGATGACGATGAAGGCGGCGAAGGCGACGGCGACCCCGACCGACAAAGTAGAAAGGCACTCAAAACCAGAAACCCCAAAGTAGGCGCTGACCAGCGCAGTTCATCCACCAACAAACGCCGAGATGGCGCTGTAAACCAAATGACCTCAAACC
>JANXVI010000235.1 GCA_025351745.1 Rhodoferax sp.
AATGATGGCCTGTGTGGGGCAGGCGGTGATGCACGCACTGCAAGTGCCGCAATGTCCTTGCACGGGCTCGCTGGTGGGCAGCAACACATCTACATAAATCTCGCCCAGGAAGAACATCGAGCCCGCTTCGCGGTTCAGCAACAGCGTGTGCTTGCCGCGCCAGCCTTGGCCGCTGCGGGCGGCCAGTTCCGCCTCCAGCACGGGGGCAGAGTCAGTGAAGGCGCGGTGGCCGAAAGCGCCGATTTCTTGCGCGATTCGCTCGCTCAACTTTTGCAGGCGGTTGCGCAAGACCTTGTGGTAGTCACGGCCGCGCGCGTAGACCGACACGATCGCCTCATTGGGGCGTTGCAGGCGGTTCAGCTCTACCGTGGTCCAGTCATCTGGCGCGCCGCGCGGCAGGTAGTCCATGCGCGCCGTGATGACGCTCAACGTACCGGGCACCAGCTCGGCCGGGCGGGCGCGCTTGAGGCCGTGGCTGGCCATATAGGCCATCTCGCCGTGGAACCCGCGCGCAAGCCAATCCATCAATCCGGCCTCGGCTGACGATAAATCTACACTGGCGACTCCAATTTGGGAGAATCCCAATTCCCAGGCCCACGCCTGCATTTGCGAAACCAGCTGGTTGCCATCGAATTGAGCGCTATTGATCGTCACGCCCCTATTGTAAAAACACTGCACTGGCCGGATGAAGCCGCCACGCGGCGCTTTGCCCAAAGCCTGGCCGTGCAGCCAGATGTGACCCACGCATTCATCGCCCTGCATGGTGATCTGGGTGCGGGCAAGACCACATTGGTGCGCCACCTGCTGCACGCGCTGGGTGTGACCGGGCGCATCAAAAGCCCGACCTATGCGGTGGTGGAGCCGTATGAGCTGCCAGGGTTGAATATCTGGCACTTCGACTTCTATCGATTCGCCGACCCGCGCGAGTGGGAGGACGCAGGCTTTCGCGATATCTTCGCCAGCCTCGGGCTGAAGCTGGCAGAGTGGCCCGAGAAGGCCGGCGCCATGCTACCCTGCGCGGATCTGGACATCACCATCTTGACCACCACCGACGCCACACGCCAAGTGACCCTCAGCGCCAACACCCCCACAGGCACCGCCTTGCTGCACGCCTGTGCGCTTGAGGGGCCGCAGCCTTGACGATGCAGCGCCGCACCCTGCTCAAATCTGGCGGCAGCATTGTCTTAAGCCTGGGTCTGGCAGAGCTGGCCCATGGCGCCACCATCATCACCGTGCGGGTGTGGCCGGCTCTCGAGTATTCGCGGGTGACGATTGAATCCGACAGCGCGCTGACTACCAAACAAACCTTCGTACCCAGCCCGCCACGCCTGGCCGTGGATATCGAAGGCATCACGCTGAACCCGGCGCTGAAGGAACTGGTCGCCAAGGTGCGCGCGGATGACCCCAATATTGCGGGCATCCGCGTCGGCCAGTTCGCGCCCAATGTGGTGCGCTTGGTGGTAGACCTGAAGCTGCCAATTCGCCCGCAGGTGTTTGCGCTGGTGCCCGTTGCGGCTTACCAGCACCGGCTGGTGCTGGACCTGTACCCCGCGCTGGAGGTGGATCCGCTAGAGGCCTTGATCGCGCAGCGGCTGCAAGAAGGTACACAGGCCCATGCTGCCACGCCACACACGCCCAGCCCTGCGCCAACGCGCCCCAGTACGGACCCCCTGGGCGAATTGATCGTCCAGCACACCCAGAAACCCGGCACTGCGGCGGTGGGTACCGGCACTCAAGGCGCTACACAATCAGTAGCGCCTCACGTAGATTCTACGAGGGCTAGCGGCCAGAATGAAACAAAGGCTTCGGCCAAAAGCGAACCCGCAGCAACCGACCGACTCATCATCATCGCGCTGGACCCTGGCCATGGCGGAGAAGATCCCGGCGCCATCGGCCCCGGCGGCACGCGCGAGAAAGATGTAGTGCTTCGGCTGGCCCATTTGCTGCGCGAACGCATCAACGCCACCAGCGTCAACGGCAACGCCATGCGCGCCTACCTGACCCGCGACGCTGACTTTTTTGTCCCCTTGCAAGTGCGGGTTCAAAAGGCACGTCGCGTGCAGGCCGACCTGTTCGTCAGCCTGCATGCCGATGCATTCTTCACCCCTGACCCGCAAGGCGCCAGCGTGTTTGCCCTGAGCCAGGGTGGCGCGTCCAGCAGCGCCGCGCGCTGGATGGCGGCCAAAGAAAACAAGGCAGATTTGATCGGCGGGCTGAACGTGAAGACCAAGGACGCCACCGTTCAGCGCGCCCTGCTGGACATGAGCACCACGGCACAGATCAACGACAGCCTCAAGCTGGGTAGCACACTACTGGGTGAAATCGGCCGCGTCGGCAAGTTGCACAAGGCCAAGGTAGAACAGGCCGGCTTTGCTGTCCTGAAGGCGCCCGATATTCCCAGCGTGCTGGTGGAGGCGGCTTTCATTAGCAATCCCACAGAAGAAGCCAAGCTCAACAGCGAAGAATTTCTAACGCGCCTGGCCGATGCACTGATGCGCGGCATCGAACGTTACTTCTCCAAAAACCCGCCGCTGGCCCGCAACCGGGTCAGGAGTTAGCTGGCCCGGGCCTTGCGGCGCGAGCGCCACGCGCCGAACAGAATCACCAGGCCCGGCACAAAGATCATGGCCCAAATGATCTTGTCCAAATGGACCTTTACCCACGGGAAATTGCCGAAGAAATAACCAATGGTGATGATGCCGCCGACCCACAGAGCACCACCGACCACATCAAAAAATATGAAACGCGTGCGCGTCATGCGCGCCACGCCCGCCACGAACGGCGCGAAGGTACGTAGAAACGGCATGAAGCGCGCAGCTACTATGGTGATGCCACCATAGCGCTCGTAGAAAGCGTGTGCCGAATCAAAGGCTTTGCGGTTGAAAAAACGCGAATCTTCCCACTGGAAGACCCGCGGCCCAATGTAACGGCCAATCGCATAATTGGACTGGTTGCCCAACACAGCGGCCGCAAACAACAGACCGACCGATACCGGATAGTTCATCAAGCCAACGCCGCACATTGCACCTACGACAAAAAGCAACGAATCACCAGGCAGGAAGGGCATAACCACTACACCGGTCTCGACAAATATCACCACGAACAACAACGCATAAACCCACATGCCGTAGTTCTGGACGAAGGTTTCCAGGTATTTGTCCACATGCAGGACAAAGTCGATCAAGAAGGTAACAAATTCCATGGGATGGTCTGTGTGAGGGTTTGCACAAGAAAAAGGCCGCCAATGTATTTAACTTGGCGGCCTTGATGCTAGCGTATGGTGGGCTGGCGGCAATTGAATCATCTCTTGCAACCCGCATGCTCATTAGCTCCGTAAGCCTATCGAATAAATGCGTTCCCCCGGCTGTTCCCCCGCATTGTCTTCGCTACCGAAATTTTAGACTAACAGGCACGAGAATGTCCCAGCGCAAAAAAAATGCGTTTAGCTGTCTTCTCAGATTAAAGTGGAATCGCGGATAGCCGTCACAAACACATTACAACCAATCTGACATGCACAAAAAGATATTGATCGTTGCTACTGCGGCAATGGTCGCAATGCAGGCCAACGCAATCATCATTATTCCAATTCCAAATCTTGCATTCCCTGCGCCCCTCGGCGCTATTCGTGATGCGTTCGAGAAGTCTAACGATACAAAAGCGCTCGCGACGGTCAGTGAAGACAAGATCTTTGGTAGCAGGTACTGGGTGTGGGGCCATGTATCGGGCAAGATGACACAAGCTGACGCCAATGCGCAAGCCATGAGTAAGTGCGAGCTGTCTCTTCAAAACATAAAGGCGCAGTCTGTAGGCGGTCAGCCTTTGTACAACTTCGGGTCAAAGAAGTGCGAGCTCTACAAATTTCAGAACGTAACCGTTAACTTACCTGACCCTGCGCCCGTGCCAGTCGCTGCGCCCGCACCGATGCCCGTAGCTGTCCCTGCATCTTCCCCCGCCTCAGAACCAGAATCAGCGCCGGTACAAGTCTCGGAACCAGCACCAGCACCAGCACCAGCATCAGCATCAAAGCCTAGGTCGTTTGCGAAGGGCTCGGTGACAACTCCTGCCCATGATCCGGGTCCCGCCAGCGCGACCAAAGGTTCCGACGACATAGTCCAAAAGATGAAGAGTCTGGACACCCTCTTCAAACAGGGTCTGATTACTCGGGACGACTACGAGCGAAAAAAGAAGCAATTTCTCGATGCGATGTAGTGGTCCCGCGTCTTAGGGGCAGGCAATGAAATTAAAGGTCGGGCCGAACCGCAGAGCTGCCTGTATTGGGATTGGCCTAGGGCTGTTGGGTCAACTGGCACATACCGAATCGGCACTTGCGGTAGACCCGACAAAGATTTTCAAAATCCTCCCTGCGGGCTTTTCAATCGATGCCTTAGACACTCCGCCCCCACCGCTGGATGATTTGACGGAAGCGCGCATGCTGTTTCAGATGAGGTCATTGCGGACAGGCGACCGCGTGCGGCAGATTGAAAGAGAGAACATCAATCCCATTCCATTGTTTTGGGACTGTGCGGAAATTTTAGAGGCAGACCATCCTGTATTTGCTGGCCGACTTTACGAAGCAATTTCCGACGTCGAGTTGGTTGTCTTGGGATTGAAGCGGCGATTTCGTCGCCTGCGCCCAAATGCCGTACTGCCGGAAATTGAACCTGTGGTGCCGGTGCCTTGGCATTCCTCCTATCCGTCTGGACACGCAACCCAATCAACCGTTATCGCGGAAATTCTTGCCCGGGTTGCGCCAAAGTCTGCCGTTCGATTGCGAGCTTTGGCAGAGCAAGTCGGCGTGAATAGAGAGGTCGCGGGCCTTCATTATCCAAGTGACACCGCCACCGGGTTTGCACTTGGCAAGTGGCTCTCCAAGCAAGCATTCTTCCACGATGATGCTGGCCTTCAAAGCCTCTGACATCAATCCAAGTTCGGCATGCTGTCGGTTAATCCAAATGCGAATATTCGGACTTGGTGACCACTCCGCCATCCAACGTTATCGCGCAAGTGTGCCGACCGTATGACTTCCGTTCGAAAAGAATGGTCGCTTTTGCGTCTGTGCCCATGCTCGCCATGGACAGCCCGTTCGCCGCAGCAAATGCCTTTAGATCGGCCAATGGGGTTCCCAGTTTGATCTGCGCACAAAGAGGGCGTAGGCGCTCCACTGCTGTTGAGAGGCTGTAAAAGAAATACCCCATGTAGGCGAGAAAGGCCACGCCAATGGCTATGCCAATCCATTTCAGTATTTGCCGAAATATTTTCACTTGGAATCCTCTGAACTTTTTTGCATCGCTTCCGCAATGATGGGTAAAAGGCGATACCAGATCACCCCGCATAGTGCGTAAAGGCACAGCGAAGCCAGCCACTGGCCCTCTCGAATCATTACCTCCGGCCTGACATAGCTCCAATAGGCCCAGTACACCCCATCCACCGATAGCCAGGTCCAGAACGCGGCCAGCGGCACTAATGCCCACTTGCGCCGCCAGATAACCATTGTTGACCATTCGGCGGTCGCAAAGGTTGTGAACGCCATTACAAAGCAAATGCCGAAATCCCAATCGGGAAAGTCAAGGTAGTGCGCGCCCAGCAATAGCAGCCCGAGGCCGATTACGAACGAGGCCAACTTCAGACAAAGTGCTAAGTTCATGGTCTACCGCTTAGCGTTGGTGCATCTAGAAGCCAGCCTTGCCCCAAAGGAACACACCCAAAAAGAGGAGGACTGCGGGCCAAGCTAAGAGTACAGGTAAGAACGCAACAAGTGCGACGTTTCGCCAAAGCGTGCAGGCTTCACGATGGCCGCAAAGCTCTTGCCACGGTACGGGGTCAGCCGGGCCTTGAGCCCTTCGGTGATATTGCGCTGTTGCACCTCCGCCGTGGGTAGCCAGTAATCCCAAACCTGCCTTGCAAGCATTAATGCCCGGTCTGCGGTTTCCAACGCGCCACGTTCTTCTACCTTGTGCAACGCCGCCAATAGTTCCATGGCGTGTATCTCAGCAATAGGCCGCTCACCTATCCATGGGAATAGATCACGCTCAAACTGGCGCAGCATGCGCCCTGCGTGGCTGTCGCTCCATTGAGGGGCCTGCTTTGCGTACCACTCCAATGCAATGGCTTTGAAGGAGTCGCCGCTGGATCGGCTGGTTTTGAGCTTTTCGAGCTTGCGGGCCTGCACAGGGTCCACACCATCCGATTTCCGCGTCTTGGCCGCGTCACGGGCTAAACGGGCCTGCTTTGCCCCCACCTTGGGATAGCTGCCAAGTGCCATGCGCCCCTCTTTGCCGTTTTTGCGGTATTTCCAGAACCAGCGCTTTGAGCCGTCCGGGTTGTTGGGGGTCTTGGGCGCGACCTCCAGGTACAGGCCACCAGAACAGGCCAGCCGCAACCGTTTCTTGTCTGGTGGGCACACTGCGTTCTTACATTCGGCATCGGTCAGCATGGGGGAACAAAAGTGGCCGCTGTCACTAGAGAATGGGGGAACAATCCCCAAAACACCCAATAAATGCCGCCTGTTCCCCGCATTGTTCCCCCGCTTAGGTTTGCCTGTCAATAGCCGCCATTGTAGGCCAGTGCAACGTAAGTCATTGATTTAGCAAAGAAAAAGGCCGCTAGGTGTATGTTCCTAGCGGCCTATATCGGTGGTAATGGTGGTGGTGCCGCACCCCCTGTCAAACCCAACGAACTGGGCTCCTTTTTGCTGCCAATGGCTGCTGCGAAGGATTGCGGGAACCGCCAACATCAGTGGCAGTCTATCAGAGGCCGGTGGTCGCATAGGTCGAAAGATTTGGACAACAGTTCAATTCCGCATTTCACACTTGAACCACCGTCCGCATTTTTTCAGCACACCACTTGGCTTTGGGCCGGAAACACGCCTTCATGGAGTACCACCAACTCATTCGGAAGGAAACCCGTGGACACCAAACATCTGGGACAAAAACAACTGGCAGCCCGTTGGAGCATCAGCGAGGCCAGTCTTGAGCGCTGGCGCAGCGAAGGCATTGGCCCGAAGTTCCTAAAACTCCCTGGCCGCGTCCTCTACCGGCAAGTCGATATCGAAGCCTTCGAAGAGTCTTGCCTGTCAACATCGACAAAGGCCCTGGCTGGACCGGTTAGGTTCGAATGAAAATGTTGCGTTTCATCGGCATTTCTGCATAAGTGCCGACGTTCTAGATTGGACCCAAACGAAACAATTAACCAAAAGCACGCCCAATTACACCCAATTGTTGAAATGAAACGCCCATCCGCGCACTTGGAAAACACCGCAAACCCAGCACATCCGATGGCGTATCAAACACTCCGTTACTTGTCTTGCGGGCTCAGATGACCCCGGCAACTTGAAACTTACTGCGCAGTCTATTCACCACATCGGCCAGCACAATTGGATCTAGCTGGTTCTTTTTCAAAAATGCCTTCCACTGAGTTTGCTTGGTTGCATCTTCTGCAAACGCCTCAGTGAACCCAACAGGCACCGTGGTCGGCATCGGCATTTTCCGGCGCTCTAACGTTGCTTCAATGGCGCGGCGCAATTCGGATGGGTCAAGCGTGGTGTCATCCAGCAGCACCCACAAATCGAAGTAATCCTTCATTCGTGTGTTGGCCAGCCCCAGCAGGCACACGGCATGGAATTTCTCGGCGACGACCGTGTATTTCGGATAGGCCCGCAGCTGCGGTGCCGGAAAATCTTCCAACAGTACCGGATAGCTGATCGCCTGTGGTGCCGGAGTCACCGCGTCACCGAACCCGATATCAACTTGCAGAGCAATGCGCGCACCATCTAGCTTTGCCTGAATGTCGATCCGCACTCCGCCATAGCCAGCCTCCTTGCGGATGACTGCACCCTTGACTGAATCGGGGTCAAACACCACCCCGTCTTCCGCTGGGGTCAGGCAAATTTGGCGGAAAGTCTTGACTGCTGTTTCAACGTCATCCGGGCCAAAGCCCAAAAGATCAGCATCACGGGTGGGCCGGTGCGCGACGTCATACCAAAGCGTAAACAGCAGCGCCCCTTTGAGCAGAAAATTTGAGGCGTGCTCGGAAACGGACAGTCGGTACAGCAGACGCTCCAGACCGTAATGCGTGAGCGTCAAATTGAAGTCTTGCTTGGTCACATCCGCGTGTTGCTTCAAACGCGCCCGGACCGATGCAGCCAGATTTCGACTCATGTTGTCACGCTTTCCAGGTATGGGCGCATGACATTGGCCACGCGGTCAACCGTCGCGAAATGCCAGATTTCGTCCATTGTGAATTTTCGTTGCGCCCAGCCATCGCGCAGGGCTTCCAGTGCAACGTCCAGTCCAATTTTGTTTCGGTATTTGAAGCAGTCTGCCACGGTCTTGGCGGCGTTAAACACCTGCACGCTCACGCCGTCGACCGGCAGATGCTCAATGCCATCGGTGAATGCCACGCCTGACATGCGCACGGGGCGAATTTTGGGCTGGTCAAGCCTTGGAATGGGTGCCCGATGTTCAATGGCAAGCCAGACCTCAAAAGGTGCCTGCGTCCCGATGCCATGCACACGCAGTGCCGAAAGTAGGCAAACCACACCCTGAGGTACACGCAGCGCCACTTCCGCCAGCGACCGGTGCTCGCTAATGGCCTGCCCCGGCAGTCCATAAACCCCTCGAGCAACTCTTTCGAGCTTTCCTGCGGCAACCAGTCGGCTGAGCACAATGGTTGGCAGTTCCTGCTGCGCAAGATCCCGGGCACGCAGCAGCGGTCTTACCCTGGCAAGTTCCAGGACGGCGTGCTCATGCGTTGAATGGGAGCGAGGGTTCATGATGCAAGTATGTTGCAATACATAGGCAATTGTCAATAACTTACATGCAATAGCAACAAGCAAGCTCACTCGACCACCTATTTTTCAGGATTGCAGCAGAGTTCATTTTCGAGCTATTTAGAACGCAACTTGACCAACCGAAGCAAGCAGAGGAAACGACGGCTCCGAATTTGTCAGGCACGAAACACGAGCTAAAGCGCCACGTTCATAGGCACAGACCCCCTCCGGCATTCGCTCGGCGCAGCAGCCAATGGATTTCAAATTACTCGTGTTTCGGCACGAAAACATGGCTTGCACTCAATGAGCGACTTACGCGCCATCCAACCGGCATCGCAATTTCAAACTGCAATGCCGGGACCCGTGTTCCGAAGCCGGGGTGAGAGTCGCTAGAAAACCAACAGACCCGGGCCATGCACTTCGATTCATCATCATCAACTTCCAAAACGCTATGGGCGATCCAATTGCACTTCAAAGTCGGCCCTTTGCGCTGGTCGATCACAACAATGTCCACGCATTCGCCTCCAAGAGCAAAGGTCAGCCCCATGCTTTCACACCACCCAATAAAGCCTCCAACTTCATCTGGAGAGCGAAGATGAACACACGTCAGTTCATTATCAAAACAAATTGATTCATTACTCAATCCGTCTTGAAATCTAGCCGATCCACCTTGAAATTTCCTTTCAAGTGCTTCGTTTCGAACAACTATTGACAGTCCCTCGACTAGTACAGCCATCATTTCCCCCTTTTGTATTGGCATGCCGCCAGATTTTGAATAACGGTGCCCCGCTTTCACATTCCTAAGCGCCACGTCGCCTTACCCTGCCAACAATCTGGCCAGGATCCGTTCCTTTGAGGGTGGCTGAGCGCCCGTCATCTCCAATTTCCAACCAATCGCACGGCAAAGTTGCCCCGCCGAACATGGATTCGACGACGCAGCAGTCCTTCCACACTCGCTGACCATCATTCTCCTCAGTTGGTTCGAAACCCAAATCTGTCCATTCTTCGATGAGGGACTCAATGTCACGTGGATTCATGGCTCCGTCTCGAAGCAGGTGCTCATCAAACCAAACCCGACCGCCGATCAAGTTTTCATGGTCCTTCAGACACTGATCCCAGCCCCCCGGATATTTTTGCTTGATGGCCGCGATTGGCACGATGAAGTCGATGAACTCAACTGAAACTGCCATATCTTTATCTCCCCACGATTGCCTTAGCTCGCAACTTATCCTGCAATTTGTAATGTGGGTGACCGTTCAAGGGCTCGCTTGCCACTGGGGCCAGCCCTCGTTTCAAGAGAGTCAACGGCTCTCTGGAGGGCCTCGTATCGCTGTCGCTTATTCCCACCGTAGGAGGCAAGCCAACGTGATCCGACACCAACCGCAAGTCCGAGCCACCATGTATTGGTCGCAATCAGCACAGTCTTGGCAGCCGCACCGGTAACGCCTGCTTTGGCTGCGCGGTCACCAAACTCGGCGCCTTTTTGTTCCAGTGACAAGCTCTTGTCCATGAAAGACGACAAGGCGATCACGGCCAAGCCAATTGAGGAAGGCACAAGATCACCTGCATCAAAATGGTGGTGCCCAGCAGCGACAGCCGCCTCCACCTTCTGTTGAAGGACAGCCTCGCTGACGCCACCGCTGGAGACATGATCGGCGGCGCCAAGTGCCACCAGCTGGGCATGTACCTCTGTCGTAGTGGTGACGTCGATATCCGGATAGCGCTCCAAAGCATCCTTAACGTATGCGACTGACTCTGTAGCTTTGGCCTGCAGAACATCGACCGTATGGCCATCGGCATCCAGGATTTTTATGTCGTATCCGGGCTGAGTTGCAGACCCGGCGAGTTCAGCATGGAGACCGTCCGGCAAGTTGCCCGCATTCATATGGTCAACCAGTTCGATCTCGAATAGCTTGCCCTTGACCCCGTTCACAAGTCCCACAATGTCGTCCACAGGCAGCCGCTGAACAACGTCTGAAAACATCTCGCCATGACTTGCCAGCCCAGGATAGGCAAGTTCAAACGCACGTTCAACATCGGCAGGCACTTTGGACGGATCACGAACGATTTCACCAAGCGTCACTCCACCCACAACCAACAGGTCAAGCAAATCCGTTTTTCTGCGCTCATGTTGCGCGAGAGCGATCGATGCAAGCTTGCACTTCGACTTCTCCCGCACAACAAGGCTTGCCCTTTGCAAACGCCGCCGAAGTCGTTCAAAGTCACCTTCCGTAATCGCTATCGAGTCAACAGCGCCAGAAACTGTCCCTACGACACCGCTGACGGCACTGCCAGCCGCTCCACCAATTGCAGGAGATGCTTTTTGAGTCATCGTTCCGATGCCTCCAGTTACCTTTCCGACGATACCGACAGCATCAACAGCATATCCAGCCGCATGTCCAAGTAACTTGCCTGCGGTGCCTTCGGACTGAGAGCCCACCTTGTGTAACCCACGAGCTACGGAACCGGCCCCTGCTGCAACGGCTCCACCCGTTTCCTTGACGAGCATTCCGCTTACGCCGACTACGGCCTTAGTTGCACTGGAAATTTGATCTTGGTGATTCGCCACAAATTTGGCGGTTCCGTTCAGCGCTTTCCCCGTCACCTTCACCGTTCCAACGCCAAGCTTGCCAGTTAATTTGGCAGTGCCA
>JANXVI010000283.1 GCA_025351745.1 Rhodoferax sp.
GCGCATGTGCTGGACGAGCAGGGCGAGAAACTGCTGTCGTTTGCAACGCGTTTCAACCAGACTCCCACGGCTACTTTCCAGGAGCTGTCTACCTCCGATATCAAATTCCCCAAAGTCACGCTGTCGGACGGCAAAGAGATCACGCTGTCGCCCGGCACCTACCAGGGCGTATTGCAAACCAACTACCTGCAGGCGGACCGCGCCAAGTCGTTCGAGGCGTTTTTGGCAACTTATGCGGCGACTGCCAACACCTATGCAGCCATCTACAACGGGGTCATGCAAAAGGGGTGGTTCACTGCGCAGGCCCGCAATTTCCCTACAGTGTTGGACTCGGCGCTCGATGGGCACGCTGTGCCGCTCGATGTGGTGAAGACGCTGGTCGACACCGTGCGTGCCGGCACCGCGCCGCTGCAGCGCTACGCCAAGCTGCGCAAGAAGCTGTTGGGATTGGACAGCTACCACCTGTATGACGGCTCGATCCCGATTTACAAGACCACGGCGACCTACCCATATGACGATGCCAAGGAAACCGTGTTGCAGTCAGTGGCACCCCTGGGCGCAGACTACACGGCCAAGTACAAGAAGTTCTTGTCGGGTCAGCAGATCGATGTGTACGAAAACGAAGGCAAGCGCTCGGGCGCGTACGTGGGTGGCGTCTATGGCGTTGGCCCCTACATGCTGCTGAACCACAACGACACACAAAGCGCGCTGTTCACGCTGGCCCACGAAGGTGGCCATGCCATGCACACCATCTTGTCGTACGAGAAGCAGCCCTACGTCACATCGGGCTACACGATCTTTGTGGCCGAGGTTGCGTCCACCACCAATGAACGCTTTTTGCTCAACAAATTGCTGGAGAGCACAACGGACCCGAAGGAGCGCTTCTTGCTGCTTCAGCATGCGGTGGACTCCATCGTTGGCACCTTCTACACCCAGGTCTTGTTTGCCGATTTCGAAATGCAGGCTCACAAGCTAGTGGAGCAAGGCAAGCC
The DNA here is from genome assembly GCA_025351745.1 of Rhodoferax sp. Lineage (GTDB taxonomy): Bacteria > Pseudomonadota > Gammaproteobacteria > Burkholderiales > Burkholderiaceae_C > Allorhodoferax. Next base: position 993 of record JANXVI010000283.1, read on the forward strand.
AGTGACCGCCGCCGTGCTCAATGGCATCTACCTGGATTTGCTGAAAACCTATTACGGCGATGCGGTGACGATGGACGACACCTACAAGTACACCTGGTCACGCATTCCCCACTTCTACAACTCGCCGTACTACGTGTACCAATACGCTACGTGCTTTGCCTCGTCGGCCAAGCTATTCAAGGATATGACCACAGGAGAGCCCGCGTCCCGCGCGAGCGCTACTGCTCGCTACCTGGAGCTGCTGGGCAGCGGTGGCAATGACCACCCAATGACCCAACTGCAAAAGGCCGGCGTGGACTTGTCCAAGCGCGAAACGGTGCAAGCGGTGGTGGACCAGATGCAAGAGCTGGTCTCGCAGATGGAGGTCGAAGCCGCCAAGATTCAATGAATGTGAGTGCCCCATGAAATACTGCGCCGCCATCGCCTGTTGCCTGTCTTTGTGTCTAGGCTCGGTGTTGGCCGCGCCACCGCAGGTCGTACAAGTTGCTACGGCGGGTATCTCTTCAGCGCACGCCCCATTGTCGGCCTTTGTCTTTAGTCCCGACGGCAGCACGGGTAAGCATCCTGCCGTGGTCATGGTCCACGGCTGTGGCGGTGCTTATGGACGCGACGGAAAGCTCAACGCCCGCCATGCCATGTGGGGCGACTATCTGGCGTCGCAGGGCTACGTGGCCTTGATGCTCGACAGTTTTAGTGCCCGGGGCATCAAAGAGATTTGCACTACCAAGTTCAGCGAGCGCACGCTCAGGGAGTCGGACCGCGTAGGCGATGCTTATGCCGCGCTGTCCTACCTGCGCCAGCGGCCGGATGTGGATGCCAAACGCATTGCATTGTTGGGCTGGTCGCACGGCGCAGGCGTGACGCTGGACACCATCACCCACCAGCTGGGCGATGCGGGATTCAACGCGGCCATTGCGTTTTATCCGGGTTGCACGTCTCGCAACAAAAAGCCGGAGCGCTTCCATCCCTATGCGCCGCTGCTGCTGCTGATAGGCGAGGCCGACGATTGGACCCCAGCGGCACCCTGCAAGGAACTAGCGGCAACTGTGGCCGCGCGCGGCGAACCTATGCAGATCGTCACCTACCCCGGCACATTCCACGACTTCGACAACCCTGCGCTAACGGCCCAGCGCTTGCGCAAGGACGTGCCCAATGGCGTAACGCCGGGAGCCGGAGTGACCACGGCGCCCAACCCTGAAGCGCGCGAGGACGCCAAGCGCCGTGTCGTCCGCTTCTTGACCGAACAATTGAAATAGACCAAGCCCCCAACGAGGTGAATTTGAATATGCAGCACAGACCCGTATCCCCAGAGCGCCTGCCCGAGTTGCTGCGCCGCATGCCCAAGGCCGAGTTGCACATGCACATCGAAGGCTCGCTAGAGCCCGAGCTGATGTTTGCACTGGCCAAACGCAACAATGTGGCGCTGCGCTTCCCCAGCGAACAGGCGCTGCGCGACGCCTATGTGTTCCATAACCTGCAGGAGTTTTTAGACATTTACCACGAAGGAACGATGGTGCTCAAGACCGAGCAGGACTTTTACGACATGACCTGCGCCTACCTGGCGCGCGCGCAAGTCGACAACGTGCTGCACACCGAAATTTTCTTCGACACCCAGACGCACACCGGTCACGGCTTGGATGCTGCCACCGTCATCAACGGCCTGCACCGCGCCTGCGCCGATGCGCCAGCCAAGTTTGGCATGACGGCCTCGCTGATCCTGTGTTTCCTGCGGCACCTCAGCGAAGAAGAAGCCTTTGCCTGCCTGGAAGAAGCACTGCCGTTGCGCGACAAAATTGTCGGTATTGGTCTGGCTTCTAGCGAAGTCGGTCACCCGCCTGAGAAGTTCGCCAAGGTGTATGCACGCGCCAAGCAGCTCGGCTTCCGTCTGGTGGCCCATGCAGGTGAAGAGGCGCCACCAGCCTACATCTGGAGCGCCTTGGATGTGCTAAAGGTCGAGCGCATAGACCACGGCGTGCAGGCCATACACGACGCCGCGCTGATGCAGCGCTTGGCCAAGGACCGTATACCGCTGACCGTGTGCCCTTTGAGCAACCTGAAGCTGCGCGTGTTTCCCACGCTGCAACAACACAACCTCAAACAGATGCTGGACGCCGGCATCATGGCCACCGTCAACTCCGACGACCCGGCCTATTTTGGTGGCTATATCAACGAGAACTTCACGCAGACTTTTGCAGCACTGGGTATGACCTCTGCCCACGCCTACCAGTTGGCGCGCAACAGCTTCGATGCGAGTTTCATCGACGCGAGTCTGCGGGCCCGGTATGTGCAAAGGCTAGATGCTGCTTTCGAAGCGTTTGAGTAATATGTGCCTATAGCCCTTGTGGAATA
>JANXVI010000291.1 GCA_025351745.1 Rhodoferax sp.
TGGCCCGACGCTGACCGCCAAGGAGCGCGCCGAACTTGAGGCGAAGGAAAAGCGCGACATCGAGGAACGCAGCCACACGGCCGACGAAAAGCGACGCGACCGCGCGCTGCTGACGCGGTACCCCAACAAGACCGTGCACGAACAGGAGCGTGCGGAAGCGCAGGTTCAGATCAGCGTCGTCATACAGGCCGCAAAAACCCGGTTGGAAGAGTTGATCAAACAACGCGTGGCGATCGATGACGAGATGGAGTTCTTCAAAAAGGATCCCGCCAAGGCGCCCGCCTATTTGCGCCGCCAGTTGGAAGAAAATATTCAAAGCCAGGCCGTTCAGCGGCGGTTTATTGGCGAACAGGATGGGGAAGTCAAGCGCGTGAATGCGCGCTTCGACGAGGAGTTGGTGCGCCTGCGCCAGCTTTGGGCCCTGAGCGCGCCCGCAAAGAACTAGCCGTTTCAGTTGCCTCAACTGCGGGCGCTTTTGTAGTTCGCCCGCAGCAGACCTAGGGTAAACGCCGCCGTTCGTGTCCCCCGCCCTTCGGGCTCCTCCTTGACCTCACTTTGGCGTTCACCCTAGGTCTGCTGCTCGAGACTGTGGGCGCGGCGGTGATACTTAGGCCAGCTTGCTGCGCAGCACGTCGTTGACCTGCTGTGGGTTGGCCTTGCCTTTGCTGGCTTTCATGATCTGGCCCACGAGGCCGTTCAGCGCTTTTTCGTTGCCCGCTTTGAACTCGGCGACGTTCTTCGCATTGGCGGCGATCACTTCGTCGACGATGGCTTCTAGAGCGCCGGTGTCGTTCATCTGCTTGAGGCCCTTGGCTTCGATGCAGGCGTCGATATAGTCCTGAGCGCCATCGTACTTAGTTCCAGGGTAGTGGACTAAATCCTCACCAAAGATTTTCTTCGCGGCGGCATTTGAAATGGTTCCGTCATGAATCCGGCCGATAAGTGCAGCCAAATTTGCGGGCGTAACAGTTTCTTGAAATTCCTCGAACGAAAGTTCTTCAATTGCGTTCAGGTACTTCGACACCTCCCCCATGATCCAGTTGCTGGCCAGCTTGGCCTGGCCGCAGGCTTTGGCGGTTGCTTCAAAGTAGTTGGCAATCGCCTTGCTCTGTGTCAGCTGCGTCGCGTCATACTCCGGCAAGCCATAGGTACGCACAAAGCGTTCAGCCATCACTCTAGGCAATTCGGCCATCAGCCCTCGTACTTCCTCAATCCATTGCTCTGAAATGTATAGCGGCGGCAAATCCGGGTCGGGGAAGTAGCGGTAATCCGCTGCGTCTTCCTTGGTGCGCATCGCACGGGTCTCGCCAGTGTCCGGGTTGAACAGCACGGTGGCCTGCTCAATAGCCTTGCCGTCTTCAATCTGCTCGATCTGCCAGCGCACTTCGTAGTCGATGGCCTGCTGCATGAACTTGAAGCTGTTCAGGTTCTTGATCTCGCGCCGCGTGCCCAGCGGCTGGCCGGGTTTGCGCACCGACACATTGGCGTCGCAGCGGAACGAGCCTTCTTGCATGTTGCCATCGCAAATGCGGATCCAGGTCACGATCTTGTGCAGCTCCTTGGCGTAGGCCACTGCCTCCACGCTGGAGCGCATGTCGGGCTCGGTGACGATCTCCAACAGCGGCGTGCCGGCGCGGTTCAGGTCGATGCCGGTCTGGCCAATGAAGTCTTCGTGCAGCGACTTGCCGGCGTCTTCTTCCAGATGCGCGCGCACCAGACGGACGGTTTTTTTCTCGGCCACGCCTTTGACTTCGGGCATGAAAAATTCCACCGCGCCGCCTTGCACCACGGGGATCTCGAACTGGCTGATCTGGTAGCCCTTGGGCAGGTCGGGATAGAAATAATTCTTGCGCGCAAAGATGCTCTTGGGCGCGATGTGCGAGCCAATCGCCAGGCCGAATTCAATGGCACGTTGCACAGCGCCCTTGTTCATGACCGGCAGTGTGCCGGGCAGGGCCAGGTCCACGGCGCAGGCTTGGGTATTGGGCTCGGCGCCAAAGGCGGTGGATGCGCGGCTGAAGATCTTGCTCGCGGTCGACAACTGGGCGTGGGTTTCGAAGCCGATGATGACTTCATAACCTTGCACCAGCGGGCCGGTTGGGCGGCCCTGTTGTTGTGCTTCAAATGTGTTCACGGTATCGCTGCTCATGTTCAAAATCCTGTGGGGCGGGCGGCGTGGAAATCCGTCGCTTGCTGGAAGCGATGCGCGGCATTGAGCAAACGCGACTCCTGGAAATAATTGCCCAGCAACTGCATGCCCACCGGCATGCCACCGGCACCAAAACCCACTGGGATGCTCATGCCGGGCAGGCCCGCCAGTGAGCCGGGCAGCGTGAAGATGTCGGCCAGGTAGTTGGCCACCGGGTCATCGGATTTTTCGCTAATCTTCCACGCCACGGTGGGCGCCACGGGGCCGGCGATAACATCGCAATCCTGGAACGCAATCTGGAAATCGTCGGCAATCATGCGGCGGATCTTTTGCGCCTGCAGATAGTAGGCGTCGTAGTAACCGTGGCTCAGTACATAGGTGCCGATCATGATGCGGCGTTTGACCTCGTCGCCAAAACCTTCGGCGCGGGTGCGGCGATACATCTGGTCCAGGATAGGGAGCTTGGAGTCGTGGTCGACAAAATCTTTTGCGCGGTGGCCAAATTTCACGCCGTCAAAGCGGCTCAAATTCGAGCTGGCTTCGGCTGGCGCGATGATGTAGTACACCGGAATCGACAGCTCGGTACGCGGCAGCGTGATGGGTACCAGCTTGGCACCCAGCTTCTCGTATTCCTTCAGCGCGGCGTCGATGGCGGTGCGCACATCGGCAGACAAACCTTCGCCAAAAAACTCTTTGGGAATGCCAATGCGCAGACCTTCAATGGAGTCGTTCAGCTTCAAGGAATAGTCTTCGGCTGGTACATCGATAGACGTCGAATCGCGGTCCAGATCCGGGCCGCACATCGCGGACAGCAGCAGCGCGCAATCCTGTGCCGAGCGGGCCATCGGCCCAGCCTGGTCCAGGCTGGATGCAAAGGCCACCATGCCATAGCGCGAGGCCCGGCCATAGGTGGGTTTGATGCCGGTGATGCCGCAAAACGACGCGGGCTGGCGGATGGATCCGCCGGTGTCGGTGCCGGTTGCCGCAGGCGCCAGGCGTGCCGCCACGGCGGTGGCGCTGCCGCCCGAGGAGCCACCGGGGATGCGGGTGGTGTCCCAGGGGTTGCGCACGGGCTCAACTTTGTCGTGACCCACGGCGTGGATCGCGGAGTTCTCATTACTGGAGCCCATCGCAAATTCATCGCAGTTCAGCTTGCCCAGCGTGACCACGCCCTGCGCCGCCAGCTTGGCTACCACGGTCGCGTCAAACGGCGAGCGGTAGGTTTTGAGCATGCGCGAGCCAGCCGTGGTAACGAAATCCTTGGTAACAAAAATATCCTTGTGCGCGACGGGCACGCCTTCCAGTAAGCCGGCCGTGCCATTGGCGATGCGGGCATCGGCGGCGCGGGCCTGGGCCAGCGTGGTGTCGGCGTCCACGGCGACAAAGGCGCCCAGATTGGCGTGGACGGCGCTGCGGTCCAGGAAATGCTGGGCCAGTTCAACGGCAGTTACTTTTTTGTCGCGAAGGGCCTGGGTCAGGGCGTGCACGCTCTGGTGGTGCAGGTCCGTGGAGGATGATGGGGTGGAAGTAATCGTCATCGTGTGCTTTACTGAAATTTACTTACTCAATCACCTTGGGCACCAAAAACAGGCCGTTCTCGACCGC
>JANXVI010000322.1 GCA_025351745.1 Rhodoferax sp.
CAGGTTCTGGGTCACCGTGGTGTTGACCACATCATTGGAGCGTGCACTGTGGTCGGCTGCCACTGAGAAGTTGTAGACCATGCCGTTGTCCAGCGTGTCATTGCGTGACCACGCCACATTAGGCGCAACACTAGTTCTTGTTGGGCCGCTCTCCAGCCCCAGGCCCAGCTTCAGCGTGTTGACTTGCTTGTTGTAGCCGCCACGCGTGATGATGTTGATCGTTCCGGCAATGGCGCGGGCACCGGTCTCGGCCGTGGGTGCGCGCAAGATCTCAATCCGCTCGATTTCTTCTGGCGACAAATCATCCAGCGAGAAGCCGCGCGGCACGGGCTCACCATCGATCAGGATCTGCGTATAGCCATTGCCCAGGCCGCGCATGCGCGGCGCTCCGCCACGCCCAGGGCGTCCCTGCACGGTGACGCCGGGCATGCGCTTGAGCAGTTCCCCCATCGACGTGTCGCCATACAACTCGATCTCTTCGCGGCCAATGATGATCTTGGCGGCGGTAGACAGGCGGCGCGCTTCGGTTGCGTCGTTGCCTTTGATCTGTACTTGCGGCAGTGCCATGGAATCGCGGCGCCGGTCTGCAGGTGCCGGGCTGGTGCGGCGCGCGCCATCGGCAGGGGCTGGCGTGGCGGCTTGCCCGTCCGTCGTCGCGGGTGCGTCGGGTGTCACCGTGGTGGGCGTTGGCGTCGTCTGCGCATGCAAGGGGCCCAGCAGTGCGGCCAAAGAGATGGCCACCAGGCTGCGTTTCGCTCTTCGTCCGTTTGCCCCACTCTGACTGCGTACCACGGCGGTTTACCCTTTGCTTGTGCTGACTGACTTGATTCAACGGACCGAGACCGCCATTAGATTTGAAATTGGTGGAGGCGAAGTTTCGCTGGGGTAAAGTTGGCGTGAATTTTTAGCGGGCGGTGGCCACGTGTTGCCTGGAATTCAAAAGGCCAATTTTCAAGATGGGTATAGAGAAATATCGCCTGTAGCCCTCGTAAATATTGCCTTTGCCACTATTAAATATGTAGCACTCTGGTAGATTGAATGGACACTACATCCCCATTGCCAAGCATTAAATACACAACCGCCGCGGCCTACCTGCCCTGGATGACGGTCGCAAGGGCCGAGATGGGGGTTGCGCAGTACCCCGCCGGGCACAGCAACCCCCGTATCAACGAATACCACGCCGACACCAATATCCGCGGCTACGACGACAAGGCATCGTGGTGCTCGTCGTTCGTCAACTGGTGCCTGGCCCAGACCGGAATCACCGGCACCAACTCAGCATTGGCCCGCTCATGGCTGGACTGGGGCGAGGCACTTGACGCACCCAGGCCGGGCTGCATCGCAGTTCTATACCGCGATGACCCCAGCAGCTGGAAAGGCCATGTCGGCTTTTATCTTCGCCACAACGAGAGCTATGTCTATCTGTTGGGTGGCAATCAGCTGGAAGAGGTGCGGGAGCATTTCTATCCTGTGGACTCGGTGCTGAGTTACCGGTGGCCGGGGGCTTTGAGTTGCCGCAATATGACGGCAGTAAATATCTAAGCAGCCCAAGGAACGCATTGCGTTAGGCTCTTGGCGATATGACACCACTCACAAAATCGATACTAGCCAGTATTGCTGAGGAAAGTTCTGACGCCATTCTTGCTGCTGAGGAAACGATATGCGCCTACTTGCACCCCAATGTTGAGCTCATAGAGCCCTACAAATCCCAACTTGAAAAACATCCTCCCACCAAACAGGATGTTGAGGCCATCAAGGAAGCTCTTCTCACTTATGTGGCCAATGATAAGAACCAAGCGCATGCAGCGGCGGCATTCTTTGCCCTTGGAAAACTTCACGATCTCGAACTATTAACTGTGTTTCGCACACATCTTGAACGGCAAACCCGCGAATTATTAAAAGCGAATGCGACCCTGGGTAATTTGATCTGCGCTTTAGACAACTTGCGCGAACCAATCATTTCAGACCAAGCCTTCAGTACGTTGAACATTGAGAAAAATGTTGCAGATGCTCGCCGCTATCTGTACAAACACGGCATCGTTGTTCGACACTAGGTCCAATCACGTACTCGCTTGAGTTCGTCAACACGACGCCACAGCATGGGGCGAATTGATGCTATGTTTGCGTCTCCCCTAATAATTTCACATCGCGGGTTCCCACTATGACTTGCTTTCTACAAGTACAAGTTTTTGCTTTGGCTGCGTTTGTTGCGGGCACCCGTTCACCATCGATCAACATGTACTGCGCTACAAGAAATGCAGCTGTCCGTAAAAATCCACCGACGGCAACGTTTTACCTCAAGTCAAGATGAAGCAATTCGACACTGTGGACATGGCGAGCGGTGGTTTGGCACTGGTACTAGAGGCTGGAGCCCACTGGACACGGTTCCCTACAAAGTCTAAAGAATGGATTAAAAGATTGAAGGCTGAGGCCCTGTCAGCACCGGTGATTACTGCTGACGAACGTCTAGTCGAAATTAAAATTTCAGAAGGGAAGTTTTGGATAACTTACGACAACTTCCAATCCAGTATTCAGCTTGAGCCGACTGAGCCACGGTTCAACCACATCATTCGCGATCTGCAAAAAATGCTCGGCAGTGACTCATAGCAAGGTCATGGATTTAACTTGCGAGGGCGGGTGGCGTGCATTACCGATCTTCTTGAAGTCCCACTGAGCTGGGCATACAGTGCCTACGGTACCACCTTGCCCCACTCCTGCTCATACGTCGTCACCAGCACCTGGTTCGACAGGCGGTTCACCTCCGCCGGAACCCGTGCCATGTCAATTGGGAAATCGAATAACAGGGGCAAGGTCTTGGGCGCCAAATAACGCAACCCCTCGGGCAAGCTGGCCGGCATATGCCAGGGCCGGTGGCTGGCGATGATGTAGCCCCACTCGCCAAAACTCGGCACGTTGGCGTGGTACGGCGTGGCGTGCAGTCCTACCGATTCGATCGTAGTGGCCACAGTCCAGAAACTCTGGCGCGCTACCAGCGCTGATGTGGTCTGTATCACAGCATAACCACTGGCCGACAAGCGCTGCGACAGCAGCGAATAAAAGCTGTTGGTGTAGAGCTTGCCGATGGAGAAGTTGGTGGGGTCGGGGAAGTCCACGATGATGATGTCGAACATGTCGGGCTCAGACTTTCCATCGCCTTGCAACCACTGGAACGCATCCGTATTGACGATGTGCAACTTGGGCGAACTGAGCGACCCGGCGTTGAGTTTGGACATGACCGGATCCTTGGAAAACAGGCCGGTCATGTTCGGGTCCAGCTCCACCAAGGTCACGCTTTCCACGCTGGGGTATTTCAGGATCTCACGCACGGCCATGCCGTCGCCACCGCCCAGCACGGCCACCTTGCGCGGTGCGCCGAAGGCCGACATCAC
>JANXVI010000324.1 GCA_025351745.1 Rhodoferax sp.
CAGGTTCTGGGTCACCGTGGTGTTGACCACATCATTGGAGCGTGCACTGTGGTCGGCTGCCACTGAGAAGTTGTAGACCATGCCGTTGTCCAGCGTGTCATTGCGTGACCACGCCACATTAGGCGCAACACTAGTTCTTGTCGGGCCGCTCTCCAGCCCCAGGCCCAGCTTCAGTGTGTTGACTTGCTTGATGTAGCCGCCACGCGTGATGATGTTGATCGTACCGGCAATGGCGCGGGCACCGGTCTCAGCCGTGGGTGCGCGCAAGATCTCAATCCGCTCGATTTCTTCCGGCGACAAGTCATCCAGCGAGAAGCCGCGCGGCACGGGTTCACCATCGATCAGGATCTGCGTATAGCCATTGCCCAGGCCCCGCATGCGCGGCGCCCCGCCACGCCCAGGGCGGCCCTGCACGGTGACGCCGGGCATGCGCTTGAGCAGTTCCCCCATCGACGTGTCGCCATACAACTCGATCTCTTCGCGGCCAATGATGATCTTGGCGGCGGTGGACCGGCGGCGCGCTTCCGTTGCGTCGTTGCCTTTGATCTGCACTTGCGGCAGTGCCATGGAATCACGGGGTTGGTCTGTACGTGCGGGGACGGTGCGGCGCGCGCCATCGGCAGGGGTTGGCGTGGCGGCTTGCCCGTCCGTCGTCGAGGTTGCGTCGGGCGTCACCGTGGTAGGTGCTGACGTCGTCTGCGCATGCAAGGGGCCCAGTAGTGCGGCCAAAGAGATGGCCACCAGGCTGCGTTTCGCTTTTCTTCTGTGAGCCCCACTCTGACTGCTTACCACGGCGACGTACCCTTTGCTTTTGCTGACTGACTTGATTCCACTGGACCAAGACTTCCATTAGATTTCAAATTGGTGGAGGCGGCATTTCACTGGGGTAAAGTTGGCGTGAATTTTTAGCGGGCGGTGGCCACGTGTCGCCTGGAATGCAAAAGGCCAATTTTCGAGATCGGTATAAAGAAATATCGCCTGTAGCCCTCGTAGATATTGCCTTTGCCACTATTAAATATGTAGCACTCTAGAAGATTGAATGGACACTACATCCCCATTGCCGCGCATGAAATACACAACCACCGCGGCCGACCCGGCCTGGATGGCGGTCGCAAGGGCCGAGATGGGCGTTGCGCAATACCCGGCTGGGCACAGCAACCCCCGCATCACCGAGTACCACGCCGACACCAATATTCGCGGCTACGACGACAAGGCATCGTGGTGCTCGTCGTTCATCAACTGGTGCCTGGCTCAGACCGGAATCACCGGCACCAACTCAGCATTGGCCCGCTCATGGCTGGACTGGGGTGAGGCACTTGACGCACCCAGGCCGGGCTGCATCGCAGTTCTATACCGCGATGACCCCAGCAGCTGGAAAGGCCATGTCGGCTTTTATCTTCGCCACAATGAGAGCTATGTCTATCTGTTGGGTGGCAATCAGCTGGAAGAGGTTCGGGAGCATTTCTATCCGGTGGGCTCTGTGCTGAGTTACCGGTGGCCGGCCTGCTTCAGATGATTCGTTAGGTGCAGAATTAAACTCGACCCCTTCCGTCATCCGTTAAACATCATCATGCTCACCATTCACCTGGGGTCGGAAACGGACGACGATTTGTTTGAACGGCTTTGCAGTGAAGTTGTCGGCATGGGCGGTTCAATTGCCGATTCCCAGTGGGTTCTTGGCGGTTCTCAGGAGCGCACCACTTACACCATCAACTTACCGACCGGTACGCTTGAAGCAGTTGCTGAGACCTACGTTGGGTTGTCACTGGTGGGGGACGCGGCCTTGGTACATCCACTAGCCAAAAAATTGTTGGGGACGCAATCCAGTACGGATGAGCCCGCTGCATGAGTGCTTCACACAGGAGACGTTTGCGTTCAACATTGTGGCTGCAGCGGGGCGGAAGCGGAATTACTGCACGCCCTCCCGTTTCCGCGTGTTATAGCTACGAGAACACTTACTCACGCATTGATCCAAAAGATGACACCACCCACCCTCAACTGTGCTCGGGCCGTTCGCGATGGCGGAATCGACGCAATGGCAGCACTCAATGAAGCGCTGCGGGAAGCCCTTGTTGGTATTCCCCCGAAACATGAGCAGGAGTTAAAACTGGCCTTAGGTCAGGTAATGGCGGAAGTGGCGGAGAAACTCATCAATCCAGCCATAAGCGCCTTTCCAGAACTTGAACTGGACGAATCGGGCTGGGTGAGTATTGCAAGAACTAAGGCCGCAGAGCGTAGCAAAGCGACTAATGAATGACGGCTGGAATAACCATGGCACGCGTCGCTTCGAGAGCCCGATACCACTTCAGCATCGGGGCGGTAGCGGTCATCCAGATTGGTGCTCTAATTCGCTGTAAGTCTGTCAGAGATCCCAATAAGCATTTCCCGACGACTTGTCGTTTTCAATGTACCTGTCTTCACGTTAAACCATATGAGCATCATGCTTACTAGAGAGCAGGCCAATGTGATCGCGGACGCAGCTCTGGCACAGCAACGCAAAGAGCTTCTCGAAATCAGAAATCGGCGCGCGCGACGAGTGAGTTGGTTCTATCAGGTTGCGGGCCTAGCGTCCCTCGAACCCTACGAGCAGGCCGAAATGCTCACCTCTGCAGAGCAGCGCGCAGCCAAGAGCGTGCCCTACTGGTGTGCGGCGATAGTGTGGTTAAGCGTACTCGCCCTCACTTGGTATTGGCTTTTTCCACATCCCGCCCTGAGTGTGCTGGTCGGCGCCGTCGGAATCTTGGGCACGCAATGGGTCCGCTTTCCATTCGTGCGCACGCAGCTTGTAAAGCTTGTCACTGCGGAAAGTGACGAACGCAGTGGCCCTTAAAGGTTTAGGCGTTGACTTCTAGCAATCACGCTCAAACCGCCCACCGTGCGGCTCTGCAGTGGACAGTTTTTTGTCCATTTGAATGACTGGTCCGGAGCGGGGAGATTCCAAACGGCTGCACCCGCTTTGCGTCTGATATCGTCGCTGCATTGGGGCGGAAGCCGACATTCGAAAGCGTGTCTCAACGAACGACATTCGCACAATTTCTACTTCTTCAACAAACATATGAGCTCATGATTTCAGATCCTGCTTCCGCACGCTGCGTGTCAATCGCCACCGAAGCATTCATTCGGGAGCTTTCCATCGCCGTCGAAGGAGCTCAGTCTTCCGCCAGCCCTGAGGATCTCGAAAAGCTGAAGCGGGCCTCAGGGATGGTGATCGGATCGATGGAAATAGAACTTCTATGGCCCTTGTATAAGCAGCACCCTTCACTAGAGCCCGAGAGTCTGAAAGGCTGGGAGGCCGAGTCATGAGCGCTAACATGGCAATGGACACGGGCGCCCTATCGTCAGGCTTTGCCCGCCTGCCGCCGCTCTGCGGCGTTTGCTGCGTACCAGGCAGCTTTGACGCTAGCTGACATGAATACCCCGAATTGGAACTCGTTGATACCAGACCTAAAGGGCTGGAACAACGGCAGCGGTGTAGATCCTGAGACTTGGGTTGGTTGCGAAGGCAACTTTCGACTCGCAGCTGCGTATTCTTTGATTTTTTGGCCTAAGTTCGTCGAGATCGACGGAATGGTTTTTCGTGACGGAATGGATCGAGCCACTCTTGACTCATGGATGGCCAATTGCTCAGGCGATCGGCGAGCGGTAGAAGCAACTGCAAATCATCTTCACATTGTGGATCTTCATTACGTTGGCGCGCCGGACGCGAACGCCGAACGCGTCGTGTTTCTGGGCAACGTGTTGAAGGAAATCTATGCCACGAAACTTGACGCAGTCTTCCCGGACCGCGAGTTCGTTGTGGAGTTTTATGCACCACCCGACAATAAGCTTCAGGATTATCAGCTCACTTTCTATCAGCGCCATGACAGCTAATAGCTTGTTCGTCACGGACGTGCAGGTTCAGGTGGCCGCTTCGCGGCACGGGCTGCGCGCCGTTCAGCGCCGACGTTGAATGACCGCTTCGGAGCGGCCGCAGTGTCCGGTGAGTGTCTGAGGCAGTAATTGAAACTACCTGACTCAATCTAGGCAGACGGACACTCACCTACGGCACCACCCTTCCCCACTCCTGCTCATACGTAGTCACCAACACCTGGTTCGACAAGCGATTCACCTCCGCCTGCACACGCGCCATGTCCTTCGGAAAATCGAACAGCAGCGGCAGCGTATTCAAGCCCAGATAGCGCAGACCCTCCGGCAAGCTGGCTGGCATGTGCCACGGCCGATGGCTGGCAATGATGTAGCCCCACTCGCCAAAACTGGGCACGTTTGCGTGGTAGGGCGTGGCGTGCAGGCCTACCGATTCGATCGTGGTGGCCACGGTCCAGAAACTTTGGCGCGCCACAAGGGGTGATGTGGTCTGTATGACCGCATAGCCGCTGGCCGACAGGCGTTGCGACAGCAGCGAATAAAAGCTGTTGGTGTAGAGCTTGCCGATGGAGAAATTGGTCGGGTCGGGGAAGTCTACGATGATGACGTCGAACATTTCCAATTCGCGCTTGGCGTCCACCGCATCGCCCCCTTGCAACCACTGGAACGCATCCGTATTGACGATGTGCAACTTGGGCGAACTGAGCGACCCGGCGTTGAGTTTGGACATGGCCGGGTCCTTGGCAAACAGGCCGGTCATGTTCGGGTCCAGCTCCACCAAGGTCACGCTTTCCACGCTGGGGTATTTCAGGATCTCACGCACGGCCATGCCGTCGCCACCGCCCAGCACGGCCACCTTGCGCGGTGCGCCGAAGGCCGACATCAC
>JANXVI010000348.1 GCA_025351745.1 Rhodoferax sp.
GCTGCTTTGTCTTTTGCGTCTTGTGCCAGCAAATCTTTAAATACCTTTGGGGTATACCCCTTCACGAGTAGGCGATTGCTGAAATCCGGTTTTTGACCCTTAGGAATCTTTTTGTACTGCGCACCCGCCGCTTCCGATCCATGTTTGGCAAAGGTTGTCCAATCTCCAAAGCCCGCCGCTTCCCCGTCGGACGATACCCAATAGCGGTCGTCCATATTGCCATACGTGTCATTGATGGTGATGTCGGCAGTAAAGCCACCGCCTCCGCTACCGCCGTCAGATGGGCAATCGCCGACTTCAGCGTTGCAGCCTTTTTTAAAGATAAGGTTTTCCATTGCAAAAGCCTGGCCAGCGATCAAAATGCCTGCGAGGGCACATACGATTCTAGTTTTCATGTCGATTGATTCCAAAAAAGTTAGGGTTGTTGTCGGTCCAACCTTGGCTATCCAAGTTGCGTGCCAGATCACATTTCCTTTGAAATCAATCACTTATCCAAGATGCCTGCCTGTCATGTGTCTGAGTTTGCCGACGCCGTTTGGGAATTCTTTGGCAAAAACCCGGTGAATACAGTGAGCACTATCCGTCGGTAAAAGCAGACAGTGGAGAACTAGGCCACCAGCCCTTGTAAAATCATGGTTTGTTGCTATCTAAAGAGGAGCAAGCGCAAACCGGTTGTACATACGGTGCGCAAGACCTTCACCGCAACGGTGTCCGGTTTGCAAACAATCTCTTTGAAATTAGACCCCTCAGAAAAATAGCCGGAACGCCGGACACCGCACCTGCATCTAATTGGCAGGAACGAACATGAACACCTTACCTCTATCCCTACCACTCACTCCCGTCGCGACCGAAGCCAGCACGGATACTGAGCTGGTTTCCTTTGCGTTAGCTGGCGATGACATCGCCTTTGCAGTGATCATGCGCCGCCATAACCGCCTGCTGTTTCGCTCGGTTCGCAGCATTTTGAAGAACGACGACGACACGCAAGATGCGGTGCAAGAGGCCTATCTGCGTGCCTGGCGCGCGCTGGCAAGTTTTCGTTCGGACGCCAAGCTGTCCACCTGGCTGGTGCGCATTGCGGTGAACGAGGCGCTTGGCCGACTGCGCAGCGGCGGTGCACAGGTCGTGCCCTTGAACGCTGTCACGGACACCGACGCCGAACCCTTGGAGGAGCAGATGCAATCCAACCCCGATGAACAACCCGAACAAAGCGCCATGCGCACCCAGGTCCGCCAACAAATAGAAGCCCGCATTGACACACTGCCCGACCAATTTCGCACCGTCTTCATGCTGCGCGGCGTCGAAGAGCTGACGGTAGAAGAGGTCTCTGCAATGCTGGACATACCCGAGGCCACGGTGCGTTCACGCTACTTCAGGGCCCGCGGCATCTTGCGCGAAGGCCTGTCACGCGACATCGACATGGCCGTCGGTGATTCGTTCTCGTTTGCCGGCCCGCGTTGCGACAAGATTGTTGCAGGCGTGTTGGCTGCAATTGCCCGGGAGAGTGCAGTCGTGCACTCTTAGGGTTCCCTGGGGCCGTTCGTCAACGGTCTATTTCTCCGCTGTGTATTTTTCAATCTTCTTTACTGGAGCTGGTATGTCTTTTTTCAAAATTGCTGATCCCACGTCCGCACGCCGCATGTTTATAGGTCGCTCGGGCCTGGTGCTGTCCGGGGCCGCCGTCGCATTGTTGGCTGGCAAGGACGCCTTGGCCGCCAAGAGCGGCGGCTCTACCGTTGGCGATGTGCAGATCCTCAACACGGCCATCGGCGCTGAGTTGGAAGCCATTGCCGCCTACCAATTGGGCGCCGAAAGTGGCTTGCTGACGCCCGCCGTGTTGAGCCTGGCCGTCACCTTCCAGGGACACCACAAGGAACACGTTGCCCTGCTGTCCAGTACGGTAGAAAAGCTGGGCGGCAAAGCAGTGTCGGCCAAAGCGAAGTACGACTTCCCGGTGGACCAACTCAAGTCCCAGCTGGACGTGCTCAAGTTTGCGGCCCAGTTGGAACAAGGTGCAGTCAGCGCCTACCTGGGTGCTGTGCCCTTGTTTGCCAATCGCGATTTGGCCAGGGCCGCCGCCAGCATATTGGGTGACGAAGCCATGCACTGGGCCGTGTTGCGCCAAGCCATCGGTGAGGCCCCCGTTCCTTCTGCCTTCATGTCATGAAGTCCGCCCACCCATCTTTGCGTGGCGCCCTGCTGGCGCTTGCGCTCTGCGCGGTGGGCCTGCCGGCCCGTGCCGCACCCGACGCCACACGTGGCGAGCAGATCTATGTACGGTGCCTGGCTTGCCATGCGCTGGCAACGGACCGGGTCGGGCCTAGACACTGCGGGGTGGTGGGACGGCGTGCGGGTGCGGTAAAAGATTTTGACTACTCACCGGCCATGAAGAAGTCTGGCCTGGTATGGGACGAGAAGACGTTGGACCGCTTTCTCAAAATGCCCTTGGCGCTGGTGCCGGGAAGCTCCATGACCTATGACGGCGTACCCGATGCCGCAGAACGCGGCGACCTGATTGCCTATCTCAAAAAAGCCAACACCGATGCGGCTTGCCGCGTGAAATAGAAAGCCTTTGGCCATGAACATGCTTCAACTCCGAACCCCAAAAACCACGCCGTGTGTGGTGCTGTGTCCACCCGCGCCAGCCGCAGACCATGCCAGAGAGGGGTGCCCCCTGTCCAGCATCATCCGCGCACGCATGCGGTTGGCCGACAAACGCTTCCACGCCAATGACAACATCAGCGACTTCATTCAGGTGGGGGAGTTGGAGGGGTTGTTGGACGAGGTAGAGGTCAAAATGCAAGGCGTGCTCGACAGTCTGGTGATCGACACGGAACACGACCACAACACGCATGGCACCGCACGCCGCGTGGCCAAGATGTATCTGAATGAGGTCTTCAAGGGTCGCTACCTGCCGCAACCGGCCATCACCGAGTTCCCCAACGCAGAGCGCCTGAACGAGCTGATGATTGTCGGGCCCATCACCGTGCGCAGCGCATGCTCGCACCACTTCTGCCCGGTCATCGGCAAACTGTGGATCGGCGTGCTGCCCAACCAGGACACCACCGTCATCGGTCTGAGCAAATATGCGCGCCTGGCCGAATGGGTCATGGGTCGCCCGCAGATCCAAGAAGAAGCAGTTGTGCAGCTAGCCGACCTGATCCAGTCCAAAACCCTGCCCGACGGGCTGGCGATCGTCATGGAAGCCTCGCACTTTTGCATGGGCTGGCGCGGCGTGAAGGACATGGACAGCAAGATGGTCAACTCGGTCATGCGTGGAGCATTCATGACTGACATGACCCTGCGCAGGGAGTTCTTGGCCTTATTGCCCAAATAGGCCATAGCGCTGTCTGCAACCAAGTGCGTCGGTCAATATGGCCACTAGCCCTCGTATTCAATGGGTTTTATGCTACTGAATCAGGAGCAAACCAGACTCCAGCGTTGCAGCACTTTGCTATGAACACAGTTGGGCAGGCGTTTAGGCTTGCGTGCTAGCATGGTTGCATGAATTGCAACGCTGTGACATCACCTCTTCGCCGGGCTCTGCTATGGCCATGTGTTGTGGTGTTGCTGGCCACGCCCAGTGCCTGGGGGCAAGGCTCGCCAACGCTGAGCAAGGTCGAGCAGACGGGGATCATCACCCTGGGCTACCGGTTGGGCTCGGTACCTTTCTCCTATCTGGACGAAAGACTCAACCCCATCGGCTATTCGATGGACCTGTGCTATCGGATCGTGGATGCAGTCAAGGCACGGTTGAAGTTGCGCAACTTGCAGATCAAGCTCATTGCGGTCACATCTGCCACGCGCATTCCGTTGGTCGTCAACGGTACGGTCGATTTGGAATGTGGCGTGACCACCAACACGCTGGAGCGCCAGAAGAGCGAGGCCTTTTCTGTGACCACCTTTGTCGCAATCAGCCGCCTTTTGTCCAAAAAAACCTCCAACGTCCAGTCGCTCAGCGATTTGCGGGGCGAACCTGTGGTGTCGACCGTAGGCACCACCAATATCCGTTTTCTGAACGAAGCAAATTTGGCACAAAAGCTCGACATGAAAATTCTGGCAGGGCTGGACGATGCCGAGGCATTCCAGATGGTCCAGACCGACCGCGCAGTGGCGTATGTGATGGACGATGTCTTACTGCGCAGCCTGGTAGCCCGGGCAAAAAATCCGGCCGAGTACAGCATTTCCGAGGAAAGCCTGTCCATCGAACCCTATGGGATCGCGATGAACAAGGGTGACGCAGCGTTCAAACAATTGGCAGACGACGTGCTGGTCAGCATTTTTCGCAGCGGTGAGATTCATACCATCTACAACAAGTGGTTTCAGTCGCCGATACCACCCAAGGGCATTAACCTGCAGCTTCCCATGAGCGCGGCGCTGAAACGGGTGATTGCTGCGCCCACTGACATGAGCGACCCCAAGCACTACGAGTAGTACTCGCTCGCACGCTAACGGTAGCTGTCAATAGACAAGGCGTGCCGATGCAGTTTGTCGTAGAGGGTTTTCTTGGCGATGCCCAGGGCATGCGCCACCGCTACGGGGCGGCCTTGGTGCTCTTTTAGGGCCTGCTCGATCAGCACTTTTTCAACCACATCCATCTGTTGCATCAGCGTATTGGGTGACGCATCGTCGGGTGCTGGCACACCGCCCTCGCCGGCTTGGGGCAACTCCAGCACATAGCGGTCGGCGACGTTGCGCACCTCGCGGACATTGCCAGGCCAATCATGGGCCATCAGGTCCTGCATACGCGGCCCCGTTAGAGTAGGAACCTCACATCCGTAGCGCTGGGCCGCCTGTGCCACAAAGTGTTCGAACAACAGCGGCACATCTTCCTTGCGCTCGCGCAGGGGTGGCAGTTGAACCACCGCAACGTTGAGCCGGTAGTACAGGTCGCTTCTGAATTTCTGCTCGCGACTCAGTGCCAACAGATCGCTTTTGGTGGCGGCAACCACGCGGATGTCCACCTTGACTTCGTCGTTGGATCCTAGCCGTTCGACTTTGCGCTCCTGCAGCACCCGCAACAGCTTGACCTGGAACAACAGAGGCATGCTTTCAATTTCGTCCAGCAGCAGGGTGCCCCCGTTGGCATGTTCGATTTTTCCGATGCGCCGCTTGCTGGCCGTGGTGAAGGCACCAGCCTCATGGCCGAATAGCTCGCTCTCAAATAGCGTCTCAGGCAGCCCGCCGCAGTTGAGCGCGACGAAGTGGCGGTCCCGTCGTTTGCTATGGTCATGCAGGCACCGCGCGACCAGTTCTTTGCCGGTGCCGGTTTCGCCCACAATCATCACATCGGCCGAGGTGCTGGCCAACTTCAACACCTGCTCCCGAACACGGACCATGGGTGCGGAGTTGCCCAACAACGCGACTTCGATGCCAATTTTTTGTTGAAGTTGGGCGCGCAAGTCCTCCACTGCCATGCTCAGCACCCGCTTCTCCATCGCACGCTGGGCGGTCTCCATAAAGCGCTCTGGGGAAAAAGGTTTTTCAATGAAATCATAGGCTCCCGCACGCATGGCCTGAACCGCCATAGACACATCGCCGTGCGCCGTGATCAGCACGACAGGAATGGATGGATTGATGGCCCCGACGCGCTCCATCAACTGCAGGCCACTCATACCGGGCAGTTGGATATCGCTGATCACGACACCCTGCAGTCCGGGCCACAGATGCGGCAGCGCTGCCTCGGCCGATTCGCAGGTCACCACTTCAATACCGGTCAGCTCCAATGTCTGTGCCAGGCTGCGCCGCACCGTGGCGTCATCCTCGACAAACACTACTTTGAATCCTTCAAACATGGCTTTCTCCTTCTTGCGCCGCCGCCAGCTCCAGATCAAACTCAAAGGCGAGCCCCTGGTGACCTTTGTGGCCCCGCAGTGTGCCGCCAAATTCGCGCACGATATTGGAGGAAATAACCAGACCCAAACCCAGGCCTTCGCCACTGGCTTTGGTGGTGAAGAAGGGCTCGAACAGTCGCGCCATCAACGCGTCAGGCAATCCTGCGCCGGTGTCTTCGACACGCACCCGCACGCGTTGGCCTTCAGCCGGCGATGTACTGATGGTCAGTATTTTGGTCATCTGGTCGTGCATCGCGTCTAGCGCGTTCCCGGACAAATTGACAAACACCTGCTCCAGCCGGTTCAAGTCGCAATAGACCAAAAGGTGTTCAGGTATGTTGACATCCACGCGAACCTCTTCGGCACGAAACCGATGTTCCAGCAGGCGCTGCATGTATTGCACTGCAGCGAGCAGCGACACGGGTTGGCGCACGCCATTGGAGCGACGCGCAAAGGACTTTAATTGCGCCGTGATACTGCCCATGCGTTCGGCAACCTCGCCTATGGCCTTGAGGTTCTCATCGACGTCGGTCATGCGACCGGCGGCCAGCAGCATGGATGTGTTCTTGGCCAGTGCGCGCAGTGCCGTCAGGGGCTGGTTTATTTCGTGTGAAACGCCGGCCGACATTTGCCCCAGCACGGCAAGCTTTCCAGCCTGAATCAGCTCATCCTCCGCCAACTGTCGCTCCTGCATTTCTCCGATCAGCTCCGAATTGGCCCGGCGCAGTTCATCGGTGCGCTGGGCAACTCTGTTTTCCAGTTGGGCGTTCGCTTCCTGCAGCGCAAAGCGTGCCTTGGAAATCTGGCGCACCGCTCGTCGGCGCTGCCAGAGATACATGGCCAACAAACCAAAGAAAGCCGCAACAGCGGCGGCACCCCAGGCCGCGTATCGTGCGTTGCGCCATACGCCATGGGGATCGGACAAGATCGTGATGTGCCAGCCCAGCAGAGGAATGGCACGGTCCTGTGCCATGTGCACGGTGAACTGGCCATCGGGTTCTGAAATGCGGACCTGGCGGGCACCGCGAACACCAATTTTGTCAACAAGCAAGTTCAACGGTCGAATGCTTTGGCGCGGGTATCGCTCCGAATAGCGCAACATCGCCGCCGGCTCCAGCCCATATAGTTCAACGGAAGTGTATTTCCACTGGCGTATCGATGACATGATGACGACGCCATCTTCGTCTATGACCAGCAGCTTCTCGCTTTCGGAGCGGATGCCCAGGTCAATCCAGGTGGTCTCCAGCGGGTCCAGGCTCAGCTTGACACCGACGATTCCGACGACCTGCGCGTCTCGCCGAACGGGTTGCGCAAAGTAGTATTCCGATGCACCACTGTCCGCGTTGGCCACAAACACTTGAGACCGTTGCGCCTGCAGTGTGCGTGACAACAGCGAAGGCAGAGTCACCGGGCCTTCATCACCCGCAAGGGTTCGGTAGCCCTCGCTGGAGGCCAGAGGCGTACCGGCAGGGTCCAAAGCAAAAGCCGCGATGGCGCCTGAACGGACCTTGAAACTAGCCAATTTGCGGCCTGCGTTCGCGCGGATGGCCAGATTGTCAGGGGCTGCAAGCAGTGCCTCTATGTCGGGGTCCATTTCGATGAGACTGGGCAGATAGGCATGCTTGCCCAGTTCACTCTCCAAGGTGGAGGTGTAAAGATCCAGTTGGCGGTTCGCGATATCGTCAAGCTGCTCGAATCCAACGCGCTCGCTCCAAGCATATGCAATGGCCATGCTGGCCGCAATCGTCAGCGTAAGACCCAGCCACGCGACTTCGGAGCCTAGCCAGCGCGGTAAGACAAAGCGTTGATTCAGTGGGTCCATAGCAAGCGGTGCGCGCAGTATCACCCCAAATCAATACCTTGCAACGTGCATCGCAGGGGCAGTTAAAAATTAATTGTCGTACCCGAACACCGCTCGTGCAGAAGTCCGCCCACGCTGGCGCAGCATTGTGCAGATTTCCACACAAGCAAACTAACCCCAGTCGACAGCGACGCAATACCTCCATATAAATCAAAGGATTACAACCGTTCGGCCGCCACCATAGCTGGCACGTTCCATGCTCAGAGATATGCAATACCACTGCACGAGGCCCTGCCATGGAATCAACGGACACCACAACCCAGCGAGCGTCGAATAGAGCCATCAAACCGAGGCATGCAGCGCCCGTGTTGCCGGTCTTGCTCGTGCCGGGACCTGCACACGCTCCAATGCCCTTGGATGCAGCGGAAGATGAACACACACTCGCCCATCTGGAGCGCTGCATTGCAGAGACAACCTTTGAATCATGCGAAGGCGTGGTGGTAACAGATGCCATGCTGCGCACACTGAAGGTCAACAACTCGTTTACCCGTATCACGGGTTACAGCAAACGTGACGCCATAGGTCACACATGCACCGTCCTTGCCGACATACAGGAACATTTGCTGCGAGAACGCTGCTGGAACGACGAGATGATAGGGCATAAAAAGAGCGGTGAAACCTACGCCGCGAAGCTGAGGGTCAAAGCGCTCGTCAATTCCAACGATTGCGTGACGCACTACATCGCCACCTTCAACGACCTCAGTGCAAAGAAGGCACTGCAAAAGAAGATTGCCCACATCGGGTTTACCGACTCATTGACCGGCCTGAAAAACCGCTCGTCGCTTCTTATCAGCCTGCAACGCGCCATCGACAAATGCCGCGAACAACAAACTTACGCCGCCATTTTGCTGGTGGACATTGATGACTTCAAGAGCCACAACGTGCAGTTGGGCCACTTGGCAGGCGACATGCTTTTGCAGCAAACTGGACGGCGCATAGGCCAGGCCATGGGTCCCACCGCAGCAGTGGCCAGACTCTTCGCCGATAAGTTTGTGGTTGTTTTGGAAGACCTGGGTAGCGAACTGGACGATGTGGCGGTCAGCGCGCAGCGCCGGGCGGCGGGCGTTCGCAATTGCCTTGCAGAAGCATTCGACCTCAACGGCGCGACTGTCAACATTTCTGCGAGCATGGGCTTGTGCCTCATTGGTGCACAAGACATGATAAGCACCGATGTGCTGATTGACCGCGCTGAACTGGTGACTTTCAACGCCAAGCAGGCAGGGGGCGACTGCGCATTTTCCTTTGAGTTTGGCGCGATGGAGCACGGGACTTAAGTCAGCGCAAGCTATCTGTGCCGACAGACACCTGGCCAGGCACCAGGGTGTTTCCCGACGCTCCTTCCAGCGTGTCGCGACTTCTGCGACATCAGGCAATCTCAAGACTCACCCGAGACCAGACACTGTGCGCATAGCGCTCCAACCCCGCCTGCTCGAAGCGCCAGAGATGGAGCCAGCCGTTGTCCAGCAGTTGCTTGACAACTGCATGCTTGCGGATGACAGCTTCAATGGTTGCGTGGGGCGCGTCGATAATCACGGTCAACCGCAGTGGCTCGTGCATCCAACGTTCGCCGTCATGGAGCGACTGGCGCGACAGACCGATCCGCAAATCGCCGCCGTTGCCCTCGAACACACCGAGGCTCCCACCGACTACGTTATGTAGCACCTTGTTGCCGCTGCCTAGACGCTGCGGATCGCAGGTGGACGCGTGGTACTGCCAGTTAATCCAGTGCGTTACCAGCATGGGCGCGGTCATCAGCAGTTCCAGCACACTGCCGTCACCATCTTGGCTGGCGTCGTAGTCATGCAGAAAGCTGCGTCCGTCAAGCACCAGGCCCCGGCTTCGGTGCCGAGGGGCGATCAGAAAGGCCGCATTGCCCGCGAGTCCCCATTCGGGTCGAGTCTGTGCTCCATCGTTGGCGCGACGGCGCAGTTGGCCCAACAAAACATCGTGCGGGGCACGCGGGTCCAGTTGAAGGCTGGGCGCTCGCTCGCGCCGTACCTGGTCGCAGGCCTGGGAAAACATCGCTTGAAGCCGCTCCCAGCGAGCGAGCGCAGATTGCGGCAGCAAGTCCAGATCAAACCCCTCGATTTCATCGGTGGTGGTGTTGTGCAAGGCTGCCACGAACAGCGTCGAATTCGGGACGATGAGCCCGCGTGCGTGAAGACCTTGCCGTACCGCAGGATCATTGAGCAATTGCGCGAGGCTGCGCGCATTGACTTCACCGGTCTGGCCACAGCAGGCACCGCAGTCCAACGCCGCTGCGTGGGCATTGTTGGCGGACTGACTGCCGTGCCCGACGAGCAGGACCAGCGGCGCCAAGAATTGCTCCAAGCCCATGGCATGCAGCACCCCTGCCGCCAGCACGACTTTGGCATCTAGGTTTAGCCCAAGCAATTGGGGGCGACAAATCGGGCGGTAACGCGCAGGCAGGCCGACCAGATCGTCCCTGGGGCGATCTTGCTTGCTCGGCAACAACCATTTCCCGAGCTTGCCGAGATAGCCCAATCCGGCCGCCTCCACAAAGGAGAAGGCTGCGCCGGGCCAGCGACTGGCTGCCAGCCACTGATCTGCCATGGCGAAGTGGCCTTGACGTGAGCGACCGGCTGCGGTTTGTAGAGCCGCATCGGCTTCGCGCCGTGCCGAGTCCGCACTGACTATGCGGTCACCTACCTCCATGGCTGGCGCGAGCAATCCGGGTAATTGGGGTCGCCGGGCTTGCGTAGCCAGCGGGGTGTACGCCACCGGAAGGCCAAAAAAACCCGCGAAGCCGAGGGTCTGAACGCCAGGCCATACGGCCTCTATGGCGCGGCGCAAAGGTTCGCTGCGCACGTCTATGCAGAAGGCCGCTTGCACTTCGATCTCTTGCTGCGAAAGGCCATGTCGGCTTGCCGAGGCCAGCCGCTGTACCAAGTCGCGCTGATAGCCAATCTCCAGCGCCAACTGCCACACCTCGTCGATCAGCAAAGCGCTTTCAGCCTTCTCCAACATGCGCGGCGCTTGGTTCCAGGCCTGCTGCAATGCGCCAAACGCTTGCTTTGTCGCCGCATCATCTTTGCATTCCAACAGCAGTGCACCCCAAGCCAGGCGAATGGCCAGCAACTCGCGCAGGTGAGAATCCGTGCTGCCCTCCATGCCCGCCTGCCAGCCGAGATAGGCGCACCATGAGGCCCAGCCGTTGACGGTTAGCAGCACCGACTCCAGATAATCTGCCAATACCGATGGCGGCAGCCCTAACCGCCCGATGACCCAGCGCTCAGCGTCCACCGCGGTGGCTGGCAAGGCGTTGATGGCTTGGCCGATATGGGGCAATCCCATCAACAAGCCTATGCCATGGTCGTGCTGCAAAGTGTCGCGCCAGAAGGCGTACAAGCTCTGCCCGCGCTCAGGCTGCCAGCTTGCCTGCTGTTCATCGAAATACGCGGCGCAAGTTTGGCTCACCTGGTGCGTGATGGCCTGTCGCCAAGACAGTCTTGCGTGGCGACTAGGATCATTGTCGAGCACATCGATTAAGAGCGGCAATTGCACTTTCAGAGCGTCCGCTTGCAGCCAATCGATGCACTGTGCAGGCGCGAGACCGATCGCCTGCGCCTCGGTCAGCTGTCGCAGCGCCTGGCTCAAATCGGCCATACCGATGCGTCCCTCACGCCAAGCGCGCAGTTGCTGATCGCGCGGTGGAAAAACCTGGATGCCGCCCAGCACGGTCATGCGAGCTGCCACGCGGCGCAACGGCATGCCGATCCGCGACCAGTGCGGATTGACCGCAATGGAGCGGTCCAGCGGCCACACCGGTGCAATCGCCTGGCATGCTTGGCTGCAAGCACGCTCGATATCGGCATGGCTTACTTCAAAGTTGAGTGCGGGTTGAGCCAGGCCAGCCGAATTTGTCCGCGCGGCGGTCTTCAATATGTCGATCATGATGGTTCTCCGGTTTACGAGTTATGTTCAGCGTTCAGCATCAGCAACAATTGCCTTAGCGGCTTTGGACACAACTGCGATAGAAGGCTCCGGCGTCCAGTTAGCGGGCCAAATGAGCAGCGCCAGGCGCGTAAAGGTTTCGTCAAGATAGAAACCTGCATAGCTCCAGCGGCGCCAGCGCGACAGCAAATGCGACTGCCATTGAAGCAGCGCCTGACACAGATACAAGGCCGCCATGCCCGCCAGTGCGATCAAGCCCAGCCCTTGGTGGGGAGAGTCCCGGAGCCCGAGCGGAAGCGCATGTGCGAGCATCGCGGCAATCGTCAACCCGACAACCGCCAACAGCCCAAAGGCGAGCTGCATGGCGCGTACAGACCAGTCAGATTGCGCGGAAGGTAACCACAGCAAGGGCGCCCACGCAAGGCCAAGCAAAAGGCTCCACCACCAAGGCCAAACCGCAAGATCTGCCAGCCCAAGCACCAGAAATACAGCCAATATCGTCAGCGCCGGAGCCAGCGCCACGCTGATGGCACTCGGTGACGAAGCGCCGTGCAAAGCCCGCAAACGCGTTTCGCGCACGACCGTCGATGCCGACAGAAAGGCGTGCGCCTTGTATAACGAATGACCAATCAGATGCAGTGCGGCGAGGGAGTACAGACCAAGCGCGCATTCGAGCAGCATGAAGCCCATCTGCGCGACAGTTGACCAAGCCAGCCGGACCTTGATACTGATGCGAGTCAGCATGACCATGCCCGCCAGCACGGCGGTAACCAAGCCGAGCACTAATAGCAAGGCACGCGCAGCGGTTGCCTGTTCGAGCAACGGCGCGAAGCGAATGAGCACAAAGCCGCCCAGATTGATGACACCAGCATGCAGCAGCGCAGATACTGGGGTCGGCGCTTCCATTACCTGGATCAACCAGCCATGCACCGGCAACAGGGCCGTGCGAAGCGTGACCGCCAACACCAGCAACACAGCGCTCACTTGTAGCGGTGTAGTAAGGCCCTGCTGGGCAATGTGCACCCACAGGGCAGACAGCGAACCACTGCCTACCTCGCGCCACGCCAGCGTCGCAGCGCCGAGCAGCATGACGTCGGCCAGCCGATCGGCAATGCTTTTTTTGTGCGCCGCCAGCAAAGCAAAGGGTCGATCCGGGTAAAAGCACAGCAGATGCTGCAGCGGTAGACCCACACATGCCCAGGCCGCGATCAGCAGCAGCCAATGGTCGGCCAGCAGAAGCAGGTGAACGCTCGCCAGCACAGCGGCCAGTGCGCCAATATAGCGTCGCTGATCCGCTTCCCCCTCGAGATACCGGGCAGAGAATATCCCGATGACCGTACCAAGCAATTGCACCAACACGGCAAGAACCAGGCTCAGGGGAGTTGCTTTTACTGAGCCAAGCCAATGCGGACCATTGGTTTCCACCGAAAGTGAAATAGCTGTCAATGCAAGCGTGGCATACGATACCGACCGAAATATGCTCCACAGTCTCGGTGTTGAGCACCAACCCACCCGTGTTAGTCCCGCCGACGCAGCCATGAAAGCGGCAGGTGCCAGGGCACAGGCCAGATACAAAACTTCAGGAATATTCATCGCATTAACCTCTATAAATTCATTGCCTGCAGGATGCTCGTGAAATGAATTTCTGTAAAATAGATTGATCAGAACGAATAAATATTAAAAAAAGAACGATGAAGCTGGATCATCTCAATTTCCGTCACCTTTTCTATTTCTGGCGAGTAGCCAAGCTGGGACATCTGACCCGTGCTGCTGAGGAGTTACACACCTCGCAATCGGCAGTTTCAGCGCAGATTCGCCAGTTAGAAGAAAGGATGGGAGAGGACTTATTTGTCCGTGAAGGCCGCCGCCTGGTTTTGACCGACACTGGGCACCTGGTGCAGGCCTATGCAGACAACATCTTCGGACTCGGTCAGGAAATGCTGGGTCGCTTGCAAGGCCGGTCGGATGGGATTACCCGCCTGCGAGTGGGCAGCGTAGCTACCCTGTCACGCAACTACCAGGAGAACTGGATACGGCCCTTGCTTGCCGACCCAGCCATCGTGCTGACCCTTGAGTCCGGATTGCTAGAAGGGTTGCTGGATCGGTTGGTGCAACACCAGCTTGATGTGGTCCTGGCCAATGAGACTATTCCCGCAAATCCAGATCGTCCGTTGCACTGCAGCTTCTTGGGTAGCCAGTCGATATCACTGGTCGGTCCCGCAAGCAAGTGGGCATCGCAAAGTCTGCGCATTCCGGAAGACCTGGATGGCAAAGACCTTGCTCTCCCCGGCCCGCGCCATGCCTTGCGCGCCCAGTTCGATGCACTCTGTGCAACTGCGGGCGTGACTCCCAAGCTTAGGGCCGAAGTAGATGATATGGCAATGCTTCGTTTGATTGCGCGCGACAGCGGCTGGCTGACCGTGTTGCCCGAGGTGGTGGTGCAAGATGAACTGCAAGCTGGAATTCTTGTCGCGGTGGGACACTCAACGGCGCTGCAAGAGCGTTTCTACGCGATCACTACGCCGCACCGGCATCGCATCGAAGTGCTAGAACAGTTGCTGGCCGGTGGGCCTGAATCCCAAGCGCAGGACTAAGCAACATGCCTGTAGGTAGTAATCTTCCCATGGCCTGCTTACAGTGCTTTAATTTTCTAATTCTGGAATAGCCCCTAGGTCTCCAAAACCGCGACGCAGTAGTGCAGCGCCTGCGCGACAACCGCGACGACTTGTACATCATGTCTATGCCGCCAACCGAGGCGGACATCACCCGCAACGTCTTCCTGCCGAACCCACTCGTCGTCGTCGCGCCGATTGCGCACCCCTTGGCCGAATCCTGCGGCATTGCCCTAGAGATCCTGCAGGCGGAAAAATTCATACTGCGCGAGAAGGGCTCCGGCACGCGCCGGGCCTGTGACGCGTATTTTGCTCATGAGGGATTTGCACCGGTCGTGCGGTTGGAGCTGGGCAGCAACGAAGCCACCGCTTGCTTGATG
>JANXVI010000378.1 GCA_025351745.1 Rhodoferax sp.
GACTGTAGCTTACCGACCCGCACATTGCATTCAGGCAGTGTGAGTCGATAATAGGTCTCCAGCACCCGTTCACTATCGTAGTTCAGACGACCATCGCCCAGGAAGAAGCTTTGCCCCCCATTGCCGAGGTAGGCTTGATGAGACTCCGACAAACCGTTGATTGCATACGCAACTCCCCAATGGTCATAGGGGCGCCCCAATCCGCTGGCGGAAAACTGACCACCCAGAGCTACCTGACTGTCGATTTCGGCAAAGGCATACGTCTCAAGATTCCCACTGCTCCGATTGAGGCGTAAAAAAACTCCCGAATTCTCAGCAAGTGGTAGTTCAACAGTCAACCCCCAGCCTGTCTTGGTTTGGTCGCGACGCACCGTTCCGACATCAGGCACCCCTCCGAGCGCCAGTGCATCCGCATAGGCACCTGCATTTACGCGGTTGCGGAATAGCAGCGCCCGACCGCGAAGTGGACCGGCTGGCGCAACTATTGGCAAGTTACCTTCCAATTCGATTTGATCACCGTAGTGGGTTTCCAACTCCCCATCAAGAGTTAGACCGTTGCTTTCCATCGGCTGCATAGCACGTGCTGCTCGGACCGCCCAATCTGAGGTGCGATATTCGGCCATCGCACCGAGCGTGTAACCGCGCGAGTCGGCCGCATAATCCCAGGTACCGTGTGTCAGGAACGACCAGTTCGTGAACTGAGAGCGGGGGTCTTTGGCGTACGGGTTGTTGTCAAAATAGTCAAGCAAGCCAAAATTGCCAATGATAAATGTCCAGCGTCTCGCTGTGAACTGGCCTCCCAGTTCGTTGAAACCTGGATCCACAGTTTCCGTTTCCCCACCCATGGTGATACGTTGCTGTAGATAGAGCCTCGCGCGGTATTTTGTCAGACTTGTACTGCTGCCGCGAGCCAGTTCGCCATTGCTGATACCTCCTGCGCCAAGCAAGTTGGAAAAAGGCACCCCTTGCGCTCCTTCCGGATTCACATGCAGTTGCGCACCATCCCACAGACGCACACCCAGATCACCTGTCACGGTGAAGGAATACGACGATTCATCTTGTGTGATCAGTGAGTTGGGCCCACTATACGCAGCATTGAAAGCTGGTTTGGATTGCCAAATATATGTAGTCTGGGCATGAAAAGCTACCTTGGCCGCCTCCTCAGCGTCGGATTGCGCTACGGCACTCGTCGCTAAAGAACATGTAGCTATGAATGAAGCAGTAACCGCGAAATTTCTGAACCGGCTAATGTGGAATGTCATTACGCGATTTTGCACGGCTTCTGTGAGACCACTTTTTTTAAATTTAGGTAGCCTACTTAAAGGTTCAAACTACCGTGTTTGCTCCGCCTATTTTCTTTCTCCGTTCGCCAAGCTCTGAATGTTGCAACGGCTGGAGGGCCTCCTTGCCGAACCAGCTTACATAGAGCGCCGGTAACACAACCAGGGTCAGCAAGGTGGCGGTGAAAAGCCCGCCAATTACCACGATGGCCAGGGGGCGCTGGGTCTCGGAGCCGATGTCGTGGCTCAGAGCCATTGGTAGCAGACCTAGTGCAGCTAGCATGGCTGTCATTAGTACAGTGCGCAGCCGCTGCATAGAACCCTGAGTTACCGCCTCAATCACCCCGACCCCTTGCAGCTGCAATTGTTGGAAGACCGTGAGCATCACGACGCCGTTTAGTACAGCC
The DNA here is from genome assembly GCA_025351745.1 of Rhodoferax sp. GTDB lineage: Bacteria > Pseudomonadota > Gammaproteobacteria > Burkholderiales > Burkholderiaceae_C > Allorhodoferax. The sequence continues at coordinate 1,688 of JANXVI010000378.1, forward strand.
TGCCCAGATAGAGCGATGAAGCCAATGGCTGCGGAAACAGACAGTGGGATATTGAATATCCATAACGCGATGAAACCTCCTATCAGAGCTAGAGGAACATTGAGCAGAATTAGCGCAGCCCGTTTAAATGACTTGAAGGCGTCGAATAGCAGGACAAATATCAGCAAAAGCGAAATTGGCACCACCACAGCCAAGCGAGCCATGGCTCGTTCTTGGTTCTCAAACTCACCCGACCAACCTACCGCGTAGGTGGGAGGCAATTTGATGTTTTGAGTTACGCGTGCCTGCATGTCCTTAACAACCGAGCCCATGTCTCGGTCCTTGATGAATATGCCTATCGCCATAGTGCGTCTTCCGGCTTCACGCGCAATGTCCATGGCGCCACTAGTCTTGCGAATATTCGCCACATTGGCAAGCTGTGTAAAGCCGCCGTCTGGTGTCGCTATAGGAGTGCTCGGCAGATTCTCAATGGTGCGCCGATCTGAGGGTAGACGAACGGCGATTGCAAAACGGCGTTCGCCCTCCCACAGGCTGGTAGTCGCCTTGCCTGCCAGCGCGGACTCGATGACGTCTTGCACATCGCCGACGTTAAGTCCATAACGAGCTGCGCGGTCGCGGTCGATGTCAATGACCAACTGTGGCAAATCTCCTAATCGATCGATTTCTGCTCGGTAGACCCCTGGCACCTGTTTAATTTCCCTAAGAATGGACTCAGTAATGCGCCGAAGCTCGACTAAGTCATCGCCAGCAACTTTTATGACAATCTGACCATCGATCTGAGAAATGGACTCCAAGACGTTATCCCGAATAGGCTGTGAGAACGATGGCTCCATACCCGGGATGGCGGAAACAGCCTGGTCCATTTCGTCAATGAGCTGTTCACGCGTCAGGCCTTTGCGCCATTCGTCTTGAGGCTTTACCCCGACGAATGTCTCTGACATGCTTATGGTTTTCGGATCCGTCCCGTCTTCTGGCTGTCCCGCTTTGGACACGGCTGTTGTGACCTCGGGCACGGAAAGTAGGGCGCGCCGAACCTTATGCATTATTCGGGCTGCTTCTCCGTTGGAAACGCTGGAAGGGAGGCTGAGGTTTACCCAAATCGTACCTTCGTTCAGCTCGGGCAAAAACTCGGAGCCCAGCCGTGCGGCCGCGACCAAGCCCAGGCTAAATGCGCACAACGCAATGCCCACGACCGTGCGGCGATTCTCCATCGCCCATACAAGTACAGGCGCGTAAAGCCTTTTGCTGAGAGAGACTATTCGGTTGTCACCATGCGGGACCTTTCGGCGTAGCATCCAGTAGGCAAGCAGAGGGACTAAGGTCAGTGAAAAAATCAACGAGCCAACTAACGCAGTAGTAACCGATAGCGCCATGGGCTGGAAAATTCTCCCTTCATGGCGTTGCAAGGCGAAGATTGGGATGTGCGCCGCAATAATGATCAGCATGGAAAACAGGGTGGGGCGCCCCACTTCGTTGGCCGCATTGATGATGGTTTCACGCCGCTCCCCATCCTCCATCCCCTCACCTTTTTCGGCCAACCTGTGCATGATGTTCTCAATAACAATGACGGCTCCATCAACGATGATGCCGAAGTCCATTGCGCCGAGTGACAGCAAATTTGCTGGAACACCCATGATCTTTAGCCCAAGGAACGTGGCCAACAGTGCAAGCGGAATGACGACGACGACAGCTAGGCTTGCTCGTAAGTTGGATAAGAACACATACAAAACCAAGGACACAAGCAGCGCGCCCTCTACCAAATTTCGGAACACTGTAGAGAGCGTTTTGTCCATCAGCCAAGTACGGTCATAGAAGGGCACAATTTGGACACCGGATGGCAAACCGCCGGCGTTGAGAGCTGCGATCTTGTCCTTGACACCCTTGAGCACAGCGCTGGGGTTTTCCCCTTTTCGCATGACTACGATACCGGTGATGACATCGTCATCTTCGTCTTGGCCTACCGTTCCAAGCGGTGGCACAGCGCCAATTTGAACCTTTGCAATATCGCGTATCAAGATGGGCGTACTGCCGCGAGCCGAAACAACTATGCGGCCTATATCGTCTGCAGAACCCAAAAGCCCTATCCCGCGGATAGCATACTGCTGCGCGCCCTGGGCGACGTAACTACCGCCTGCATTTGAGTTGCCACGCCCCAAGGCGTCGAGAAGGTTCTGAAATGTGAGTTTGTAAGCGCGCAATTTATCCAGATCTGGCTGCACCTCATATTGCTTGATGAAACCACCCATTGCGACGACGTCGGCCACCCCCGGTACTTGGCGCAAGCCCCGTTCAATCACCCAATCCTCCAATGTGCGCAATTCCGTGGTGGTCTTACCGTCTCCGCGCACCCGATAGCGCATGACCTCGCCTACCGGGGTCGAATTTGGTGCAATGCTTGCTTGCACTCCTAGTGGCAAGTCCACACCGCTGAGGCGCTCACTGACTTGCTGGCGCACGCTCTGCACGTTAGCATTGTCGTCATAGGTGACAACGGTATAGCTCAGGCCAAATTGGGTGTGCGAGAACAGGCGAATAGAGTTAGGCAGCCCTGATAGGGCTGACTCGATTGGCAGCGTGACCTGTTTTTCTACCTCTTCCGCTGCGCGGCCTGGAAATAGCGCAATCACAGTAACTTGCGTGTCGGTTACATCGGGAAAGGCCTCAACAGAGAGGTTCTTGAACGCAAATATGCCCGCCATGGCGAACAAAAGCGTGCCC
>JANXVI010000390.1 GCA_025351745.1 Rhodoferax sp.
AGTGTGGGTGAACACCAAATCCAAGGTGTATCACTGCGAAGGAACTAAGTTCTATGGCAAGACTAAAGTCGGCGAATACATGACGGAAGCTGATGCAAAGGCTAAGGGAAGCCACGCCGACCATGGCAAAGCTTGCAGCAAATAAGCTGCCAGAACTTTCATCCGTACGGGCGCTCCTGAGCCCTTTTGCGCGGTACCCAGAGGTCCGGGCCACAGCATTTGATTGCTGCACAAAAGGGTCGGAAGTCCGGACAATGCAACCGCACACTTCCGTCCCCTTGGATGAGACCGAGGCCGACAATAAGATTTGCGAGTTTCAAAATGTCAGAGTTTTGAGGCACTTCGACTGTTAGGTGTCCCCTACGCAGTCGTCTCTATTGACGCCGCCGATGGCTTGTAATGACAAAAACCTTGCCGACCGAAACTAACGTGCGGAGAATTTGTTTGCGAATTTTCAACTCTGGAGGCGAGCTAGCCTGTTTGCCCGGCCTCGAACTCTATTGTCACGCAGGCACCACCTAAGTCTCCGGTGCCGATGGATAGAGTGGCATTATGCAGCATAACAATTTCCTTCACGATGGCAAAGCCAAGGCCTGTGCCTTCACCGCGTGAAGTGCTACCCCGCACAAAACGTTGTACCACGGTCTCGCGCTCGTCTTGGGGTATGCCTGGCCCTGAGTCTGACACACTGATGCGCGTTGGTGACGTCGCGATTGAGATCAGGATGCGACCCCCGGTCGGGGTATAGCGTATCGCATTGTCAATCAGATTTCCCAGGGCCTCACCCAGGAGTTCGGGTACGCCCTGGACAAAGTCCGTTGACGTGGTGGATTCGAGTTCAATTTCAACACCCTTTTGGAGAGCGGCTTCTAGGTAGGTTTCGCCAATTTCCTCTACGAGCTTTGCGACCGCGACCGGAGCAAGGTGCATTCCGGCCTTGACCTCGGGGTCCAGGCGGCTGAGCAGCAGTAGCTGCTGCACCAAGCGGGCTGTACGCTGCGTGGTATCGCCCAGTTCGTTGAGTACCAGTCGCATGCTGGCCACATCTGTAGCCTGTGCAGCCCTTGCCATACCAAGTCGTAATCCTGCCAACGGCGTACGTAGCTGATGTGCCACCGTGGCTGCGAATTGTCGTTCTCGTTCCAGCATGGCACGCACGCGCTCCAAGAGATCGTTAAGCGCCGATGCGAATAACATTAATTCATCCGGTACATCGTCTAGCAGAACCGGTTGCAATGAAGCATGCGACTGTTGGTTCCAACCTGTCGCGATGCGCTCCAATGTGCCAATGGTGCGCCGTACCGCCGAGCCCACGATGTATGCCGCCAGCAACACCAGTATCGCTGCAGGCGCCATGGTCCACAACAGGTCGGTGCGCGCGCGGCCCCGTTTGATCAAGGTCTCTGCCACCAGAACCTTGGCGACTGCGCCATTGGGCCCCTTGACCTCCACCTGGACCACGCGCACATCGTGCCCGCCATAGCGAGCGTCATAAGCACTTTCGCCAGGACCATAGGACTTTTCGCGCTGGCCTGATTGCGGGATTCCCGGGTTTCCCAGCAGGAACTGTTGGCCTTCCAACACTTCAAACGACGTGCTGTCGACCACGTCATAGGTCAGCAATGCCTCACTCTGTGCTGAAAGGTTGACCTGCGCGTGGTGGCCAATGAAGTGGACCTGTGCCGCCAACGACCGTGCGGCGTCCAGCAACCAACTGTCAAATATCGTATCCACGTGGTGTTGGGCACCAAAAACACCCAGCAAGGCTGTGAAAACGACCACTGCCAGAACGGGCAGCATCAGGCGCAGGCTGAGATCCTGCCGCAGTCGGCGCACTCGGCTGCTCTTCACAATTCAGCACCCGATTGCTGGTCCAGTGCCACAACGCTGCGTAGGCGATAGCCGAATCCGCGCACAGTTTGAATTCCGACAGTTGAATCGGCAAGTTTGCGCCGAACCCGGGAAATATACACTTCCACCGCGCTATCTCCCACTTCCAGGTTGCTGGCTGCTAGTGCGTCAATCAGCGCGCGCTTGGAGACCAGCCGTGGCGCGTAACGTACCAGCAGGCCTAACACTTCAAACTCGCGGGGCAACAGGTCCAGCGTTTTGCCTTGCACCATGGCGCGGCCTTCGTTGGGCAGCCAAACCAGGTTTCCCCATTGCAAACCTTCCCCGGTGACCTTGCCGTTGCCAGCCCTACGCAGCAACGCTTCTAACCGGGCATCTAGTTCATCCGGTGCGAAGGGCTTCACCAAGTAGTCGTCTGCACCGCTTCGCAAACCGACAATGCGGTCTGCTACTTGATCGCGCGCGGTCAGTATCAGTACCGGGGTCCGCCTGTCGTGCTGCCGCACGCGTTCCAGCCAGACCAGGCCGTCGCCATCTGGCAGATGCAAGTCCAGCACGATCAAATCCGCGCCAGCGTCGTCCAACGCCTGGCTGGCCTGCGCCAAGGTTTTACAGACGCGTACGAGCCAGCGTCGAGCTTGCCAGCGCAAGGTCAATTCGCGCGCGATGGTCACATCGTCTTCGACCAGGATGAGCTGCATGGGCGGGATTGTTTCAAAAATATGTCAAGGCAGGGCGCCGCCATTCTCGCTCTAAACGTGCGAGTGATCTTTAACTCTAATTCTGACCGCTGATAGCTGATTGCAAGCTTCGCTCAGTACCATCGGCCCTTCGTTTGTAGTACGGCAGCGAGCACCATTTGGGCTGAAATAGATATGAAATTGAAAAACACTTGGGTAGGTCTCACAATTCTCGCGCTGTTGCTGTTGGCTGCACTGGCATTCTGGATCAACGGGGCACGAATCGCGAACATGGCTGACCGCCCCAATGCGCCGCCCAGTGTGCCGCCCAGTGCGCCGGTGTCGGATAGCACGCGGCGCAGCCTGCGTTACCCAGAGTCCGCGCCACAACTCGCGATGATTCAGGCGCGCCTATTGTCGGCGTCACCTGTCCCATTGGGAGAGCCTTTGAGCGCGCGGATCGTATACGACGAAGATGTCACAGCACGTGTTGCAGTCAACCTGTCGGGCCGCATCGTCGCTTTGAAGGCTTCACCCGGCGACGTGGTCAAAGCGGGGCAGGTGCTGGCAGACATTGATTCGCCAGACTTTGGTGCCGCAGCAGCGGATGTTGGCAAGGCCAAAGCCGATGAGGAGCGCAAGCGCTTGGTTGTCGAGCGCGCAAAGGCCTTGGTGGCCGGCGAGGGGATTGCGGCCAAGGACGTGGAAGCAGCCCAAGCTGACTGGGCCCAAGCGCAGGCGGAGACTGCCCGGGCTTCGTTGCGTTTGAAAAACATGAACCCGTTTGGCCAATCGGTGCAGGGGCAACGGCTAGGCCTAACGAGCCCCATTTCCGGCGTGATAACCGAGCGCAACGCCACACCAGGTCTCGAAGTTAGCCCTGGCATGGCATCGCCCCTTTTCGTGGTAACCAACCCCAAACAGCTGTGGCTGTTGGTAGATTTGCCAGAGAGCTTCCTAGGTCGTGTGAAGGTAGGTGGTGCGCTTGCGGTGGAGAGCGATGCCTATCCAGGTGAAACATTCAACGCGAGCATTGCTCAGTTGGGCCAGACGGTCGACCCCAACAGTCGCCGTGTCCTGCTGCGTGCCAAGTTGAACAATGCAGAAAAGAAGCTGCTGCCGGAGATGTTTGTGCGGGCCACGCTGCAGCAAAACAGCGGCACGGGTGTTAGCGTTCCTAACAGCGCCATCGTCAACCGCGGCATCTACTCCTATGTTTTTGTTCAGATTGGGCCTGGCGAGTTCCAACGTCGTCAGGTCAAACTGATGACCCAAGGCAGCGACTTCAGCTTCGTCGGTGAAGGCTTGAAGGGTGGCGAGCAGGTGGTTGTAACTGGAGCGCTGCTACTGGATGCAGAAATGGGCTCACGTGCGGACGACAAGCCATGATTGATCGTCTGATTGTTTTTGCGCTGACGCAACGCGTCTTCGTTCTAGTGCTCGTGGCGGCGCTCGTCGGCTATGGCAGCTACGCCCTCTCGAATTTGCCAATTGAGGCGTTTCCAGACGTGCAAGATGTGCAGGTCCGTGTCATTTCGCAACAGCCCGGGACCGCGCCTGAGGACATGGAGCGCTCGGTCACCTTGCCTATCGAACGCGAGGTCTCGGGCATCCCAAGTTTGTTAAATGTTCGCTCGGTGACCATGACCGGCCTGTCCATCATCACCTTGACCTTTGCGGACGGCACAGACGACTACTTTGCGCGCCAGCAGGTTACAGAAAAGTTGACGACAGTCAGTTTGCCCACAAATGTACAGCCGCAGCTAGCACCATTGTCAACGGCCGTGGGCGAGGTTTACCGCTATACCATCGATGCCCCAGGGCTTTCCGATACGGAGATACGAACCCTGCAGGACTGGACCATACGGCCGGCCTTGCGGATGACGCCGGGTGTTGCCGACGTAAATAGCTTCGGTGGCGCCATTAAGGAATACCGGGTGGATGTTGATTTGCTAGCTTTGCGCAAATACCAAGTCACATTGGATCAACTTTCCCTGGCGGTCGGCAATGGCACTGGCAGCGCGGGTGGCGGACTGCTGAAGCAGGGCGATGCGTCGTTCGTAGTTCGCTCGGCGGGCCTGTTCAAGAATCTGGATGACATTCGCAATGTGACGGTGGCCGCCCGCCAAGGCCGCTCAATCACAGTGGGTGATGTTGCAACCATCAAAGTTGGGGAGCGGCCCCGATTTGGCATTGTCGGCGTTGACAAACGCGACAGCATCGTCGAAGGCATTGTCTCCATGACCAAGGGCGGTAACCCTGCCAAGATCAATGCGGAACTCAAGCAGCGCATCGCTCAGCTTCAGACGCGTCTCCCCAAGGGGGTCAAGATCGTGCCTATCTATGACCGTACCGAATTGGTGCGGCACACGGTCTCCACCGTTGCGGAGAATCTGGTGATTGGTGCGGTGCTAGTGATCACCGTGCTGGTGATTTTCCTGTCCAGTTGGCGCGCTGCCATGATTGTGGCAACGGTCATCCCGCTGGCATTGTTGTTTGCCTTTATCCTGATGCACGCCCGCAATGTTTCTGCCAACCTGATCTCACTGGGGGCGGTCGACTTTGGCATCATCATCGACAGTGCGGTGGTGATCGTCGAGGCCTTGATGGTACGTTTGGCAATGAAGGCTGCAGCAGATGCCACACCGTTCGAGGCAAGCAAGTTTCGACTCAACGTTCTGCACCGCACGATGGGGGATTTGTCGCACCCAGTATTGTTCTCGAAGGCCATCATCATTCTGGCCTTCGTGCCCATTTTCACTTTCCAGCGGGTGGAGGGAAAGATATTCACACCAGTGGCGCTGACCTTGAGCTTTGCGTTGCTTGGGGCCGTGCTGCTGACCTTTACCTTGGTGCCGGCTCTATTGTCGTTTGTCGTGCAACGCCGTTCGCTGGCGGAGAAACACAAGCCGTGGCTCGAAAAACTGCAGGCACGCTATCGCCGTTTGCTAGGCTTCACGATGAAGCATGCCAGAGCCAGCCTGTGGCTGTCTGCCATACCTGTGGTGCTGGCCCTGCTGCTGGCGCCCCGGCTGGGCAGCGAATTCTTGCCCAAACTCGACGAGGGGAATATCTGGCTGACCATTACACTGCCCACATCGGCATCACTCGATATGACAAAGAATGTCGAGCGCGTTATGCGAACCAAGCTGTTAGCCTACCCAGAAGTGGCGCACGTCATAAGCCAGGCCGGCCGTCCAGACGACGGTTCGGACCCCAAAGGCCCGAACAACCTAGAAACGCTGGTCGATTTGCAGCCGCGCAACCAATGGCGCTTTGGTAGCAAGGAAGATTTGATAGCCGACATGTCCGCCCAACTGTCCGCCATTCCTGGCGTCACGACCAACTTCTCGCAGGTTATTCAGGATAACGTAGAAGAGTCCCTGTCTGGCTTTCGCGGTGAGATTGTGGCCAAAATAAGCGGCAACAACCTGGACATTTTGGAGCAAAAGGCAAACCAGGTGGCAAATGTCATACAACTCATCCGTGGCGCCAGTGACGTGGACACAACTCGTATTGGTGGCCAGTCTGAGGTGGTAGTAACGCCGGACCGGGCGCGCATGGCACGCTACGGCATTGCCATCAACGATGTCAATACACTGATCAATGAAGCCATGTCAGGCGCATCGGTTGCAGGCTTCTTTGAGGCAGACAAGCGGTTTGACGTGGTAGTGCGCGTTGGCGAAAAGTACCGCAACAGTGTTGATGCGATTGCAGGACTGCAACTGCCTATTCCCGGCTCCCAGGTTGGCAACGGACCCGGCACCGTTTCGCTGGGGCAGGTTGCCAACATCGAAATCCGCCAGGGGGCCTCGCGCATTTTGCGCGAAGCTGGGTCTCGCACGGTTATCGTGAAGGTCAACTTACTAGGTCGCGACCAGGGTAGCTTTGTTGAAGAGGCACAACGTACGGTGGCAGAACAGGTTGTGCTGCCGACCGGATATGAGCTGACCTGGGGCGGCCAATTTGAAAACTCCCAACGGGCAACGCAGCGGCTGGCCGTCGTCATTCCCTTAACCGTGCTCCTCATTTTCTCGCTGCTGTTCTGGGCCTTCCGTTCGGTGCGCATGGCCAGCTTGGTGCTGGCCATGGTGCCATTCACGCTGATTGGAGGCCTGGCTGCGCTAGGCCTTGCGGGGCTGCATCTGTCAGTGTCGGCGGCGGTCGGCTTCATTGCGGTGGCTGGTATTTCGGTCCAGAACGGCGTCATCATGGCCGAAGAAGTCATGATGCGTGTGCGTCAAGGTTCCCAAGTGGTGCACGCGGTCGTGCATGGGGCTACGGTGCGCTTGCGTCCCATTTTGATGACGGCGCTTATGGCAGGCCTGGGACTCCTCCCGGCCGCCTTGTCGCATGGCATTGGCAGCGAAACGCAACGGCCGTTTGCCTGCGTCATTGTGGGGGGCATTGTGACCGGTACTCTGTTCACGCTACTGATTCTTCCCGTTGCGATGGCGCTGTTTGGAAATTTCTCAGATACCGAACCTGCCAAAGAGTTGGACCCACTGGCCGACCGAGTGGCAGGCCTGGAGCACTCATGAAACTATCTTTTTCTACACCGGTCTTGCGGTTAGGATGCGTCGTCCCAGCGATTGTCGTACTGGCAGCTTGTGCGGTCGGCCCCGACTATGTTCGACCAGAGTTGCCGAAGTCGGGTGGGTATTCTGCACAGGCATTGCCGCAGCAAACAGTGGGATCCGTCGTCATAGGTGGTGCTGCGCAGCGGTTGGTTGTAGAAAAGGACATTCAGGCCGACTGGTGGCAGCTATTTCAATCGCCGGCACTGAATGAACTGATTGCCAAGTCGTTCGCTGCCAACCCGAGCTTGGAGTCTGCGCAGGCGGCCTTGCGCATGGCGCAGGAAAATGTCTACGCACAACAAGGCTTCTTTTTCCCAACGGTTCAGCCCAGTTACAACTTTGCACGGACCAAGTTGGCCGGCAACCAAGGGGGTAGCTCGCCCGGCATCCAGGGTGACGGCTCGGTTATCAGCACCGGGCAAGGCACACCCGCAAGTGATGGCGGCACTGCCCCGTTCAACGCGCCGGTGATCTACAACTTTCACACGGCGCAGCTAACCGTTGGCTACACGCCCGACGTGTTTGGTGGCAACCGACGGCAATTGGAGGCTCTCCAAGCACAGGCGACGTCGCAACGGTTTCAGTTGGAGGCCACGTACCTTACCCTGGCATCGAACATTGTTGCCGCTGCGATCCAGGATGCCATGTTGCGCCAGCAGCTTGCGCTAACGCGAGGCATGGTAGCTGCCGCGACGATGGCTGTTGATGTGACTCGCCGTCAGCTCACAGCAGGCTATGCTTCGCGCCTGGACCTGGCCAATCAGGAAAGCAGTCTAGCGCAAGCCCAAGCGTTACTTTCGCCGTTAACCAAACAGTTCGAGCAAAACCGCAACCTGTTGCGCGCGCTAAGTGGGGCCGCGCAAGATACCGAAATAGCAGCGTTTTCGCTCGATAGCTTGCATTTGCCGCAGGAACTGCCGCTAAGCCTGCCATCGCAATTGGTGGAGCAGAGGCCGGACGTGCGGGCTGCGGAAGAGCAGTTGCATGCAGCCAGCGCGCAGATAGGGGTTGCGCGAGCTGCGCGGTTGCCACAGTTTGCGATCAGTGCAAATGCTGGCGGGGCGGCTAGCAATTTTGGGCAAATGTTCTGGGACAGTGGCGCTTTCTTTAACCTCACACTTGGTGTGAGTCAGACATTGTTCGACGGTGGCACCTTGAAGCACCGTGAGCTTGCGGCACAAGAGGCCATGCGCCAAGCGGCTGGCAACTACCGGTCAACGGTGATTGCTGCGTTTCAAAACGTTGCTGACAGCCTCCAGGCTGTTTACATTGACGCGCAAGCGCTGCAAAACAGCGCCGCCTTGGCGGCAGCGGCGCAAAAGGCTCTGGAATTGACGCAGCGTCAGCATGCTCTTGGCTATTTGGATCGTCTGGCCTTGATCAGTGCCGAGCAAACCAATCGACAGGCGCAATTGGGTCTAGCGCAGGCTCAGGCTACCCGCTTGGGCGATACCGCTGCCCTGTTCCAGGCCCTGGGAGGCGGGTGGTGGCATCGCAAAGATGAGGCCCTCAGCGCGGCGTTCAATGGCTCGACGCAATAGCTCGAGTAGCACGCGCTTTCGGGTGTCTGCGTGCACCGCATGACAAGCATATGCGATAGGCGGTTGTGTCCCAACGGCGTTGACCGGCCCAAGAAAGACGCGTGGCGCACTGGCAATCAGAAAGAGAAGTGTCCCCGCAAATCTGAAGGTACTGTCGCAATAACGTTTACCGGCCCAACAAAGCCGCGTGGCGCGTTGAAAATCAGAACGCAAGGCTGTAGAATTTCTGCGCTGCGGACATGGCGTGCCCACCGGGGCAGTGCAACTGCCCCTTCTTCACCATGTGCA
>JANXVI010000460.1 GCA_025351745.1 Rhodoferax sp.
CATCAACGGACTGTTCCAGGCCTCCAAGCGCCGTGCGCGCGGGTTCACCCGCCTCGCAACTATCAGGACGGTCATCTTCCTGATCGCAGGAAAACTCGACTTCCACGCAATCAACCCTCATGCTGGGCAACCCACTTGAAATTTATCAGAGCCATTCAGAATGATGGCCTGGTAGCAGACGTTTCATAATCGCCCAATAGACAAGTAGGAATAGTGTCCGAGTTGCAGAGACTGTGGACACCGCCTGATCGGCCGCCTGGGTGCAGGGTGTCGAAACGACTACTGGTTAAGCTCGTCGTCTTGCTTCGCTTTCTTGCGCGAGAAAACTGCTGCCTCGACGTCAGGCGCTTCTTCTGCCAATTTGTCGAGCTTCGCACGGACTGCAGTCAACTCGGTAGCCTTGACCTGGGCCTGGACATGAAGCACCTCAAGCTCACGTCGGATCGAGCCAAACTTGGCCGCAAAGATTCTGTGCTTCTCCGAACGCACTGAAAACTTAAAGAAAGTTTGGAGACTAGAGAGCACCGTCGCTGCTAGGCTGCAAAGTCCCACAATCAGCTTTGCGCATAGTGGGACTGTTTGAGAGAGTATCGACGCGAACGCCGAGGCACCCACTATCGCAGTAATGATGATCACCGGGACACCGAAGACCCTCCCATAGTTTCCCAAGCGCTTCGCTGCTCCATAGTGAGAAAATTGTGATTCGCGTGCACGCCTCAACCATGCGATCACAAGCTCCGCTTCGGTCGCTGGGGGTTGATACTTTGTGGAGTTTGGGATTGTCATGGTTATTTAATCGTAGGAAATGCCAAGATCCGCGCATACGAGCTGCAGTCCGGGCGATAGAGATTGGTCAGGCCACGCACGCTTCGTCTCGATGAAGTGATTTTGTACGAGCCAATACGTAAGCACGCAGCCTGGGCTCCCGAACAGCCTATCATCAAGTCGATCCACAATTCGTGATCGAATGCCGGGAGCGCTTACTGCAGCGCCGACGTCACTCATCATGACGTTTTCTAAAAGGTGTTGAAATTTATCGAAAATGATCGGGCACACAAGTTCCCCCGAAGAGACACTGCGATGAGTAGCATCGCCGTACACCTCCGAGAGATATTCCAGCCATTTATTTCGGTCAGCTGCAACCTCTTCTAGCTGTTCCGCCGTTTCGCAAAATATCGAATCAGTCGTTTCCATCAAGGCCATCGAGCGGGCAACGAGACGTTTTGCGCTCTGCGGAATGAAGCGAAAGTTTTTGTAGATCTTGTCGTGGCACAGCTCCGCATAAGCATGCTGCAGTATCGTGCGAATTTGGATCTCGCAAGTCACGTCGTCGCTAAGAACGTGCCCATTGATAGTCGCGCCGCGGCTCCCCTTTATGACCAGGTGAATAGATTGATAGTCGAAGATCTCCGGGTCATCATCGACGGCATCTTGGAAGTGTCGTACGCCGGCAGTACTCCAACCGGAAAACCCCTTTATGACTTCCTCGATAACTTGCAAGTCCGTTCGCAACAACACTACAAATCTTGCCCCCACGAGGTCATGTATTTCCATTGCTGAATCTAGTGAACCCCACCGATCAAACTTCCTTAGGGCAGACTCTTCGGTTTTCAGGCGGCAGCTTGGCTCAATCTTAAAGAAGCCCTTAAAGCGATCCGGCCCGATCTCGGCTTCAACCATGTCGGAAATCAACTTCACAGACTCGCGCGCCCATAGCTCTAGCAGAGGTGCGCTAGCGCGAACCTCTGCTAGAAACTGGTCACGGGAAATTTTCATTCTTGACTCTCAACTATTCCGCTGATTTTCACAATCGTCGAGCCATCGGCCGGTGCCTCGAAAGAGACGAGAGCAATTTTGTCGGCAGGTGTGGTGATCATGACCCCACTAGTGAAAACGATCTTCTGTCGGCGCTTCAATCTAGACTTGATGTACTCAGTGTCTTTAGTGATCGCGTGTGTACTAATGTTGGCCTTCGCCATAAACGCGATGTATTTAACTTGGAGCGCAGGCTCCAAATGATCGTCAGAAAAACCTTTGACGCTGATAGTCTGCTTGTTACTGCGCAGTTCGGCGCGCAAAGCTTCACCATGTGCAATTTTGGCCGCAGAACTCATATTCTGAGCTTGCAAGAATTCACTAGTCTTTTCGAAAAACTCCTTCGTTCTATGGCGATCCGACGCGGCAACGTCAGCCCCCAGAAAGTCCGAGTAGAAGTAGAACGCCGCGCTTCTGGTCTCCGTTCCGGTCATCAGGTGATCAAACAGGTGTACAGCGAAGTGCTCAGGCGATGTCTTGGTACCCAGATTGCTAGTCTTCTGAACAAAGCCTATTTTGTATAGCTTGTGGCTCTCCGCAAAGAAAATGTCAGTCAGATAGTCAACGACGGTCTTTCCGTTGCTCGACTTTTCAGTCAATCCATCCTGTAGCTCTGATTTGACGACTGCAGAGAACGGCATCTGCTTTTTGGAAGTTCGGCCTGAGATGACTATCAGCTTGCTGGCTGCTAGGTTCTTGGACTGTTGAGCCCTCGTTAGGTCATTCGCCACCAAGGCAGAACTCGTGATGAACTGCGTATCATCTCCCTCCAACAGGTCCACTGAATTTGCGAAGAAACTCTGCGGCTCGGTGTTGTGGAATTGAGCTTGAACGCCCTGGGAGTGATGACCAAGCGCCTGGCTGATTCGCTTTGCAAACATGTCCAAGCCCGGTTTGGTGAGAGTTACGAGCGTAGTCGCGCATTTCGGCGCTACAAAACTTTTGTCGACAGCGCGCGACGGGATGTGGTGGACGATGATGCGTTCGATTGACAGTAAAGAGAGGTCGATCATTAGGCGCTTCCTCCTCGAAGCGATATAATACTGTATATAAATACAGTTTGTGTCAAAATTTCGTATTGCCCATTGATCGGAGATGTTGGACCGAATGCGCCCTAGCTAGGTCCTCATATCGTTGCAACATATATAGCTAATTCAGCGATCTTCCACCGTGAAGGTAACACGGGACAGAACTTTTTCCTCCTATCGACTTACGCCCGTATTGCGGTCGGAAACCAGTGGCGCTGAACAAACCCAATCTGATTCCTGAAACCAGGCATTGGCGAATGACTGTTCCTGGTCCAAAGTGACGGACTAGTTTAGGTTTGTAGGATGCCCGCCCGTGCTGGCGTGCCAATGACGCCACGATCACCAATGAAGGGTGGGCGTCGTACAAGCCTCGGGGGAGGAAACCGCGTCGAGCACCAATACTGGTTGATGGCGCTACAAGACTATGTCGATTGGATGCGAAGAAACGCAGCTAGAACCAGCAAGGGTACCCCCCCATTGCTGGCACACCAGGTTCAGATCCTCGAACCGGTGGGTTAGAAGCCCAATACGCGGTCTGAGTGCAGGCCAATGCAGAGCACTTTTGCACCGTACGGCAACACCCGTCCCCGCCGACTGCGCTGGATACACAGCCAACCGGCAATTGACCCCAGTGATGCTTGTGCCGGCCATCAGGGTGGCACCTGCGTTGGTGGTGGCGCGCGAATGCCCTGGCCCCGCACCAAGGTCTCCAGAATGACCATGGCCGCACCACAGTGCGCGCAAACAAAGGTCGGGCGAACCGCGTTCACTTCAGTCTCAGTTTCAACGCCAGCCTGAGAAGCTTCTGTGGCGGCGACCAAAGGCACCACGCCGAGCAGTTCCCGCGCGCGGGCGAGCTTCTCTGTGCGCCCATGGTTGGCGATCAGCCCAAAGTGGCGGATGCGGTGAAACCCCCAGGGCAGTACATGCAACAAGAAACGGCGCATGAACTCATTGGCACTCAAGGTCATTGTCTTGTGGCGTGGCCTGTCCGGGTCGCCCTTGTCCCGGTAGTCCTTCCATCTGAAGGTCACGCCACGCTCGTCCAGCGCCACTAAACGGGAATTGGCAATCGCCACTCGGTGCGTGTAGCGCGACAGATAGGCCAGCACGGCTGCAGGCCCGGCAAACGGGCGCTTGGCGTACACCACCCATTCACAGGTGCGCAGTGGCGCCAGCCACTGCGCAAAGGCTTGTGGATCGGCAAGGCCCGCACTGTCACCAAAGAACTGCAACTTGCCCAGGCTATGCGCTTGTGCCAACGCTTCAATAAACCGACGCCGAAACAAACGCGAGAGCACCCGCACCGACAGGAAGAAGCCCGGCTTGCAGGACACCCAGCGCTGGCCGTCCAAGGACAAACCCCCACCGGGCACGATCCCGTGCACATGGGGATGGTGCGTCAGTGCCGAACCCCAGGTATGCAGCACCAGTGTGGCCCCGACCTGTGCGCCCAAGTGCTTGGGGTCGGCAGCAATGGTGGTCAGTGTCTCAGCAGCGATCTCAAACAGCAGGCCATAAATCACGGCCTTGTTGTAATAGGCGAGGTCACTGATAGGAGCCGGTAGCGTGAAGACCACGTGGTAGTAGTCCACTGGCAGGAGATCAGCCTGCCTGGCCTCCAACCAGCGCTTGGCGGCAACGGCCTGGCACTTGGGGCAATGCCGGTTGCGGCACGAGTTGTAGGACACCTGATCGTGTGCACAGGCTGGGCAGCGCAGCACGTGTCCCCCCAGTGCCGCGGTGCGGCACTGTTCGATAGCTGACATGACCTTGAGCTGGCCCATGCTCAGATGCGAGCGTTGAGCTACTGGAAAGGCTGGCCCATGGGCGCGAAAGATGTCCGCAACCTCCAGGGCACCAGGTCCCATGGAGGTGGCCTATGCAGGTTGCAGTGTTTCCAATGGCGACAGCACTTCACGCAGGATGTCGGTGGCTACCTGGACATACTTGGAGGTTGTCTCCAGCTTCTTGTGGCCCAGCATCACCTGGATCACACGGATATCGACCTTCTGCTCCAGCAAATGGGTGGCAAAGCTGTGGCGCAAGGTGTGCATGGAGACGCGCTTGTCGATGTGAGCCAGTGTCGCGGCCTCATGGATGGCGCGGTTGAGTTGCCTGGCGGTCAACGCCTCGATGGGGTCCCTCCCTGGGAACAACCAACCCCCGTCGAGCATCTTGCCCTGGGCGCGTGCCACACGCCACCAGACCCGCAGGCGCTCCAGCAATATGGGCGAGAGCATGGCGTAGCGGTCCTTGCTGCCTTTGCCCTGTTCCACGCGCAGCGTCATGCGCTCGCTGTCGATGTCCGTTACTTTGAGCGCCACTACTTCGCTGACACGCAGTCCGGTGCCGTAGGCCACCGATAGCGCAGTCTGGTGCTTGATGTGGCCCACCGCACCCAGAAGTCTGGCGACTTCCTCGCGGCTCAAGACCACCGGTAGTTTCTGGGGCACGCGAACCGATTGCATCCTGGCCATCACGTCGGCGCGGCCCAGTGTGACGTCAAAGAAGAACGTCAACCCTGTGATGGTGGCGTTGAGCGTGATGGGGGACGTGCCGGCGTCCACCATGTGCAGCTGGAACCGGCGCAGGTCTTCGGCACTGGTGGTATCGGGTGACTGCTTGGTGAATGCTGCAAGCTTGTAGACGGCGCGAATATAGGCGGCCTGGGTCTTGGGCGCGAGTTGGCGCATGCGCATGTCTTCGAGCATGCGTAGGCGCAAGGGCGAGACCGGATGGTTGGGTGATTGCATGGCTGTGCTCCTGTTGTGAAACGAGGCCAATTGCCTCATTGCACAACATAGGCATGCACAGTACTTAGCGCAAA
>JANXVI010000005.1 GCA_025351745.1 Rhodoferax sp.
GAAGACGTCATGGTCAACGCCGAAGCGCTGGACTTGCGCCTGAACCGCCTGGGCCTGCTGAAAAGCCTGCACGTCGCGATGAACCGCGTTGCCGACCTCTCAAAATTGGCAAGTTGATGTGTTGTGCCCGCACGCTCCACCGCTGCGCAGGTCGCTGCCCCCCCGGGGGGCTAACCTGCCTAGGGGCGGCTCGGCGGCAGTCCGTTCGTTCACCTCGTTAAGTTAAGGCTTGGTATGAAACTCGTCATCCTCGACCGCGACGGCACCATCAATGAAGACAGTGCGGAATTCGTCAAGTCTCCATCCGAGTGGCGGCCCTTACCCGGCGCGCTGGAGGCCATCGCACGGCTCAACCACGCGGGCTGGCATGTGGTGGTGGCGACCAACCAGTCGGGCCTGGGTAGGGGGCTGTTCGACGTGGCTTCACTGAATGCCATGCACGCCAAGATGCACACCATGCTGGCGGCGGTCGGCGGACGAGTGGATGCAGTCTTCTACTGCCCCCATGCGCCCGATGAGGGCTGCCGTTGCCGCAAGCCCGAGCCCGGTCTGTTCGAGCAAATCGGCGAGCGCTATGGCATCGCATTGCAAGGCGTGCCGGCAGTGGGAGATGCGCAGCGCGACCTGGTGTCGGCTGTGGCCGCCGGTTGCGAACCGCACTTGGTGTTGACCGGTAGTGCCGCCGCCTACCGTGGTCGCCAATTACCTGAGGGCTATCCGCTGGACACCATCGTGCACGAAGACCTGGCCGCCTTTGTCGAGTACCTGGTCATGCAGGACGTGCGCCCTTCGCAGGCTGCAGATCTTTAACGCTATGTATTTAATAGCTATATAACCAATAAACTCGAGGGCTACAGGCCCATTTTGCAAAACATGTCCTTTCTGCGTTCGCTTGTCCACATGGCCTGGTTGGTGCTAACCGTGATTCCCTACACGCTGGCCATCATCCTGGTGGCCGTGCTGGGCCTGGACCGCAGCTACCGCTACCGCATCGCGTCCGCGTGGCTGGGCTTGAGCAGCATTGGCAGTGCGCGCGTGCTGTTGGGCATTCAGACCCGCGTCATTGGTATGGAGAACTTGCCGACCGGCGAGAAGAGCCCCGCGGTGTTGCTGGTCAAACACCAGTCCACACTGGAGACCTTTTTGATGCCGGCGCTGATGCCACATCCGCTGGCCTATGTGTTCAAGAAAGAGCTGTTGTATGTGCCCTTCTTTGGGTGGGCGATCGGCCTGCTGGACATGATTCACATCGACCGCAGCCTGCGCACCCAGGCCTTCAAGAAGGTCGTCGCCCGCGGCAAGGAATGCTTGGCGCAGGGCATCTGGATCATCATGTTCCCCGAGGGTACGCGCATGGAGCGCGGCCAGAAGGGCGTGTACGAGACCAGCGGCACGCGCCTGGCGGTGCAAACCGGCGCGCCGGTTATTCCCATCGCAGTGACGTCGGCCAAATGCTGGCCGCGCAAGGCCTTCATCAAGACGCCGGGCGTGGTGGATGTATCCATCGGCAAACCTATCCCAAGCGTTGGGCGTCACCACAAAGAGTTGATGCAGGAAGTGGAAGACTGGATTGAGGCCGAGATGCGTCGTCTCGATCCCGAGGCCTACCGCTAGTGGCAACCAAGGTCCCGGCTATGGGAAGCCTGCGTGGGTTTTTGCAATACACCTTGGACCTTTTCGATGCGCCAGCCCTCGTGGAACCTGTGCAGGTCGCTCCTGAAATAGTAGCAATTACCAGTCCGCCACCGGTCGCACAGCTCGCGCCAGGCGTAAGCCATTCGTTAGCGCAACCCCTTAGCCAGGCCATCGCGCCTGCCACCTTCACCCACCCCCGCGCAAACCGCGAGGTGCGCTTGGGCGATGCCACAGTGGCATACCTGTTCCAGCGTGCCAAGCGGCGCACCATCGGCTTTGTGATCGGGCCTGACGGCTTGGTTGTGCGTGCCCCCAAGTGGACACCGGTGGTGGAAGTGGAAGCCGCGTTGCGTGAAAAATCACAATGGATCACCCGTAAACTGGGCGAGTCGCGCGAACGCCAGGCGCGACAGCACGAAACACGTGTCGATTGGCGCGATGGTGTGGTGCTGCCACTGTTGGGTGACTACGTCCAAGTGGTGCTGGACCCCGGCCACAGTTTTGGAGCCGTGGTCGCGCAACTGGGCGATCGACAAGAAGCCGGGCCGCGTGCCCTGCGCGTAGGCCTGCCCAAGACCGCTGCGCCCGAGCAAGTCCGCGATGCAGTGCAGGCCTGGCTGATGCGCCGAGCGCGCGAGCATTTTCTCCAAAGGCTGGACCACTTCGCGCCGCAGTTACAGGTGCGCTGGACCAAGTTGACCCTGAGCAACGCAGGCACCCGTTGGGGAAGCGCCAAGTCGGACGGTTCGATACGGCTGAACTGGCGTTTAGTGCATTTCCGCCCGGCCGTGATCGACTATGTGGTCGTCCACGAGCTAAGCCATCTGCGCGTCATGGATCACAGCAAGCATTTCTGGGACACCGTGCGAAATGTGGTGCCCGATTACGCCGAGCTGCGTGGTCAGCTGAAGGACGATTCGATTCCGAAGTGGTAGTGGCTCCGCGGGGCCGAAGGTCCATGCGATACTGATTCTGCAATATTGTGAGGTGATGCAATGGAAGGATTGAAGTGGTTTGCTATCACTGCGGGGTCGCTGTTCTGTGGCTATCTCTGGCACAAGTTGAGCGGCAACTGGACCGCCGCAACCGTGGTGACGGTCGGATTGGTCATTTTGGCGAACATGCTGCTGCAGCAGCGCTGGGCCTTGGCTACTGTCGTCCTTGTAGCAGGAGGTTATCTCGTGCTCTCCGTCGCCAGCGGGGACGATCCGCTCGGCACGCAGTTGGCGCGCAAGCCTGCTAGTTCCGTGCCTGCGGCGCAACGTGCGCCACGGGCGTCACAGCCAAAATCAGGATATGACAAAGGCGAAACCACCACATCCGGTGTGGGCTTGGTTGCCCCGACGTCTGTTCCGGCTGAGCCTGTGGCCCTTCCGACAGCAGTGACCACCGTCGGCACTGACGGCAACGCACATATCAAAGACTGTGCAGACTGCCCAGAATTGGTCATCATTCCGGCCGGGCAATTTGTAATGGGGAGCGACATTAAAAAAGCAGCCCTTGCCCAGGCCGTCGATTCGAGCGAAGGGCCGCAGCACAAAGTCGCTGTGCGCAGCTTTGCCGCCGGCCGCTACGCCGTGACCAAGGGACAGTTTGCTGCCTTTGTGCGCGCCACGCACTACCGCACCGAAGCCGAGCAAAGCGGCGGCTGCTTTGCCCGAGGCGGCGACAAATGGACCAACCACCGCGAGTTCCAGTGGCGCGAGGTGGGTTTTGCACAGGCCGATGACCATCCCGTGGTTTGTGTGAGTTGGACGGATGCCCAGGCCTATGCGCAGTGGCTTACCCAGACAACGCGCCAGAGTTATCGTTTGCTCAGCGAGTCCGAGCGTGAATACGCCACCCGTGCCGGCAGCACCACGGTTTTCTGGTGGGGCGACACCCTTGACAGCGAGCGAGCCAACTACGACACAACGGCGGCCGATTACCGCGGCAGCAACAAAGGCGTGTGGCGCAAGGCAACCGTGCCTGTCAGCAGCTTCAGCCCCAATCCCTTTGGTTTGTACAACGTCCACGGCAATGTTTGGGAGTGGGTGCAGGACTGCCAGCACACCAGCTATGTCGGTGCCCCTGCCGACGGCAGCGCATGGGTGAAGGCGTGCCAGGCTTTGGACAAAAGGGTGCAGCGCGGGGGCGCCTGGGCGCGAGAACCCGCTACTTTGCGCGCCAGCAGCCGGGCGTGGTTTACGCCAGATTTTCGGTCCAACGCGGGCGGATTCCGCGTGGCGCGCGGCTTGGGCAAGTAATTCCAATTCCAAATCATTTTTGTCTAGGTGTGAAGCCGCAGACAGTGCTACAGCACGGCAAGGCGAAGCAACAACGACAGGAATGATGTAGAAAGGGAATAAGTAGGCGTGGTCGAGTGCTACTGGTCAATCATGGTTCGCCTACCATGGCTGCAAAGCGATACACGCCCAGCGCATCAAGCGTGCGCTCCAATTTGCCGGCAAACCACAACGCATGCAGGTGCGCCACCGCCTCGCCCATTGCGAACGTGGTTTGGTGCATATCCAGAGGGCGTTTGAACATCACCGGCAGAATGTCGTGTGCGCTGCACGGACGCGCTGAACAGGCCTGCATCACTTCGGCCAGCCGGTCGCGGTGGTGGTCGTGCAGTTGTTGTATGCGGGTATGCAGGCCGGTGAAGGGCTTGCCGTGGGAGGGCAGCACCATCGCGTCTTCGGGCAGCGCACGGAATTTGTCGATGGAATCCAGAAACTGCACCAGCGCATTGGCCTCGGGCTCTTGTTCGTAGACGCTGACGTTGGTCGATATGCGCGGCAGCATCATGTCGCCACCGATCAACACATTGAGTTCCGCACAGTACAGCGCGATATGTTCCGGCGCATGGCCGTACCCGCTGATACATCGCCACGCCCGCCCGCCAATGGTCAGGTCCATGCCGTCCATCAGACGCCGGTACTGCGGTGGCACCGATGGCACCAGAGACGGGAAGTAACCGGTGCGGCCTTTGATCTGCTCCACGGCTTCGGGGCTGTTCAGCCCGTGGGACGCAAAATACTCCGCTGCCCGGTCGCCACCGAAACCGGTTGGCCCCATGCAGCCCATGCGCGCGACCTGGTAGTCGGTGGCGCTGATCCATAGACGCACATTCCATCGCTCGCACAGCCAATGCGCCAGGCCAATATGGTCAGGGTGCATGTGCGTCACGATGACGCGCAGTATCGGAAGGCCGTGCAGTTCGTTGGCAAAGATGGATTCCCACTGCGCCTTGGCCTCGTCGCGGTGGATGCAGCAGTCCACCACACTCCAGCCCTCCACACCGTCAATGCAATCGCGCAGCAGCCACAGGTTGATGTGGTTCAGCGCAAAGGGCAGGCTCATGCGGATCCACTTCACACCCGGTGCCACGTCCAGTGTGCCGCCCATGGGCGCCAGCGCTTCGCCCAGCGGGTAGTGCAGCTGCATTTCCAGATCGTTCATAGTGCGCGCTTTTTATTACATAATTGACGTTTACGTAAACGTCAACAAAACGGGCATTCTAGGCGGCGTCTTTTGACGGCACTGTCGCACTTGTTCACACAGCATCCTCCATGAGCACAACCTACAGCATTGGCGATCTGGCGCGAGAGTTTGACCTGACCACCCGCGCCATCCGGTTCTACGAAGACCTGGGGTTGCTGGAGCCGCAGCGCACCGGCCCCGGCGGGCGTTCGCGCGTCTACAGTGGGCGTGACCGTACCCGACTCAAACTCACGCTGCGCGCCAAGCGCCTGGGCCTGTCGCTGACCGAGGCCAAGGACATCATCCAGATGTACGACAGCCCGCGTGACACCGGCGCGCAGCTGCAAAAGTTTCTGGACGTGCTGGCCGCGCATCGCCTGCAACTGGAATCGCAAATGACCGATCTGCAGGCCAACCTGGACGAACTCAAGGTCCACGAAAAAGAAGCCCGCGCTCTGCTGGCCAAGGCCGTCAAACCCGGCGTCAAAGTGCCCGCATCCAAACGCACCAAGGTTTTGCTGCCAGCAGCCTAGCGGCCGTCGCCGCTAACCCCATCCACCCCAAACCCAAAAACAACAGGAGACACCCACCATGAACAACCTACCCGGCCTGAACTTCCAACTCGGCGAAGACATTGACGCGCTGCGCGATGCCGTGCGCGAATTCGCCCAAGCCGAAATCGCGCCCCGCGCGGCCGAGATTGACAAGACCGATCAGTTTCCGATGGACCTGTGGCGCAAGATGGGTGACCTGGGCGTGCTGGGCATCACCGTGGGAGAGGAATATGGCGGCGCCAACATGGGCTATTTAGCCCACATGATTGCGATGGAAGAAATATCGCGCGCATCGGCTAGCGTGGGCCTCTCCTATGGCGCCCACAGCAACCTGTGTGTCAACCAGCTCAAGCGCAACGGCACGGACGCGCAGCGCGCAAAGTACCTGCCCAAGCTGATCAGCGGCGAACACGTGGGCGCCTTGGCCATGAGCGAGCCCGGCGCCGGCTCCGACGTGCTCTCCATGAAGCTCAAGGCAGAAGACAAGGGCGGCTACTACCTGCTCAATGGCAACAAGATGTGGATCACCAACGGACCGGACGCCGACACGCTGGTGGTCTACGCAAAATCAGAGCCCGAATGGGAGGATCGCCCCCACGCTGCGCTGCCCCTCGAGGGGGCTGTTTCGTCTCGGGGAGGCCCAGCGACGAAACGCGGTGCCGTCACCGCCTTCCTGATCGAGAAAGGCATGCCCGGTTTCAGCATCGCGCAAAAGCTCGACAAGTTGGGCATGCGCGGCAGCCACACCGGTGAGCTGGTGTTCAACAACGTGGAAGTGCCGCACGCCAACGTGCTGGGCAACGTCAATGGCGGCGCCAAGGTGCTGATGAGCGGGCTGGATTACGAACGCGCCGTGCTGACCGGCGGGCCGCTGGGCATCATGCAATCGGTGATGGACAACGTCATCCCCTATATCCACGACCGCAAGCAGTTTGGCCAGAGCATTGGCGAGTTCCAGCTGATCCAGGGCAAGGTTGCCGACATGTACACCGTGTTGCAGGCGGGCAGGGCATTTGCGTACACCGTGGCCAAGAACCTGGACTTGCTGGGTGTGGAGCATGTGCGCCAGGTGCGCAAGGACTGCGCTTCCGTCATCTTGTGGACGGCCGAGAAGGCCACCTGGATGGCCGGCGAGGGCGTGCAGATCTTCGGTGGCAACGGCTATATCAACGAATACCCGCTGGGCCGTTTGTGGCGCGATGCCAAACTCTATGAAATCGGAGCTGGAACCAGCGAAATCCGCCGCATGCTGATCGGGCGGGAGCTGTTCGCTGAGACAATGTAACTTTGTAGCCCCCACGGTCACCCACTGCGGGTGGCTCCCTGCCCCTCAAGGGGGCCGCATTTGGCAAAACCCCAACTCCACACCTTGGGGCGGCCCGGCGGTGAAACATAGCCCTACGTAGTCGACAGCATTGATGACACTTGCCCGCACACTGAATTCAATCCTCGGCGGCATCCTGCGTGGCCTGCTGCGCGCCTGGGTGCTCGTGGTGCCACTGGTGGCAGCGTTGTCCTTGATACGCTTGGGGCAATTGGCGTATTTCTGGCCCAGCGGCTACCACGTTTCATCGACCGATATGGCAAGCGTGTTGGTCCAGGGGTTTCGCTTTGACCTGAAGGTCAGCGCGGTGGCAGGCATCTTGCTGTTGTTTGTGCTGCCATGGGTGTCTGGCAAAGTGCAGGGGCGCATCGCCATGGGGGTCGCTTTCCTGTACGTGATGCTGTCCCTGGTCAATCTGCATTACTTTGGCTTTTACAAGACACCCATTGACTCGCTGGTGTTTGGGCTGGTCGAAGACGACACGGCGGCCGTGCTGCAAACCATCTGGCATGATTTTCCAGTGGTATGGACGCTGCTGTTGGCGGTGGTGTTGACTATCGCCTCGGTGCTGTTGCACCGGTTTTTGCTGACACGCCTGAAACCCGATACCGTCTTGCAGTCGCGCCCGGTGGCGATCAAGCTCACGCTGGCCATCGTCATCTTCTTCGCGCTGGCCTTTGCCGGCAAAGGCACACTGCGCCAGATGGCCTTGCAGCGCCAGCATCTGACGGTGACCACTTCGCAATTCCTGAACGACATGGTGCCCAACGGCCCTATCGCATTGAAGTACGCGTGGGACAGCCGGGGCGCATCGCAAAACCTGCAAAACCCGTTGGTCGGTCTCAAGGCCATGGGTTTTGACTCGCCCATAGCGGCAGCCGAGGCGCTGGGTATGCCGCATGGCAGCGAGGCCGAGGTCAAAGCGGCACTCACTGCGCACGATGCGTTGCCGGCGGGCACGCCCAAGAAGAACCTGATCTTCTTTTTAATGGAGTCGTGGAGTGCCGAGCCCCTGCTCTACCAAGGCCCCACATTCGACGTGCTGGGCCGCATGGCGCCGACCCTGGCCGACCCTGGCAAGGCCTGCCACTTCAGCAATTTCGACTCCGCACAGCCGGGGACCCACCCTTCGTTGGAAGCGATTTTGTTCTCCACACCCATCACGCCGTTGACCATGGGTGATGTGGGGCGTCAACCCATCCCCTGGTCCATACCCAAGGTGGTCAGGGATGCGGGTTACCAGACGCTCTTTATCACCTCGGCCCGCTCCGGTTGGCGTGATCTGAATCGCGTGTTGGCGGTGCAGGGTTTTGATGAAGTTGTCGATGCCAACACGCTCAAAGAACAGTACCCAGAAGCTACCCTGGGCATCTGGGGCGTGTGGGACAGCTATGTCTTCAAATACCTGAGCAAGCGCTTGGCCGCGCAGCCCGCAAACAAGCCCATCTTCGTGTTCGTGCTCTCCAGCACCAACCACCCGCCCTATGACCTACCCAGCGACTACCAGCGCGTGACGCGCGATATGGCGCTGTGGAAAGGCGAGACCACATCTGACACGCTATTGCTGAACCTGGACACCTACCACTACGCATCCGACCTGCTTGGTGGCTTTGTGCAAGACGTGCAGAAGGGCCCTTTGAAGGCCAACACCATCATTGCCGCTACGGGTGACCACAACGTGCGCTCCTTCGGCATGTATGCGGACGCATCGCGGCGCTACCTGCAACGCCAGGTGCCGTTCGTGATCTGGGGTGAGGGCTTGCAGTGCGGCCCGCAGCAGGCGCTGCCCGCCAGCCATCGCGACATGTTCAATACGTTGCTGCCGCTGGTCGGTGTCGATGGCCCCTACATCAACGCCGGCCGCGACCTGCTGCGCACGCCACAGGCCGCCAACCCGCTGGATGCGCCACGCGCGATGTTTTTCACCGGTGAGGCCCGAAATGCCCAGGGCCAATGGCAACTGGGCAACAAAGATTCGTTCGCCTGCAGCTCGGCGCCTGCTGCCGCACCATCTGCAACACCGTGCCAGTTCAA
Source organism: Rhodoferax sp. (assembly GCA_025351745.1). Lineage (GTDB taxonomy): Bacteria > Pseudomonadota > Gammaproteobacteria > Burkholderiales > Burkholderiaceae_C > Allorhodoferax. Next base: position 9,013 of record JANXVI010000005.1, read on the forward strand.
CACGCAAGACGACCAGAAGGAGCGGGCACGCTACGGCCTGCTGGACTGGAATGTGCGCCATTCACTCAATAAAAAATCGCTTGCGGGACAGTCCGCAGCGCACGGCGCAAGCTCTGTCCCCAACTAAGATTGAAACCTTGCGGGACAGTCCGCAGCGCACGGCGCAAGCTCTGTCCCCAACTGATTAGAAAGAAACTATGGCAGACACACTCAACGACCTCTTCGCCCACAACCGCGCCTGGGCTGCACGAATGGAGGCCGAGCGCCCGGGCTTCTTCACCAACCTCAAGGCGCAGCAAAAGCCCCGCTATATGTGGATCGGTTGTTCCGACAGCCGCGTTCCCGCCAACCAGATCACGGGTCTGGAGCCGGGCGAGGTGTTCGTGCACCGCAATGTGGCCAACCTGGTGGTGCACTCTGATCTCAATGCCTTGTCCACGATCCAGTTTGCCGTGGAGCGGCTCAAGGTTCAGCATGTGATGGTGGTGGGCCATTACGGTTGCTCGGGCGTTCAGGCTGCGCTGGAGGGCGCGCGCATCGGTCTGGCCGACAACTGGCTGCGCCACGTGCAAGACGTGCGCGACCGCCACCGCCATTTGCTGGAAACGCTGCCCGAGCACGGACGCGCAGAAGCGTTGTGCGAGCTCAACGTCATCGAGCAAGTGGTCAACGTCGCGCAAAGCACGGTTGTGCAAGACGCCTGGGCACGGGGCCAGGACGTCACCTTGCATGGATGGGTCTATGGACTACAAGATGGCTTGATCCAGGATTTGCACATGACGGTGACCGGCACTGACAATCTCGACGCGTTGTACCGGCAGGCCCTATCGGGTGTGCGGTTGAATCCCCGGCACTGAGAGACATATGAAAAATCAGGCGCTAGCCCTCGCCGGTATTGCCTATATAGCTATCAAAAAGTGAGCAATATGTTTCCCACTCGCCTGGACTCTTCTATCGCTTACGACATCGCCAAGGCGATGATGGACGGCTTCAACCGCCACTACCAGTTGTTTCGCACCGAGTCGGGGCGGGCCAAGCACCGCTTTGAAACCGCAGATTGGCACGGCCAACAGCGTGCGCAGCGCGAACGTATCGAGTTCTACGATTTGCGGGTGACGGAGTGCTCCAAGCGGCTGGAGCGCGAGTTCAAGGCCGGTGACCAGTCCATGGACATCTGGCAGCAGATCAAGCTGCACTACATCGGCCTCTTGGTCAACCACCACCAGCCCGAGTTGGCCGAGACCTTCTTCAACTCGGTCACCACCAAGATTCTGCACCGCAGCTATTTCCAGAACGATTTCATTTTCGTGCGTCCGGCGGTCAGCACCGAGTACATCGAGAACGACGAGTCCGAGAAACGCCCCACCTACCGCTCGTACTACCCCACGCGCGAGACCATGACCCGCGTGCTGGTGCAGATGGTCATGGACTTTGACCTGCAGCGGCCCTTTGACAACCTGGAACACTACTGTGGTCTGGTGCAGCAGGCCATGATGGAGCGCCTGGGCGACGCCAAACTGCGTGCGAATTTTCAGATCCAGGTTCTGACCGGTCTGTTCTTTCGCAACAAGGGGTGTTACATCGTTGGCAAGCTGATCAACGGCTTCAACGAGTTTCCGTTTGCGCTGCCCATTCTGCACACCAAAGCGCCTACAAACACCAGGGCCGCTGGCGTAGCCCCGTCGGCAGAAGACAACCGCAATGCAGCCGGTGATGCCGCGCAAGATAGCCACGCGCAACGGTCTAAACTCATCATCGACGCGGCGCTGTTTGGCGAAGACGATTTGTTGATGCTGTTCAGCTTTGCCCGCGCCTATTTCATGGTGGACATGGAAATCCCGTCTGCCTATGTGCAGTTTTTGCGCAGCATGATGCCGCGCAAGCCGCGCAACGAAATCTACAACGCGCTGGGCCTGGCCAAACAGGGCAAGACGCTGTTCTACCGCGATCTGCTGGCCCACCAGCGCCACAGCACCGACAAATTTCGCATTGCACCCGGCATCAAGGGCATGGTCATGCTGGTGTTCGATCTGCCGTCGTTCCCGTATGTGTTCAAGGTCATCAAGGACTACTACCCACCCCAAAAAGACACGACCCGCGAACAGATCAAGGGCAAGTATTTGTTGGTCAAACAGCACGACCGCGTAGGCCGCATGGCCGATACGTTGGAGTACAGCGAGGTGGGGTTCCCACGCGATCGTTTTAGCGACGAACTCATTGCCGAGATCGAGAAGTTTGCGCCCAGCCAACTGGAAATCAGCGACCGCGATGGCGATGGCACGACCGAGGTCATCATCAAACACGTGTATATCGAGCGGCGCATGATCCCGCTCAACATCTACCTGCAAGAAGCGTTTGACGCCGGGGGTGCCAATCCCGCCGATGACAGCCCGGTCGCACAGCGCGCACGTGAGCAGATTGAGCGCGGTGTCGTCGAATATGGCAACGCAATCAAGGACCTGGTGGCCGCCAATATCTTCCCCGGCGACATGTTGTGGAAAAATTTTGGCATTACCCGCCACGGCAAGGTCGTGTTCTACGACTACGACGAAATCGAATACATCACCGACTGCAACTTCCGCAAGGTGCCCGAGCCGCGCAACGAGGAAGATGAAATGTCGGGCGAGGTCTGGTACACGGTTGGGCCCAAGGATGTGTTTCCTGAAACGTTCGGCCCCTTCCTCTTGGGCAACCCGGCGGTGCGTGGCATCTTCATGAAGCACCATGCCGATTTGCTGGAGGCTTCCTTCTGGCATGGGCACAAAGACCGCATCCAGGCGGGGCATGTGCATGATGTGTTTCCGTATGACAAGGAGATGCGGTTCAAGCCACCGCAAATCTAGGGCGACGCCAAATCAATAGCACTTCCCCTGCGCATCAAGGATCATCCATGACCCACACCACCCGCTTGCATTGGTTATTTCTGGCCAACGCCACCGTGTTGATCACGCACCAGATCGACGCCGCTTTCTGGCATGAGTGGGAGTTGTTTCGCCTGCCCGGTGGCAATCAGATGAATCTTTTGTTGAACATTCCCATCATCGCGCTGGTGCTGTATGCGCACAGTCGCGTGGTAGCCAATATACATACCGGCATGTTTTTCTACAAGCTGCTGGCCGCGCTGGGATTTTTGACCTGCGCCATCCACGGGGGCTTTATGTTGACGGGCAGTGAATCGTTCGTGCAGCCTATGTCGATAGCGCTGCTGGTTGCTACGTTTGTCTTGTCGGTTTGGCAGTTGTTGTGGATAAGGGGTCTTCGAAGAGGGTGATGGCTAAAATGGATAAACATCCCATCCCGGAGTTGATGCCATGCAAGTCACCGCAACCGAAGCCAAAAAACCGATTTGGCTATATCTGCGCCCAGGCCAAAACCGAGCCCGTATTTGTGGAGAAGGACGGTCGCATCGACAGTGTGATCAAGTCCGTCCAGCAGTTTGAAGCATTGAAGTCGGCTGAAAAGAAGACGCCCCTGGCTGAGCGGCAAAAGGCGTTTAACCAAACCCACAAGGCTTGGATAGAAGAGCAGAACGCCCGGGTCGAGAGAAACGGTTTGTGGTGCGAGGATTTGCGCGTCTGGTAATGCAGTACGACGTTTACCCCAATCCCAGTCCCCGCATGCGGGACATTTACCCCTTTGGGGTGGATGTCCAGAGCGACTTGCTGAAAGCACTGGCCACACGCATGGTGGTGCCGTTGGCCATCACCAAGCTACCCGCCACAAGCCTGCCGCGCCGCTTGTGCCCGGTACTGGCTGTGCAGGGGCAGAGTCTGATGCTGGTGCCGTTTGAGGCCGCACCGTTGGTCAAGCGTCACCTGAAAGGCAAAGTTGGGACACTACGCGAACATGCCAATGACATTGTTTCCGCCATGGATGCAGTGATGAATGGTGTCTGATGGTCTGCGAATCGCTTGTCTTTTCGCTGGTGCTTCCCGGTTTCTCCATTGAGTTTGACGTCAAGAGAGAAGCTTCAATAGCGCTGACGTATCGATTCGGAGCGCATGCAGAAGATTTTGTTTTCGCGGTTGCCGAGGTATGGGTCAACGTTGAATCGATCCGGCATCTGATTGAGTCTGACCGACATCCGGGAAATATGATTGAAACCTTGAAAGGTGTTGAGGCCGCCTTGCGCGATCCGAGCGCTGTGGTGGGTATTGCGACTCTTTTCCCCCAAGGCCATTGGGGTCAGTGGATGCATGAATATTGGGAGCGGCTCATGAACGATGTTCCTCATGCGGACGATGAGGCCCGGTATGAGCAATTGATTCGACTGTCAATAATCAATGGAGACGGGGGTCATGTTGTCGCATACCAGTACAACGGAATGGCTATGTTGGAAATTGCGACCAGACCTTCTCCTGTCTACCGGTGGGCCGAATTCGATCCCGGGCATTTGGCGCGTCAGGTGCGTGATCTGCGAGAGTCCATTGGGACACATGTTCTGGATGCTTGCGCGAGCCAGGCCTAGACCCTTCGTTGAACCAAGCTGGGCGGTGGGCTATGCGTTGGCGTACACTCCCATCCGCCCGGGGTGTGCAGTGGTTGCGCTGAGATGGATTCCAAACCCGTGAACTTGATCTGGTTCATACCAGCGTAAGAAGTGCAGAGTAGCCAACGGCCAAGCGCCGTTTGGGCTGCGACATCTTTTCAGGGTTTGCGGGGCTGGTGTTTTCTTGTTGTCTTCGGGTTTACATACCGGAGATCACCCCGTGAATGCACCCGACAAGCTAGCCCAGTTCATCCGCCTCACCCGCAAGCCGCTTCCCGCTTCCACCAAACGTTATCTGCCCGGCAGCCGCCCTGATATCCGCGTGCCGATGCGCGAGATCATGCAGAGCAATGGCCAGGCGGTCACGGTGTACGACACGTCTGGCCCCTATACCGACCCCGCAGCCGATATCGATGTGCGCCAAGGTCTGCCCCTGGTACGCCAGAGCTGGATTGAAGCCCGGGGCGACACCGAATTGTACGAAGGGCGCAAGCCTTTCGCGCTGGACGATGGGCTTAAAAATGGCGAGACCGATGCACTGGCCGCACTGCGTGCCCAGGCCGCCGGCCTGCAGCGCCAGCCACGCCGTGCCAAGAGCGGTGGCAATCACACCGGCAACGTGTCGCAAATGCACTATGCGCGCAAAGGCATCATCACTCCCGAGATGGAATACGTCGCCATCCGCGAAAACCAGAAGCTCGAGTGGATGGAGCAATACCTGGGCAATGCCGAGCGTGAGGCGCGCCTGGCCGGCAACAGTTTTGGCGCCAGCATCCCGAAGATCATGACGCCGGAGTTTGTGCGCAGCGAGGTGGCCCGTGGCCGCGCCATCATCCCCGCCAACATCAACCACACCGAGCTGGAGCCGATGGCCATTGGGCGCAACTTCCTGGTCAAGATCAACGCCAATATTGGCAACTCGGCGGTCACGTCCAGCATCGAAGAAGAGGTGGAAAAACTGGTCTGGTCCATCCGCTGGGGTGCCGATACGGTGATGGATTTGTCCACCGGCAAAAACATCCACACCACGCGCGACTGGATTGTGCG
>JANXVI010000017.1 GCA_025351745.1 Rhodoferax sp.
GCGGTATCGCCTATGTCTACGACGAAGACGGCGAATTCACCAGCCGCTGCAACCTGTCGATGGTCACGCTGGAGCCTGTTCTTTCGACGAAGGAGCAGACCGCCGGCATGAACCGCAACGTGTGGCATCGCGACCAGACCGACGAAGCCATTCTTCGCAAACTGCTGGAAGACCACAACCGTTGGACTGGCAGCAAGCGTGCGCGTGAACTGCTCGACAGCTGGGCGACCTCGCGCGGCAAGTTCGTCAAGGTGTTCCCGACCGAATACAAGCGTGCGCTGGCCGAGATCAACGACCGGAAGGCGCTCGATGCCGCAACCACGACGCCCTCTGCAAGCGCGCCTGTTGCAAAGCACGTTGCCGTTGCGGCCAAGTAATTACGTCGCTGTACGCATCCCCACGAAATACAAAAATCGATAGGACCAGGTCATGGGAAAAATCACCGGCTTCATGGAGCATGAGCGCGTCGAGGAGGGCTATCGGCCTGTCGATGAGCGGCTGAAGAACTACAAGGAATTCGTCGTCGGGCTCGACGACACGCAGGCCAAGGTGCAAAGCGCGCGCTGCATGGACTGCGGCACGCCGTTCTGCAACAGCGGCTGCCCGGTCAACAACATCATCCCGGACTTCAACGACATGGTGTACCGCGACGACTGGAAAGCCGCGATCGACACCCTGCACAGCACCAACAACTTCCCCGAGTTCACGGGCCGCATCTGCCCGGCGCCCTGCGAAGCGGCCTGTACGCTGAATGTGAACGATGAGGCCGTGGGCATCAAATCCATTGAACACGCCATCGTCGACCGCGCCTGGGCCGAAGGCTGGGTGTTGGCACAGCCACCCAAGGTCAAGACCGGCAAGACGGTGGCGGTGGTGGGTTCTGGCCCGGCTGGCATGGCGGCGGCGCAGCAACTGGCACGTGCCGGACATGCAGTGACGCTGTTCGAGAAGAATGACCGTGTTGGTGGCCTGCTGCGCTATGGCATTCCCGACTTCAAGATGGACAAGCTCCATATCGACCGCCGCGTGGACCAATTGGTCAAGGAAGGAGTCACCATCCGCACGGGTGTGCTGATTGGCGAAATGCCAAAGGACTCTAAAGTCACCAACTGGGCCAAGGAAACCATCTCCGCAGCCCAATTGCAAAGAGACTTCGACGCCGTGCTATTGACCGGTGGCGCAGAGCAGTCGCGCGACCTGCCCGTGCCCGGCCGCGACCTCAGCGGCATCCACTTCGCGATGGAGTTCCTGCCCCAGCAGAACAAGGTCAACGCCGGCGACAAATTCAAGGGCCAGTTGCGGGCCGATGGCAAACACGTCATCGTCATCGGTGGCGGTGACACCGGTTCCGATTGCGTGGGCACCAGCAACCGCCATGGCGCGGCCAGCGTGACCCAGTTCGAGTTGATGCCCCAGCCGCCCGAAGAAGAAAACCGGCCCATGACCTGGCCCTACTGGCCGATCAAGCTGCGCACCAGTTCTAGCCATGAAGAGGGTTGCGAACGTGAATTCGCCATATCCACCAAGGAATTCATCGGTGAAAAAGGCAAGGTCACCGGCCTAAAGACCGTGCGCGTGGAGTGGAAAGACGGAAAAATAGTCGAAGTGGCGGGCAGCGAGCAGTTGCTCAAGGCCGACTTAGTGCTGCTGGCCATGGGTTTTGTCAACCCAGTGGCTAGCATTTTGGAATCTTTCGGCGTGGAGAAGGATGGCCGCGGCAATGCCAAAGCGAGCACTGACTTCATCGGAGGTTACGCCACCAATGTGCCCAAGGTTTTTGCCGCAGGCGATGTGCGTCGCGGCCAAAGCTTGGTGGTGTGGGCTATCCGCGAAGGCCGCCAAGCTGCACGTTCCGTGGATGAGTACCTGATGGGGACGAGCGATTTGCCGCGCTGAAGGGTGACCGCACGCGGTTGCGCGGCCCCCCGGGGGGGGCGCAACCAGGCGTGCAGCAGCAATCCCACGCCGGTCCGGTCCGGTCCGGCAACACAGGGTTTACGCGAATCCCTTATCATCCAAGAGCCGGAAACTGCCCGGCTTTTATTTTTTTTATGGCTTCCAATCTATCCCATCCGCTGGTCGAGCTGCGCAATCTGAGCTTTGGCTACGGTGAGCGCGTCATATTGAATGACGTTTCGTTGACCGTGCCGCGTGGCAAGGTTACAGCGCTGATGGGCGCGTCTGGCGGTGGTAAAACCACTATTTTGCGGCTTATTGGCGGCCAGAATCGGGCCCAATCGGGCCAAACACTGTTTGATGGCCAGGATGTGACCCGCATGGGGGCTTCAGAGCTCTACGCCGCACGCCGGCGCATGGGCATGTTGTTCCAATTCGGCGCACTTTTTGCCGACCTCAACGTCTATGACAACGTGGCCTTTCCGCTGCGTGAGCACACCGATTTGTCAGACGACATGATCCACGACATCGTGCTGATGAAGCTCAATGCGGTGGGTCTGCGGGGTGCCCGTGACATGATGCCCAGCGCGCTGTCGGGCGGCATGGCGCGGCGTGTAGCGTTGGCCCGGGCCATTGCGTTGGACCCGGAGTTGGTGATGTACGACGAACCTTTCTCGGGAATCGATCCCATTTCGGTGGGCACCTCGGCCACGCTGATCCGCCAACTCAATGACTCTATGGGTTTGACCAGCATTTTTGTATCCCATGAGCTGGAGCAGACTTTTTCCATTGCCGACCATGTCATCATTCTGGCCAATGGCAAGGTTGCTTCGCAGGGCACACCGCAAGAGGTGCTCAAAAGCACCGATCCACTGGTTTACCAGTATGTCAACGCGCTGTCCGATGGGCCAGTTCGTTTCCATTACCCAGCCCTGAGTGTGGAGGCTGATTTTGGCCCTGAAGCAGGTCTGGTACAACAACAAAAGCAAGTCGGAGTGACACGATGAGTTGGTATAAACCTGCCGATGTCGGCTTTGCAACGCGCAGCAAGATGGAGGATCTGGGCTACGGTGCGCGACTTTTTTTGCGCCTGTTGTGGTCAGTGGGGCCAACGTTTAGACGCTTTGGCCTAGTGCGCGACCAGATCCATTTTTTGGGCAACTACTCGCTGGCTATCATTGCGGTGTCAGGCTTGTTCGTCGGCTTTGTTTTTGGTTTGCAGGGCTATTACACGCTGCTGCGTTATGGATCGTCCGAGGCCCTCGGCCTGTTAGTGACGCTGACGTTGGTGCGTGAACTGGGGCCCGTCGTGACTGCGCTGCTGTTTGCGGGCCGCGCAGGAACATCGTTGACGGCCGAGATTGGGCTGATGAAGGCTGGCGAGCAAATCAGTGTCATGGAAATGATGGCGGTAGACCCGATCCAACGGGTGCTGGCACCCCGTTTCTGGGCGGGTGTATTGGCCATGCCATTGCTAGCCGCTGTGTTCAGCGCCATGGGGGTCGTCGGTGGCTGGGCAGTTGGAGTCTTGATGATCGGCGTGGACGCCGGCTCGTTTTGGAGCCAGATTCAGGGGGGTGTCGACGTCTGGAAGGATGTGGGCAATGGAGTGATCAAGAGCGTCGTGTTCGGTTTGACGGTGACCTTTATTGCCGTCTACCAGGGTTTTGAGGCCCAGGCCACACCTGAAGGTGTAGCGAGCGCGACCACGCGAACGGTGGTTACGGCGTCGCTGGCGGTTTTGGGGCTGGATTTCATCCTCACTGCGATGATGTTTACTATTTGATATTTTTGCGGGACAGACCGGAGTGAAGCGCAGCCCTGTCCCCAACCGATCTTGGATGTTTTTGTGGGACAGACTTAAGCGCAGCTCTGCCCCCAACTGATTGAGAAAAAGGGAAGATATGCAGCGTTCAAAGAATGATGTTTGGGTGGGTTTGTTTGTGCTGATTGGCGCGGTGGCCATTTTGTTTCTCGCGCTCCAGGCGGCGAACTTGCTGTCGCTGAATTTCCAGTCCGGATACCAGGTTTCTGCCAAGTTTGACAACGTGGGTGGGCTTAAGCCCAAGGCTGCGGTGCGCAGCGGCGGCGTGGTGGTCGGTCGTGTCGAATCCTTGACATTTGACGACAAAAGCTTCCAGGCCCGCGTGACGCTTGCGCTGGAAAGTCGTTACGCCTTTCCTAAGGACAGCTCACTGAAAATTCTGACCAGTGGCCTGCTCGGAGAGCAGTACATTGGTATTGAGGCTGGTGCTTCCGACAAGAATCTGGTGGCCGGCGACGTGATTGGCGCGACCCAATCGGCCGTGGTGTTGGAGAACTTGATCAGCCAATTTTTATACAGCAAGGCGGCCGACGGCCCCAGCACCCCAGCTTCGGAGAAAAAATGAAGTTGTCAGACGTTACACGGCCCACTGGCCAGCATTTTGTGATGCTTTCGCGGGATCAACTTGTTCGTTGCGGTACGGTGGCCGCATTGGTCCTGTTGCAAGCCTGCGCAGCAGTGCCCAACAAAGACCCACGCGACCCCATGGAATCTTGGAATCGCGGTGTCTTCAGGTTCAATGACTCTGTGGACCGCGCTTTGGTCAAGCCTGTTGCGACGGCGTATGCCCGCGTCACGCCAAGTTGGATGCGCACCGGCATCAATAATTTTTTCACCAACCTCGACGATGTCTGGTCGTTGGTCAATAACGCGTTGCAATTGCGCGGCGCAGATACGGCCGACAGCTTTGGTCGCGTGATCGTTAACTCGACCATGGGTCTGGGCGGCCTTTTAGATGTTGCCGGCGAAATGGGCATGGAGCGCCACTCTGCCAATTTCGGTCTGACTTTGGGGCGTTGGGGCGTTGGTCCCGGTCCTTTTGTTGTACTGCCGCTGCTGGGGTCTTCCACACTGCGTGACACTTTGGCCTTGCCTGTCGAGATCAAAGGCAATTTGCTGAACTCCGTGCAGGACGTGCCTACCCGCGATGTGCTGACCGTTTTGAACGCCGTCGATACGCGCGCCACCTACCTTAAAGCGAGTGACGTGGTGGATGGCGCGGCGCTGGATAAATACAGCTTTACGCGGGATGCCTTCTTGCAGCGTCGACGCAACCAGGTCTATGACGGCAACCCCCCCGAGGAGGACTTTAGGGTTGGAGAGGCAGGGCCAGCGACAACGGCATCCTCCACTTCACCAACTACGCCAACCGCGCCAACTGCGGCACCGGCCGCTCCCGCCTCTGCAGCGCAATAGCTCCATTGCGTCAGCTTGAACCGTGCCAAGCGCGTTGTGTTGATACTCGGGATAATCCAATTTATTTACAGGATTTAGGAATCACTATGAAACGAACTTTTTTGCGTCAGATTCTGGCAGCGTCTGTTGTGTTAGCCACGGCCTTTGCAGCCCCCATGGCGTACGCTGGGGACGAGGCGCCAGATGCCTTGATCAAACGCCTGTCCACCGAGGTGCTCGATTCGATCAAGAGCGACAACGCGATCCGTGCCGGTGACATGGCCAAGGTGGTGGCTCTGGTCGATTCACGCATCATGCCCAACGTTAATTTTCAGCGCATGACCTCCTCTGCTGTGGGGCCAGCATGGCGCCAAGCCACACCAGAGCAACAAAAACGACTGCAAGAGGAGTTCAAAATTCTACTGGTGCGCACCTATGCCGGCGCTCTGGCCCAAGTGTCGGACCAGCTGATCATCATGAAGCCGCTGCGCGCGGCACCCGAGGACAAAGAAGTGCTGGTGCGCTCGGAAATCAAGGGCAGTGGTGAGTCCATCCAGTTGGACTACCGCTTGGAAAAGACTCCCGGCCAAGGCGCAGGTTGGCGCATTTACAACCTGAATGTGCTGGGCGTGTGGCTGGTCGAAACCTACCGCAGCCAGTTTGCCAGCGAGATCAACGCCAAAGGGATCGATGGTTTGATCGCCGCCCTGGCCGAACGCAACAAGGCCAACAGCAGCCCCAAAAAGGCCTGATGTGCTGAGTTTGCCGGTTGAGCTGACCCACGACCAGGCCAAGGCCTGCCTCGCCCAATTGATTGCGGGGCTGGGTGCAGAAACAGCGTCCCCAGTGGTGGTCAATGCCAAGGACCTGGGGCGTTTTGACTCTTCTGCGTTGGCGGTTTTGCTCGAGTTGCGCCGCGTTTGTCTGCACAGCGGCAAGGCCTTGGTGGTGCAGGGCCAGCCCCAGCACCTCAGCGACTTGGCCGCCCTGTATGGTATCGATGGGCTGTTGCCCGCTTCCTGATCTCTAGTTCCGCCTAGGCCGCTTAAAATGGCGGTTCTCCCATGTCTGCCATTTCCTTTCAGTCTGTCTCCAAAAGCTATGCAGCGCCGCGTGGGCCTGCGGGCGCCACATTTTTGGCACTCGACCGCGTTCAGCTTGACATCGAAGAGGGTGAGTTTTTCGGCTTGCTTGGCCCCAACGGAGCCGGCAAAACCACGATGATCAGCATCCTGGCCGGTCTGACGCGAGCCACCAGCGGTCGCGTGACTGTGTTGGGCAGTGACGTGCAGAGCGACTATGCAACGGCGCGCCGCAAGCTGGGCGTCGTGCCGCAAGAACTGGTCTTTGACCCGTTTTTCAACGTGCGCGAAGCACTGCGGTTTCAGTCAGGTTATTTTGGTATCACGCGCAACGATGCCTGGATCGACGAGCTGCTTGACAGCTTGGGCCTGGCCGACAAGGCGGGAGCCAATATGCGCCAACTCTCGGGCGGAATGAAGCGCCGCATGCTGGTGGCACAAGCCCTGGTGCACAAGCCCCCCGTCATTGTGCTGGACGAGCCGACCGCCGGCGTGGATGTGGAGTTGCGCCAGACCCTGTGGCAATTCGTGTCCACGCTCAACAAGCAAGGCCACACGGTGCTGCTGACCACCCATTATCTGGAAGAGGCTGAAGCCTTGTGCGGGCGTATAGCCATGCTCAAGACTGGCCGCATTGTGGCGCTGGACCGCACCAGCGCGCTGCTCAAGGCTGCGTCGGGCAACGTGTTGCGCTTCAAAACTTCGGGCGTTTTGCCCCCAGCTTTGGCCGCGCGTGCCCGCGTCACCGGTACCGTGGTGCAACTGCCTGCCCACAATGCTTTGGAGATCGAACAGTATCTGGCTGCAGTCCGCGAATCGGGCTTGGTAGTGGAAGACGTAGAAATGCGCAAGGCCGATCTGGAAGACGTATTCATCGACATCATGAACAGCCATTCTCCAAGCCAGTTGAAGGAGCGCTTCAGCGCTCGGCCGCCTCAAGCTGAAACAGCCCCCACGGGGAGCCGCGAGGTACGCGCAGCGACAAGCGTGGGGGCAACAACCCCATGAGCGGGTGGCGCACCCTGCTCTACAAGGAAGTGTTGCGCTTCTGGAAAGTCGGCTTCCAGACGGTCGCCGCACCCGTGTTGACCGCCTTGCTCTACCTGGTGATATTCGGCCATGTGCTAGAAGACCACGTCAAGGTCTATGACACCGTCCGCTACACGGCCTTTCTGGTGCCCGGCCTGGTGATGATGAGCGTATTGCAAAATGCGTTTGCCAATAGCTCTTCGTCGCTGATTCAGAGCAAGATCATGGGCAACTTGGTGTTCTTGCTACTGACGCCGCTGTCGCATTGGAGCTGGTTCGTGGCCTATGTGGGTTCGTCCATTATTCGCGGTCTGGCAGTGGGTGCGGGCGTGCTGCTGGCTGGGGCTTGTTTTACGTCCTTGAGTTTTGTGGCACCGCTGTGGATCATTGCGTTTGCGGTGCTGGGTGCGGCGCTGATGGGTGCGCTGGGTTTGATCGCCGGTTTGTGGGCCGAGAAGTTTGACCAACTGGCCACGTTCCAAAACTTTGTCATTGTGCCCATGACCTTCCTGAGCGGCGTGTTTTATTCCGTCCATTCGTTGCCCGCGGTTTGGCAAAATGCTACTCACTTCAACCCATTCTTCTACATGATTGACGGCTTTCGATATGGCTTCTTTGGCGTCAGCGACGCATCGCCTTGGTTGAGCCTGGCCATTGTTGGTGGTGTATTGGTCATGGTTAGCGTGCTGGCCATTCAATTACTACGTACCGGCTACAAGATACGCAGCTAGTTCTATATTTTTCCTAAGACCAACATGACAGCCGAAGAAATCCAAAACCTGATCGCCAACAGCATGGCCTGCGAGCTTTGCCGGGTAGAGGGCGACGGCCGCCATTGGTACGCCACGGTGGTCTCCAACACCTTTGAGGGCAAGCGGCTGATCGCACGCCACCAGCAGGTCTACGCAGCCATGGGCGCGCGGCTTAAAACGGACGAAGTGCATGCGCTGTCGATGAAAACTTTTACGCCCACGGAGTGGGCTGCACAAAGCAATGGATGAGGTGCAGAACTGCGGGGGCGACCTATTGCACGGCGAGGTGCTGGTATCGGGCTCCAAAAACGTCGCTTTTCCCGAGCTGTGTGCAACCCTGTTGACGGCCGAGCCGCGGCCCCTGCAGGATGTGTCGCGCCTGCAAGACGTATTCACTATGAACAAGCTGATTCGCATCAGGGTTGTTCGGGCTGAGCAAGACCACGATGGTTCCGTGCGTGTAGACGCCAGCACGAGTAGCGCGCCCAAGACACACTCTGCGCCGGTTAAAACCAGGCGCACACATTGCAGAGTGGTGATTGCTGGCCTGGTCGCCAATGGCAAAACTGTGTTGGACCGCATCAACCACCTGGACCGTGGCTGTGGCCAGATGCAAGCCCCGTTGCGTGGCACCGGTGCCGACCTTGAACAATTCAAAAAATGGCTCCGCCCGCAATGAAAGCCCCGACATGATCACCCTCGCACTCTCCAAAGGTCGCATCTTCGAAGACACCTTGCCCCTGCTCAAAGCTGCAGGCATCGAGGTGCTCGACGACCCTGAAAAATCGCGCAAGCTGATTCTGGCCACCAATTTGCCCGATGTTCGGGTCTTGGTGGTTCGCGCCACCGATGTGCCCACCTATGTGCAGTACGGAGGGGCCGACATGGGCATCACCGGCAAAGACACCCTGTTGGAGCACGGTAGCCAAGGCCTGTACCAGCCGCTGGATCTGCAAATTGCCAAATGCCGCATCAGCGTCGCTGCCCGTGCTGACTTTGATTACGCCAACGCCGTGCGCCAGGGCGCGCGCCTCAAGATAGCGACCAAATACGTGGCAATTTCCCGCGAATTTTTTGCTAACAAAGGCGTCCACGTGGACCTGATCAAGCTCTACGGCAGCATGGAAATCGCGCCGCTGGTGGGTATGGCCGACGCTATCGTTGATCTGGTGTCCACCGGCAACACGCTCAGAGCTAACCACCTTGTCGAGGTTGAGCAGATCATGGAGATCAGTTCCCGCCTGATCGTCAACCAGGCCGCACTCAAACTCAAGCGAGAGCCGATTCGCAAAATCATCGACGCCTTTGCCTGCGCTTTGGCCGTACCAGCCTGATTGTTTGTTAGCCTACAACGCCATGAACCTGACCGCCCGGCCCCTGCGCCTATCCACTGCTAGCAGCCACTTTGAGGCGGCTTTCCAGGCACGCCTGCATTGGGCGGCCGAAACTGACGCGGCGATCGAAACCAGCGTGGCTGCCATCCTGCGTGACGTGCAGCATCGCGGCGATGCGGCCGTCTTGGAATACACCGCACGTTGGGACAATGTGCACGCCACTACCGTCGCCGAACTGGAGCTCACGCAGGCCGAACTCAAAGCCGCCTTCGACAGCATTCCCGCTCAGCAACGCCAAGCACTCGAAGCCGCCGCCCAGCGGATACGGAGCTACCACGAGGCACAAAAGAAAGCCTGCGGCGAGAGCTGGAGCTACCGCGATGCCGATGGCAGCCTGCTGGGCCAAAAGGTCACCCCCCTGGAGCGCGTGGGCATCTATGTGCCCGGCGGCAAGGCAACCTATCCTTCGTCGGTGTTGATGAACGCCATTCCCGCCCGCGTGGCCGGTGTCGCCGAAATCATCATGGTCGTGCCCACGCCCCGTGGCGAAAAGAACGCCATGGTGCTGGCTGCCGCCTATGTGGCCGGCGTCACCCGCGCCTTCACCATTGGCGGCGCCCAGGCCATTGCCGCGCTGGCCTACGGCACAGCCACCATTCCCGCTGTGCACAAGATCACGGGTCCTGGTAACGCCTACGTCGCCGCGGCCAAACGCAGCGTTTTTGGCAAGGTCGGCATTGACATGATCGCCGGCCCGTCCGAAATTCTGGTGTTGGCCGATGGCACCACGCCCCCCGACTGGGTGGCCATGGACCTCTTCAGCCAGGCCGAGCACGACGAACTGGCGCAAAGCATATTGCTGTGCCCTGATGCGGCGTACATCGATGCTGTGCAAGCGGCAGTCGACCGCCTGCTACCCGAGATGCCGCGCGCCGAGATCATCGCCAAGTCGTTGAACGACCGCGGCGCGCTGATCCACACCCGCAGCATGGAAGAGGCCTGTGCCATCAGCAACCGCATCGCGCCCGAGCATTTGGAAGTATCCAGCAGCGACCCGCACCGATGGGAGCCACTGCTGATCCATGCCGGTGCCATCTTCCTGGGCGCGTTCACCAGCGAGTCGTTGGGCGACTACTGCGCAGGCCCCAACCACGTGCTGCCCACCAGCGGCACGGCGCGCTTCTCCAGCCCGCTGGGCGTCTACGATTTTCAGAAACGCTCCAGCCTGGTTGAGGTCAGCGAGGCCGGTGCACAGGTTCTTGGCCCTCTAGCGGCCGAATTGGCCTATGGCGAAGGCCTGCAAGGCCATGCGCGTGCGGCAGAAATGCGGCTCAAAAAACCCGCCTGAGTGCTGGTGTGCGGCTGCGGTGTAAGAATGGTCTCCACCCTACGACTACTTCCCATGCAACCAAAACTACTCGCCTCCTCCTGGGTCCGCGTGGCCTTGATTACCCTCGCCGGCCTCTGTGTCACAGCCGTAGCTTCCGCTATGTCCCTGCGCGAACTGCGTGGACTGGAAAAGTTCAGCAAACAAGGCATTTACTATGCCAACTACTACCTGGTCGGCGTGATGGAGGGCGTGCTGGAAGCCCATAACCACGGTGTGCGCAATGGCACCACAGCGACCATCTGCCTGAACGGTCGCCGTCTGGAGCCGCGCATGGCTAAAGGACTGTACGACACGGAATTGAAGCGCCATGCCGATGTATACGAAGCAGACATGTCGGCACAGCTGGTCATGGCCAACGCACTGACAACGGTGTACCCGTGTCAGTAGCCAGCAAGAAGTGCCGACGATTGATTCCCAATTTGCTATCTAATTGGTAGCAAACTTCGCATATTTCACGGGGACTGGCGGCTGATGTTACCCAAAGTCTTTAGCGCCGCTCGGCGCTACGGGTGCATTGCGACTTTGTGTGGCGATTCAAAGTCCGACGTCGAGTTGAATGGCCAGCACGGTGCAGGCTGAGCCTGGCAGTTGGGCCACGTGAAATTGAACGGCACCGAGTTTCTCAGACTTGGCGTTGATCCAATACCCCAAGTAGTCACCTGATGCCCGACCGACCGCCATACGCCGGTGCTGCTTGAATCTGGGGCCACTGACCTCTTGAACGTCAGACAGCGCGCCAACTTTCTCAATCATTTCCTTTAGCGCTGGCTGTAAATTTGGCTGGTCCGTAAACATGGCTGACAACGGCTCAATCTGTTTTTCCAACAAGAGGTGCGCAGCCTTTTCGCCACAAGACTCGGTTGCAACAGCCGCCAAAGGAAGTGTTGCAATAAGGACCAAGGTTAGGAATTGATACACGCTGTTACTCACTTTCAGGGGAGGAAAGAATGGTGCCCATTTTGCACCACCACGTCTAACCGAATCGTCGGGTCAGACGCATCCAATGCGCAGGTCAAGTTGGCTAGCTGTGCCAACGACAGGGGCTGCGGCGCGATGATTGCCAGGTCCAAATCCGAGTAGGGCTTGGCAGTGTGCCGGGCGCGCGAGCCGAAGGCCCAAACTTCCAGGCCAGGTAATTCGCTAGCCAGAATGCGTCGCACACCTCCCGCCAGTCGGTAAGTCTTCCAAGTGGTCCAGTCAGATATCAAGAGCCCCCCTCTTCATTGCCGAGGCGAATCAGGCCTTGAAACGTGGCGAGGTCCAAGTCCGCGGGATTGGCCTGCGTGGCCTCCAAATGTCGCTTGAGCATCTTCCAGCTCACTTCGTAGGTGAACCCAAAGCACTGATTCACCGAGTTGCGCAATTGCTCCTGCAGGCCAGCGTCAGTCAGCGCGGCGGGCGAGTGGGCTTAGGCCAGGCTCTTTTCCAGCCTGGCTACGGCGTTGGTCAGAGGGGTGTAGTCGAGTGTCACAGACGCAGTCGGTAGATGAAGCATCTGCGTTAAGAGGACCATCCGTGTTACCACCAAATTGCTATGCAATTGATAGCTAGCTAGTCAAATTCTTCGGGGGCTGGTGGCTGATTTGGCTAGAGGTCTTTACCGGTTCAGCCAACTATGCGGAACCCGGTTTTTGATGCAATTGATGGATGGCACAGGCCAAAGGGTTTCCCACCAACCACTGGAAAATCCTCACCGCCAAATCGGCTGCAGCGAGGCAGGTGAGGACGGCCTGTATTGAAAGCAATGGAACGAAGAGCCTTGGGCCCCCCTGGAGCTGCGCATGGCCAACGCGCTGGCTACGGTGTATCGCTGCTAATGACCCCATGAACGCTTTCAATGCCCCGCAACATCCCCGGCAGCGCGGACATGCGGGAGAAAGTATGGCCTGCGATTGCGTTCGTACCGTGCGGCGCATAGTGCAAGGCACGCATGCCAGCGGCAGCCGCCGCGTCAAGTCCGACCAGGCTGTCCTCCACGACCACGCAGTGTTTCGGCGCATACCCCATGGTCGCTGCCGCATGCAGAAACAGGCCGGGCTCAGGCTTCCACGAACCGACTACATAGGCGCTAAAGGTTCGTTCGCCAAAATACGGCGCTAATCCGGTGACCGCCAAAGCATGCGCCATTTTTTCGGACGGACCGCTGGATGCGATGCAAAACGGATGTTGCAGGGCGCTCAGCATCTCAGGCACCTCTGGCATGGGCTTAAGGTCGGAGGCGAATAGTTCTGCGACACGTTGGCGGAACAACTGCTCAAAGTTGTCCGACAGTCGAGCGCCAATCCGGAACTCGATGTCGCGCAGTATGTTTGCCAGCTTCTTGCCACGGTAACGGTTCACCACAACGTCGATGGGGTCAGTGAGCGCGGGTACCAGATCCAGAAGCGCCTGGTTGCACAGTGCTTCGCTGTCAACCAGCGTGCCGTCCAGGTCAAAAATAACGAGCAAAGGGGGCATACCAATGAGCTATCAAAAACGTAGCAAATTATGTCCAATCCACGAGGGCTAGCGGATTATTTGGCATAAGCCACTGGCCCAGGCATCTGCCTGCGGCGAACACAACAGCACCAAACCCACAAGGTTCAAAACCACTGTCACCCAGAACACCGTACGGAAAGATCGCTTTGCAGACTTGTGCCGCAGCCACTGCTGCGCCAACAGCGCACCGGGCCAACCGCCCGCCAGCGCCAGCAGGTGCAGCGTAGCCTCCGGCGTGCGCCAGCGCCCGGCGCGTGCTGCGGACTTGTCGATGGCATAGATGGTGAAGGTGAGCAGGCTCACGGCAACATAGGTTGCTGCGATCCAGAAGGGCATGGTCATCGCGGCGCCGGGGAAAGTGTTACCAAGCCCTCTTGGAATAGGGGTTTATTGCTCATATACAGATAGCAGGCAACGCGACTGATGCCACATGTATCGCACCGGTGTAGTGGCCAACAATATTTTCTCTTTTGTAGTTTTGAGCTCGGCAATATAACGCCTAGAAGTCCACGCGATGACGTGCTTCGGTCAACATCTTTTTTACACGAACTTCGTGCAACACGAATTTCGTGTAAACTGCAGCCAACATGAAAAACGTCACCATCACCGTCGAAGACGCCACGCTGGAATGGGTGCGCATCGAGGCGGCCAAGCGCAATACCAGTGTGTCGCGGCTGGTGGGGGAAATGTTGACGGACAAGATGCAGCACGATGATGCCTATGCCCGTGCACAACGCGAGTGGGTAGCGGATACCTCGTCCTTCAGTTCGGGCGGCCAGCCCTATCCTGAGAGGGAGGCCCTGCATGGCTAGCGAAGGAATGGCACCCCCCCCCAAGCCCATCGTTTTCGTCGACACGCACGTGCTGCTGTGCGCAGACGACTCTTTTGACGCGCCCAAACAAAGCCAGGCCCGTGCCTGGCTGAAGGCCCTGTGGCTGCGCCGGGCAGGGCGGATCAGCACCCAGGTGCTGAACGACTACTACGTCACCGCCACACAAAAATTTGCCATGTCCGCCGGCGACGCACGCGCCAAGCTGCGGCGCTTCCAGCTGTGGCAACCCTGGCAGATCGACCACCAGACGGCGGAAACTGCCTGGGGCGTGGAGGCTCGTTTTTGCCTGCGTTATTGGGATGCGCTGATGGTGGCCTCGGCCGCGCAATCGGGTGCCAATTACGTGCTGACGCCCAGCCTGTCGCACCAGCAGCACATCGACGGCGTGACCATCCTGAACCCGTTCCTCGTCACACCCGCCTTGCTGGGATTGGGTGAATAGACATCGACTGCCTCGAACCGACATCCCTTAGCCATTGCTGACCCACTGAAAGGAAGCCCCCACGCATGACCGCCGCATCTGCCGCCAGCACAGCCGCTCCCACCCTTGACGCCTTGATCCAGCGCCGCATCCGCCAGGACGTTCAATCCATGCACGCCTATGCCATCCAGGATTCGGTTGGCATGGTCAAGCTCGACGCCATGGAGAACCCGCACCGCCTGCCCGCCGATCTGCAGGCGGCATTGGGCAAGCGTCTGGGCGCACTGGCGCTGAATCGCTACCCCGATGACCGTGTCAATGATCTGCGGCGAGCGTTGGCCACCTATGCAAACATGCCCGAAGGCTTTGACATCATGCTGGGCAATGGCTCGGACGAGTTGATCTCGCTGTTGGCCATGGCCTGCGACGTGAACGCTGATCCGATAACGGGCAAGAAGCCCGTGATCCTGGCACCACTGCCCGGTTTTGTGATGTACGCCATGAGCGCCACGCTGCAGGGGCTCGATTTTGTCGGCGTGCCCTTGACACCCGACTTTGAACTGGACGAAACCGCTATGCTGGCCGCGATTGCCCAGCGTCAGCCCGCTATTCTTTACTTGGCCTACCCCAACAACCCTACGGCCAACCTGTGGAACGCCGACAGCATGGCCCGTGTCATTGCGGCCGCAGGGGCAGTGGGCAGCCTGGTCGTGCTGGATGAGGCTTACCAGCCGTTCTCCAGCCGCACCTACTTGGACACCATCCGTGCCCAACCCGAACAGCACACCCACGTGCTGCTGATGCGCACGATGAGCAAGTTCGGCCTGGCAGGCGTGCGCATCGGCTACATGGTCGGCCCCAAGGCCTTGATCGCCGAGGTTGACAAGGTGCGCCCGCCCTACAACATCAGCGTGCTGAACTACGAATGCGCGCTCTTCGCGCTGGAGCACCGAGAGGTGTTTGCGGCGCAAGCCCTCGAGATACGGGCGCAGCGCGCTATGCTTTTGGAAGCACTGCGCCAACTGCCAGCCGTCAAGGTATGGAACAGCGATGCCAATATGGTCCTGATCCGCGTGCCCGATGCGCAAAAGACCTTTGATGGCCTCAAGGCCCGTGGCGTGCTGGTCAAGAACGTTTCTAAAATGCACCCACTGCTGGCCCAATGTTTGCGTCTCACCGTCGGCACGGCCGAAGAAAATTCCCGCCTCCTATCCGCCCTTAACGAAGCACTATGACCAACCACTCCCTGATGGAACTGCCCCCCAACCCGCTGGCGGACCGCGTGGCCGATGTGGCGCGCAACACGGCCGAGACGCGCATCCGCGTCAAAGTCAACTTGGACGGCACCGGCCAAGCCCGGCTTTCCACGGGCATCGGCTTTTTTGACCACATGCTGGACCAGATCGCGCGCCATGGGCTGATTGACCTGGATATCGAAGCCGAGGGTGACCTGCACATCGACGGCCACCACACCGTGGAAGATGTCGGCATCACCTTGGGCCAGGCATTCCACAAGGCCATGGGCGATAAAAAAGGCATTCGCCGTTACGGCCACGCCTACGTGCCGTTGGACGAAGCCTTGTCGCGCGTGGTGGTCGACTTCTCGGGCCGCCCGGGCCTGACGATGGATGTGCCGTTCAAGAGCGGCATGATTGGCGCGTTCGACACGCAGTTGACGCACGAATTCTTCCAGGGCTTTGTCAACCATGCGCTGGTGACTTTGCACATCGACAACCTCAAGGGCGACAACGCCCACCACCAGGCCGAGACCGTGTTCAAGGCGTTTGCCCGCGCGCTGCGTGCCGCGCTGGAACGCGACCCGCGTGCTGCGGGTATGATTCCCTCCACCAAGGGTTCCCTGTAACCTATTGACGAAATCGGGCTGTAGCCCTCGTAGAGGCTGCTTAGGCAGCTATTAAATTAGTAGCATGGCAAAAACGATTGCGGTGGTGGACTATGGCATGGGCAATCTGCGTTCGGTCACGCAGGCCGTCATGCATGTGGCGGCAGGTGCCGGTGTAGATGTGGTGTGGGCCCGCACACCGGCCGAAGTAATGGCCGCTGAGCGCGTGGTCTTGCCTGGCCAAGGCGCCATGCGCGACTGCATGCGCGAGCTGCACGACAGCGGCATGTATGAAGCGGTGATGCACGCCGCCGCGCACAAGCCGTTGATGGGTGTCTGCGTGGGCATGCAGATGCTGCTGGACCATAGCGATGAACTCAACACACCGTCGCTGGGGCTGATTTCCGGCACGGTGAAAAAGTTTGACCTGGCAGGCCAGATTCAGCCGGACGGCAGCCGTTACAAGGTGCCGCAAATGGGCTGGAACCAAGTTTGGCAGACGCACCACGGCGTCGCCCTCCATCAAGAATCAGGAAATGGTGCACGGCCGCACCCCATGTGGGGCGACGTGCCGGACGGCAGCTACTTCTATTTCGTGCACAGTTACTACGCCCAACCGTCAGATGCGCGCCACAGCGTGGGCGAAACCGACTACGGACAGCGCTTTTCTGCGGCCATAGCACGCGATAATATTTTTGCGACCCAATTCCACCCTGAAAAAAGCGCTGACCAAGGTCTCTTGCTGTACCGAAACTTCCTGCACTGGAACCCCTGAACATCCATTCGCCCGGGCGCGCGCTTATCTTCGCCTACCGTTGCTACCCCTTTTTCCTCAACTTTGAAGCATCATGCTTTTAATCCCCGCAATTGACTTAAAAGACGGCCACTGTGTTCGCCTCAAACAGGGCGACATGGAACAATCAACCACCTTTGGCGAGGACCCGGCCGTCATGGCCCGCACCTGGGTCAGTAAGGGCGCTCGGCGCCTGCACTTGGTGGACCTGAACGGAGCCTTTGCGGGGCACCCCAAGAACGAGATGGCGATCCGCAAGATTTTGAAGGAAGTGGGCAACGAGGTAGATGTGCAACTGGGCGGCGGTATCCGCGACCTGGACACCATCGAACGCTACCTTGATGCCGGCCTGCGCTACGTCATCATCGGCACGGCGGCCGTCAAGAACCCCGGCTTTTTGCAAGACGCGTGCACCGCGTTTGGCGGCCACATCATCGTCGGCCTCGATGCACGCGATGGCAAGGTCGCCACCGACGGCTGGAGCAAGCTGACCCGCCACGACGTCATCGACCTGGGCAAGAAGTTCGAGGACTACGGCGTCGAATCCATCATCTACACCGACATCGGGCGCGACGGCATGCTCAGCGGCGTCAACGTCGAAGCCACCGTCAAGCTGGCCCAGGCCCTGACGATTCCGGTTATCGCATCGGGCGGGTTGTCCAATATGGCGGACATCGAAGCCCTGTGCGCGGTGGAAGACGACGGCGTACAAGGTGTGATTTGTGGGCGGGCGATCTATAGCGGCGATCTGGATTTCGAGAAGGCACAGGAACGTGCCGACGAATTGAACGGCTGATTCGCCATGCCGCAACTCCCGCCCGACGACATCCGCTGGCACCAGCGGCTGGACAGCTACCAGCGGGCTTTGGCGCAGTTGCAAAAAGCGGTGGAGTTGCAGCAGACCCGAAACTTGAGTGATCTGGAGCGCCAAGGGTTGATTCAAGCTTTTGAATTCACCCACGAGCTGGCGTGGAATGTCATGAAAGACTACTTTCTCTACCAGGGGGATACCAGCATTACCGGTTCTCGTGATGCCACCCGCGCCGCGTTTGCCGTGCAACTGGTGGAAGACGGGCAGGGATGGATGGACATGATTAAGAGCCGCAACCAGTCCTCCCACACCTACAACCTGGATACGGCTCTGGCCATCGAGGCTGAAGTGGTGGGCAGGTACTATTCGTTGATGCAGGCGTTCTCGCAGCGCATGGGCGCGTTGGTGCAATCGGACAACCATGGCGGGCGCTGATTTTGGTTTGCCAAGCCATGCCGTGCAGGCGCTGTGCGACACGCTGGCTCAGCATGCCCATGTGCAGCGGGCTGTCGTCTACGGCTCCCGCGCCAAAGGCAATTACCGCCCAGGCTCAGATATTGACCTTACGCTAGAAGGCTCCGAGCTGACGTTTCCAGAAATGCTGCAAATTGCGTCCGAGCTGGACGAGCAGATGCTGCCCTACAAAATCGATCTTTCGCTGCGCGCCCACATCGACAACCCTGCCTTGTGCGAACACATTGCACGCGTGGGCAAAGTGCTGTGGCAAAACCCCGCGCCCACCCCTGAAAACCGTGCCCACTAACCATGCTCGCTAAACGCATCATTCCCTGCCTGGATGTGACCGGTGGTCGCGTCGTCAAAGGCGTTAATTTCGTTGAACTGCGCGATGCTGGGGACCCGGTGGAAATCGCGGCCCGCTACAACGGGCAGGGCGCGGACGAGCTGACCTTTTTGGACATCACCGCCACCAGTGACGGCCGCGATTTGATCCTGCACATCATTGAGGCCGTGGCGTCGCAGGTCTTCATCCCGCTGACCGTGGGTGGGGGCGTGCGCACGGTGGAAGACGTGCGCCGCCTGCTCAATGCAGGTGCCGACAAGATCAGTTTCAATTCCGCAGCTCTCTGCAACCCCCAGGTAATCGAAGACGCGTCGTTGAAATACGGCTCTCAGGCCATCGTGGTCGCCATCGATGCCAAGCGCCGCAGTGGCGATGACGAACAGGCACGCGGCGAGGGCTGGGATGTCTACAGCCATGGCGGTCGCAACAACACGGGTCTGGACGCAGTGGCATGGGCCACCGAGATGGCGCGCCGGGGTGCGGGCGAGATCTTGCTGACCAGCATGGACCGCGATGGCACCAAGTCGGGCTTCGATCTGGCGCTGACCCGTGCAGTCAGTGATGCCATTAACGTGCCGGTGATTGCCTCCGGTGGCGTGGGAACGCTGGAAGACCTGGCCGATGGCATCACCAAAGGCGGTGCCGATGCCGTGTTGGCCGCCAGTATCTTCCATTACGGCGAGTTCACGGTGGCGCAGGCAAAGGCCTGTATGGCCGCCCGTGGAATCCCCGTGCGGATCTAACGCCTACGGCCCGAAAGCCTTAAGCCTTTTAGGGCGCTAGCCCTCGTAGAATAAGCGTTACCAGCTATAAATTGGATAGCAAATGTCAACCACCGACCCCATATCCACCCCTTCTCCTGTCGGCTGGATCAAACACATCCGCTGGGATTCCAAAGGTCTGGTGCCCGTGATCGCGCAGGAGCAGGGCACGAATGACGTGCTGATGTTCGCATGGATGAACCGCGAGGCGCTGCAAAGGACGGCCGAGCTGGGCCAGGCTGTGTATTTCAGCCGTTCGCGCAACAAGCTCTGGTACAAGGGCGAGGAGTCCGGCCACGTGCAAAAGGTGCACGAGATCCGCATGGACTGCGACAACGATGTGATCCTGCTCAAGGTTACACAACTGGGCCACGAGCCCGGTATCGCCTGCCACACCGGTCGCCACAGCTGTTTTTTCAGCGTTTTGGAGGATGGCGGGTGGAAAGCCGTCGATCCGGTCTTGAAAGACCCTGAAAGCATCTACAAGTAACATCCTTGCGGGACAGGCTTTTGGAGCTGTCCCCAACTAAACCAATATTTTTGCGGGACAGATCTTCAGCTATGTCTCCAACTAAACCAATAACTTTGCGGGACAGATCTTCAGCTCTGTCCCCAACTGATTAGAAATATGGCCATCCCGAATTCTTCCGACTCCCTGGCCCGACTGGCCGCCGTCATCGAATCGCGCAAGCCGCGCAACGGCGGCGACCCTGCAGCCAGTTATGTGGCCCGCTTGTTGGCCAAGGGGCCGGATGCCTTCTTGAAGAAGATCGGCGAGGAGGCCACCGAGGTGGTCATGGCCGCCAAGGACGTTGACCACGGCGCAGATAAGGCCAAACTGGTCGGTGAAGTGGCCGATTTGTGGTTCCACTGTATGGTGGCATTGGCGCATTACGAGCTGAGCCCGGCCGACGTGCTGGCCGAACTGGAGCGCCGTGAGGGCACCAGCGGCATTGAAGAAAAAGCGTTACGTAAAGTCATTTCCCGCGAGGACGAACCCACATGAGCACTGAAATAACCACTGACCTGGAGCGCATGCGTACGCTCAACACCGTAGGCACCATCAGCTACATCCTGCATCTGATCGTGGCAGTTGGCGCGCTGATTCCAGGCGCCCAGTTCGGCCCGCTGTTATTGCTGGTCGCCCTGGTGCTGGATATGGTCAAGCGTAGCGATGCAGAGGGCACCTGGCATGCGTCGCACTTTCGCTGGCGCATTCGTTCGGTGTGGATTGCCGGTGGCTTGTATCTGCTGACCGCGCCGTTGTGGCTGTTGCTGATCTTGCCGGGCTGGATTGCCTGGCTGTGCATTTCCATTTGGTTTCTCTACCGCATCGCCCGCGGCTTTGTGGCGATGAACAAGGGCCAGTCCATGGAGATGCGCGCATGAGCACCCAGAACGTGGCACATGATCCTGACTGCCTTTTTTGCAAAATCGTTGCGCGCAAGATTCCGTCAAAGTTGGTGCATGACGACGATGAGTTTTATGCCTTCCACGACATCCATCCTTGGGCACCCGTGCACTTTTTAGTCGTTCCCAAACAGCATATTGCGTCCATGGCGCAGGTTGGTCCCGAACATGCCGGCCTGATGGGGCGCATGATGGCGTTGATACCGAAACTGGCTGCGCAGGAAGGCTGCAATCCGTACCCGGACGGAGGCTTTCGGCTGCTGACGAATACCGGTGCCGAGGGTGGCCAAGAGGTGCGCCATCTGCACTTCCATGTGATGGGTGGCCCGCGACCCTGGTTGCGCGGCTGATAGGCCTAAGGGGTTGAAGGCACCCCGTCACCGGCCTGCCACAGCGAAAGCCTAAAATACCGTAACAAACAAGGAGAAAGCTATGTACCCCCAAGCTCACATTCGTTCACTGCCCCCCGAGGGGGCGCACGCCTCCTTAGAGGCGGCTCGTCAGGAGGCATGACATGGGCTTTTCTACTACGCATCTGATTATTTTCCTGGTCATCATCATCGTGATCTTCGGCACCAAGAAACTGCGCAACATTGGCTCTGACCTGGGTGGCGCGGTCAAGGGCTTCAAGGACGGCATGAAGGATGGCACTGCAGAGAAGACTGCTGAAACCCCTGCGGCCAATTTGCCGGCTACGGAGAAGGTCGACGGCAAATCTCCTATTGATGTCGAAGTCAAGATAAAAAGCTGATGGCGCAAACGGTTATGCAGGGTCAAGCTTAAAGGGCCGGGCCAATGTTTGATATTGGCGTTACCAAGATCGCCCTCATAGGCGCGATCGCGCTGGTGGTGATTGGTCCGGAAAAACTGCCGGGCGTGGCCCGCATGGCCGGCAATTTGCTGGGTCGCGCGCGCAACTACATGGCCGAGGTCAAGGCTGAGGTCAATCGCTCGATGGAGCTCGATGAGTTGCGCAAGATGAAGGACACGTTCACCGGCGCGGCCCGCGACGTTGAGCAGACCATACAGACCCACGCCAGCGATTTCGAAAAATCCTGGACTGAGGCAACCGATGCTGCTGCAGTGTCGTCTGATGCAAGCTATGCGCATATCCCGCAATACCGCCACCCGGGCAAGCAGTGGCGACTCAAGCGCGGTGCCCTACCCAGCTGGTACAAGGCCCGCACCGGTGTGCGGACCAAGGCTTTGTCTGGCGCGGCGCGGGTTGCACGCTTTCGTCCACCCAAAATTTCCTGATGGCTGACAACAAGACTCCAACCCCCGACGAAATGGCGGGGACCGAACAGCCCTTTGTGCAGCATTTGATGGAGTTGCGCGACCGCTTGCTGTATTGCGTCTATGGCATTGGTGCTGTCTTCGCGGTGTTGGCGTTCTTCCCTGGTCCGTCGGCGCTCTACGATCTGTTGGCCATGCCCCTGGTCAAGACCTTGCCCGAGGGAGCCCGCATGATCGCCACCGGCGTGGTGTCGCCCTTTCTCGTGCCCATCAAGGTGACGGTATTGGCCGCCTTTGGCGTGGCTCTGCCCTGGGTGCTCTACCAGGTATGGGCATTCGTGGCGCCCGGTTTGTACAAGCATGAAAAAAGGTTGGTGATGCCGTTGGTGGTGGCCAGCACGCTGCTGTTTTACACCGGTGCGGCGTTTTGCTACTTTTTTGTCTTTGGCCAGGCTTTTCCGGCCATCCAGCGCATGGCACCGGTCTCTGTAGC
The DNA here is from genome assembly GCA_025351745.1 of Rhodoferax sp. GTDB lineage: Bacteria > Pseudomonadota > Gammaproteobacteria > Burkholderiales > Burkholderiaceae_C > Allorhodoferax. The sequence continues at coordinate 22,585 of JANXVI010000017.1, forward strand.
GGTGAGCCCGGATATTGAAGCCTACCTGGACTTTGTCATCACCATGTTCATTGCCTTTGGGCTGGCGTTTGAGGTGCCAATTGCAGTTGTCATTTTGGCCCGACTGGGCGTGGTGACCGTGGCCCAGCTCAAATCGTTCCGTGCCTATTTTGTGGTCGGCGCTGCGGCCGTGGCGGGCATTGCCACGCCGCCAGATCCTGTGTCCATGCTGGCCCTGTTGCTGCCCATGTGTGTGTTGTACGAAGTTGGCATCTGGGCTGCCAGGGTGTTCATCAAGCACACGCGTGCTCCCGACAACGATGCGGCCGCTACCACGCCATGAACAGCATCAGTGGCTTAAGAGAAATCGGCCTCTAGCCCTCGCAAATTGTGGGTTAGTAGCTACTAAATCAATAGCAGTCTATCGCTCGGTCGCTCGCTGCTTGGGGCGCACGCCGGGGGTCACCTCCAACTCCATCGGTTGGTTCTTGCGCTCAATCGCAAAGCGCGCCGCGGTGCCCGGCTTGAGCGCCGCTACGGCGGACAGCAGGTGTGCTACGTCCGCCACCGCGGCATCGGCGATTTTCACAATCACATCTCCAGGGCGTATTCCGGCCTTTGCAGCAGGTCCGTTTTGCAGCACGCCGGTGATGATGACGCCCTGGCGGGTTTTGACATCAAAAGTCTCGGCCAACTCGGTTGACAGGTCATTGGGCTCCACGCCTATCCAACCGCGGGTGATCTGGCCATCCTTGACGATGCCTTCCAGCACCTGCTTGGCTGTGGACACGGGGATCGCAAAGCCAATGCCCATGTTGCCGCCCGAACGGGAGTAAATGGCCGTATTGATGCCCAGCAGGTTGCCATTGGTATCAACCAGTGCGCCCCCTGAGTTACCGGGGTTGATAGCCGCATCGGTCTGTATGAAGTTCTCAAAAGTGTTGATGCCCAACTGGTTGCGCCCCAGCGCGCTGACGATTCCGCTGGTCACCGTCTGGCCCACGCCAAAGGGGTTGCCGATAGCCAGTACCTGGTCACCCACCTGGGCGTTGTCCGAATTGCCCAGCACAATGACGGGCAGTTTGTCGAGTTCGATCTTGAGGATGGCCAGGTCGGTCTCGGGGTCGGTGCCAATGACCTTGGCGGGCGCGCTGCGGCTGTCGTTCAGCACCACTTCGATTTCATCGGCACCTTCGACCACGTGGTTGTTGGTGAGGATGTAGCCGCTAGCGCTGACGATGACGCCGCTGCCCAGTCCGGTCTGGGCCTCACTGCTTTGGTCGCCATAGAAGAAACGAAACCACGGGTCGTTGGCATTTGGGTTTCTGCGCGCCGCCTTGCTGGTGTTGATGCTGACCACGGCGGCTGAGGCCTTTTGTGCCGCGCTGCGAAAGCTGCCGGCCGGTGCAGCTCCGGATACCGCAGATGTTGCTTCCAGCAGGGCCACCGTTCCTGCGCCGTGACCCAGCCATTGCGGTTTGAGCGTGACCACGACGAAGTAGGCCGCCAGCAGGATGGTGGTGGTTTGGGTGAATAGAAGCCAGAGTCGTTTCATGGAGTTTTCCGGGGCCTTTGCGGTGCGGGCCGTGATGTGACAAATTGTAGAGCGCATGTCGTTGCGCCATGTACGCCGCCGCACATTCCCCTCGGTCCTCTGGACATGGCAGTACATTGCGGGTCTGATATGGCAAATACCCAGTACAACGAGCACACCGTCCAAATCCATGCGCAGGCCCCAGCCAAGGTGACCGTGGGCGCTGCGTGCAATGGCTGCGGAGTTTGCTGCCTGTATGCGCCCTGTCCCTTGGGTATGGCACTGTCGCGCCGTCGCAGCGGCGCCTGCAGCGCGCTGCAGTGGGACCCCGCCCTGGTGCAGTACCGTTGCGGTGCCATTGTTGCGCCGGAGGCCGTGTTGGCGCGCGCGTTGCCGCGCGCATTGCGCGGCCTGGCGACCCCATTGGCGCCAGTACTGCTGCGTTTGGGCTTGCGCTGGATTGGGGCGGGCGTGGGCTGCGACAGTAGCCTGGAGCTGGAACCAACGACAATACCGGTGCCCGAGTTGCACACCACCACACCTGGCAGCACCGCAGTGCATAGCCCCCCACCATGACCGACCGCCAAGAACTCCAAACCGCGCTGGATGCGTTGCTCCAGCCCGAACGCTTCAAGGACTATTGCCCCAATGGTCTGCAGGTTGAGGGGTGTGGGACCGTCTGTAAAGTCGTTTCAGGCGTGACTGCCAGCCTTGCGTTGATAGATGCCGCCATCGCACACGGGGCCGACACCGTTTTTGTCCACCACGGCCTGTTTTGGCGCGGCTACGACGGCCGTGTCACCGGCTGGATGCGCCAGCGCCTGGGGCGCTTGTTGGAACACAACGTCAACCTTTTTGCCTACCATCTGCCCTTGGACGCCTTGCCCGAACTAGGCAACAACGCGCAGTTGGGATTGAAGTTGGGTCTTCAGGCAACCGGGCGCTTTGGCGAGCAGCAATTGGCGTGCATCGGCGAGACCGAATTTGCCAGCGCACAGGCCCTGGCCCGGCGGGTGGAGTCTGTGTTGGGCCGCCCGGTGGTGCTGGTGCCGGGTAAGGACGGTCCGCTGCGCCGCGTGGCTTGGTGCACTGGCGGTGCACAAAGCTATTTTGAAGCGGCCATCGACGCGGGGGCAGACGCCTTCATCACCGGAGAAATATCGGAACCCCAGGCACACTTGGCTCGCGAAACGGGTGTGGCCTATCTGGCCTGCGGCCACCACGCGACGGAACGCTATGGTGCCTCCGCCGTGGCTTCGCATATCGCTGCCCAATTGGGGCTGGAACACATCTTCATCGACATCGACAACCCGGCCTAAGGGGTCGCATCAGCATGCTATGCACACGGCAAACCTTTCTTTGAAACCCTTGGCGATCACCATGGGCGATGCCGCTGGTATTGGTCCGGAGATCATCGCCAAGTCGTACCGCGATCAACCCGCTCTACTACGCGAATGTTTCGTGGTCGGTGACGTGGCGACGATGCGCCGCGCAACGCAAGTGGTGGCGCCCGCTGGCGGGCCGATTTTCCCGATAGCTGTCATCACATCGCCAGACCAAGTGGCTGACGTACCACCCCACTGCATACCGATTTTGCAAATGGGCACGCCCATGGAGCCAGTGCCTTGGGGGGGCGTCAGCAGTGCAGCCGGTGCATTGGCTGGCCGTTGTGCGCAGTGGGCGGCGGATGCAGCCCTGCTTGGTGACGTGTGTGCCATAGTGACGGCTCCTCTGCACAAGGAAGCGCTGGCCGCTGCCGGTAAGCCGTTTGACCAATATCCCGGCCATACCGAGTTGTTACAGCACCGTGCTGCATTATTCCTGGGCAAGCCCGAATCTGATGTTCCGGTTCGCATGATGTTGGCCAACGGTGAGTTGCGCACGGTGCTGGTCAGCATCCACATGTCCCTGCGGGATGCCATTGCCGCGGTGACCTATGGCAATGTGCTGGACACGCTGAAGATCACACACGCGGCACTGATGCCGATCTTGGGGCGCAAACCACGCATTGCGGTGGCGGGGCTCAATCCCCACGCGGGAGAGGGTGGTCTATTCGGCAGAGAGGAGCTGGAGGTGATCCAGCCAGCAATAGTTGCTGCCCGCGCCCTGGGCATCGACGCCAGCGGACCCTGGGCGCCCGACACCGTGTTTATGCGGGCCCGCAAACGACCGGGCGTTGCGGATGAATTTGATGTGGTGGTGGCCATGTACCACGACCAGGGTCTCATTCCGGTCAAATACCTGGGGATGGAGCAGGGTGTCAATGTCACGCTGGGCCTGCCGCTGGTGCGCACCAGCCCAGACCATGGCACCGCGTTCGACATTGCAGGAACCGGCCGCGCCGACCCTTCGAGCCTATTGGAGGCAGTCCGCATGGCAAAAATGCTGGCGACCAAAGCGGGCAATTGACGGGGCAGTAGAAGCGGGCACCTTCCCGCCTGACAGTGACCCGCGCAGCGGTGGAGCGTGGGGACACAATTTCCCGCCGGGCCGCCCCAAGGGAAATTAGCCCCCTCGGGGGGGCAGCGACCCCTACTTCTTCAAACTGTCGCGAATTTCACGCAACAGCAAGACGTCTTCGGGTGTCACCGCTGGTGCGGGTGCGACAACCGTCGCCGGAGCTTCGCGTTTCAAGCGGTTGATCTGCTTGACCATCAAAAAGATGATGAAAGCTAAAATGGCGAAATTCACAGCCACAGTTATGAAGCTGCCATAGGCAAAAACTGGCACGCCGGCCTTTTTCAGTGCATCCAGCGTCATAGCGGTTCCGGGCGGAATGGTGCCCATCACAATGAATAGACTGGAAAAGTCCAGTTTTCCAAACGCGGCACCGACCAACGGCATGACCAAGTCTCCCACCATGGATTCGACGATCTTGCCAAAAGCCCCGCCGATGATGACACCCACGGCCAGGTCAATGACATTGCCTTTGACTGCGAAATCCTTGAATTCTTGGACCATTCCCATTGCTGCAAGCTCCCAAATTGTCAGAAAACACCAGTATTGCGTATAAATCTGCGCTGTCAAGGATGGTCCGGCGGGCGCGCAGGGGCGGGTTTGGCGTTGTAGCCGTCAGCTACAATCGGAAGTTACCCCTTAGTAGTCATGTTCATTGAGGATTCTCATGAGTGAAACCCTTGTCGGCAGCCAACAGATCGACTCCAGTAAGCGAACTTGGCTGATTGCCTCCAGTTGCGCTGGTGCCGTAGGCGTCGGTGCAGTAGCCGTTCCGTTTGTCAGCACTTTTCAACCTTCCGAGCGGGCCAAAGCGGCTGGCGCAGCCGTAGAGGTGGATATAGCCGATATCAAACCCGGCGAAAAAAAGACCGTCGAATGGCGCGGCAAACCAGTTTGGATCATACGGCGCACCCCAGAGCAGTTGGCCACGCTGCCGACCCTTGACAACCAATTGGCAGATCCCAAATCGGCACGCAAGCCTGCTGAACTGACCCCCGAATACGCCCGCAACGAAGGTCGGTCCATCAAGCCCGAGTTCTTTGTGGCCGTTGGCATCTGCACCCACTTGGGCTGCTCGCCGTCGGATAAATTCCAGTCCGGCCCTCAGGCCTCTTTGCCCGACGACTGGAAAGGCGGCTTTCTGTGTCCCTGCCATGGTTCGACCTTTGACTTGGCCGGCCGTGTTTTCAAGAACAAGCCTGCTCCGGACAATCTTGAAATCCCTCCCCATATGTACCTCTCCGACAGCCGTCTGCTGATCGGCGAAGACAAAAAAGCCTGAGGAACTGAGACATGGCTGACTTCAAGGAAATATCCCCTAACGCTTCGGCAGGCGCTAAGCTCACCAACTGGTTCGAGAACCGTCTGCCCACCGCGTTTGATGCCTACAAGGTTCACATGTCGGAGTATTACGCTCCGAAGAACTTCAACTTCTGGTACATCTTTGGCTCGCTGGCCATGCTGGTGTTGGTCATCCAGATCGTTACCGGTATTTTTCTAGTGATGCACTACAAGCCTGATGCCGCCCTGGCTTTTGGCTCGGTGGAATACATCATGCGCGACGTGCCATGGGGCTGGTTGATACGCTACATGCACTCGACCGGCGCTTCAGCATTCTTTGTCGTCGTTTACCTGCACATGTTCCGCGGCCTGATGTATGGCAGCTACCGCAAACCGCGTGAGCTGGTGTGGGTGTTCGGCTGCGCTATCTTCCTGTGTCTGATGGCCGAAGCCTTTATGGGTTACCTGTTGCCTTGGGGTCAAATGAGCTACTGGGGCGCCCAGGTGATCGTGAATCTGTTTGCCGCGGTTCCTTTTGTCGGCCCTGATCTGGCTTTGCTGATCCGCGGCGACTATGTGGTTGGAGACGCAACCTTGAACCGCTTCTTCAGCTTCCATGTCATCGCAGTGCCTTTGGTCCTGTTGGGCTTGGTGGTTGCGCATTTGATGGCGCTGCACGATGTGGGGTCCAACAACCCTGATGGCATCGAAATCAAGGCGACCAAAGATGCCAAGGGCATTCCGTTGGACGGGATTCCTTTCCACCCCTACTACACGGTGCATGACATCTTCGCGGTGTGCATGTTTCTGATGGTGTTCTCGGCGGTGATCTTCTTCGCACCCGAGTTCGGTGGCTACTTCCTGGAATACAACAACTTCATTCCAGCCGACCCGTTGCAAACGCCTCTGCATATTGCGCCGGTGTGGTACTTCACGCCGTACTACTCTATGCTGCGCGCCATCACGACCGAGATGGTCTACGTGTTGATTGTGTGCGTGGTGGGTGGTGCGGTGTTGGGCGTTACCAAGTTCAAAATGCCTGCCCTTTTCAAGGGGCTGATCCTGGTAGTGGCTGCCGTGTTGGCTGTGTTGCTGGTTGCCATCGACGCCAAGTTCTGGGGCGTGGTCGCCATGGGCGGCGCTGTGGTGATCTTGTTCTTCTTGCCTTGGCTGGATTACTCGCCCGTGAAGTCTATCCGTTACCGCCCGGATTGGCATAAATACCTCTACGGCGTCTTTGTGATCAATTTCTTCATTCTGGCGTATTTGGGTACGCAGCCTCCGACTGCGGTGGGCGAACGTATTTCGCAAGTGGGCACCTTGTTTTACTTCGGCTTTTTCCTGCTGATGCCGTGGTGGAGTCGTTTGGGTAAGGCTAAGCCAGTGCCAACCCGTGTTACTTACGCTGCCCATTGAGTCGGAGATTACGCAAATGAAAAAAGTATTGTTGACTTTGATGGCGGCGCTGGGCCTGATGTTGGGTGCCCAGGCCAACACGGGCGGTATCGAGTGGGACAAAGCGCCCGATCGCTCCAATGATTTGGCAGCGCTGCAAAATGGCGCCAAGCTGTTTGTCAATTACTGCCTGAATTGCCATTCCGCGGCTTTCATGCGCTTTAACCGCTTGAAAGATCTTGGCCTAACGGACCAACAGATCAAGGACAACCTATTGTTCACGACCGACAAGGTTGGGGACACCATGAAGTCAGCGATTGACCCGCGCCAGGCGAAAGAATGGTTCGGCGGCAATCCGCCCGACCTGACCGTCATCGCGCGCTCGCGGTCCGCGCAAGGTAAGGGCACGGGGGCAGATTATCTCTACACCTACCTGCGCAACTACTACGTGGATGAATCCAAGCCTACTGGCTGGAACAATTTGGCTTTCCCCAATGTGGGCATGCCCCATGTCTTGTGGGAACTGCAAGGCAAGCGTGCGCCAGTCTACGAAACCGTGTCTGAGCATGGCCACGAAGTACACACGCTCAAGGGCTGGGAACAATTGACACCAGGCACCATGGCGCCTGAGCAGTATGACCAGGCCATCGGGGATCTGGTCAGCTACATGCAATGGATGGCCGAGCCCGCCAAAAACACGCGAATTCGGGTTGGTTTTGGCGTAATGTTGTTCCTGCTCATCATGTCTCTTTTCGCCTGGCGACTAAATGCCGCGTATTGGAAAGACGTCAAGTAATACGTTCTTTTTGCCAGTCGCCTGTCGTCTTCGGATGGTGGGTGATGGTTCCAGAGTGGGTTCGCAATGGCAACCCACTCTTTTTAATTTTTAGGAGTCTTTTGCCATGATGGTGCTGTATTCAGGAACAACCTGCCCCTTTTCTCACCGTTGCCGTTTCGTATTGTTCGAAAAGGGCATGGACTTCGAAATTCGCGACGTGGACTTGTACAACAAGCCTGAAGATATCAGTGTCATGAACCCCTATGGGCAAGTGCCGATTCTGGTGGAGCGTGACTTGATTTTGTACGAGTCCAACATCATCAATGAGTACATCGACGAGCGCTTCCCACATCCACAATTGATGCCCGGTGACCCTGTGGATCGCGCCCGTGTCCGCCTGTTCCTGCTCAATTTCGAGAAGGAATTGTTTGCTCATGTGTCGACGTTGGAAGCCCGTAGCTCGAAGGGCAACGATAAGACGCTGGAAAAAGCGCGTGCGCATATCCGTGACCGCTTGACCCAGTTGGCGCCGGTGTTTTTGAAGAACAAGTACATGTTGGGTGACAACTTCTCCATGCTGGACGTTGCGATCGCACCTTTGCTTTGGCGTCTGGATTTCTATGGTATCGACCTGAGCAAGAATGCGGCACCGTTGCTCAAATACGCCGAGCGCATCTTCTCGCGCCCCGCATATATTGAAGCATTGACGCCGTCAGAAAAAGTCATGCGCAAGTAAGGCCTGGACGCACCCTCATGCTTGACGCCGCAGACTCCAGCTCTACGCGCCCCTATTTGATTCGTGCGCTGTACGAATGGTGCACGGACAATGGCCTGACACCGTTCATTGCTGTTCTGGTCGACGAAACAGTGCGCGTACCCAATGAATACGTCAAAGATGGCGAGATCGTATTGAACGTCAGCTTTGATGCCACGAGTTCACTGACCATGGGTAATGAGTTCATTGAGTTCAAGGGGCGTTTCGGCGGCGTTGCACGGGATATTTTTGTGCCTGTGGATCGTGTAGTGGCGATTTACGCCCGTGAGAACGGGCAAGGCATGGCTTTTCCAATGTTGGCGCGTTCCACAAGCACTGCACATGCAGAAGTTCCGTCCTCCGAGACCAAGGCCGCAGTGTTGACACGCGTCACAAGTCTGCCGGCCGATGACGGACCCGAACCTCCTCGTCCACCGGGTGGCGCAAAGCCATCGTTGAAACGCGTTAAATGACAACGCGACACAAGCCCGCTATCTTTCAGCGCTTTCAAATAATGTAGAATAAAAGACGTGCCGATTTAGCTCAGTTGGTAGAGCAACCGCCTTGTAAGCGGTAGGTCATCAGTTCGAATCCGATAATCGGCACCATTTATTTTCCAAGACTTCTCAGGTTTGCGCGCGTGTTGTTTGCACCTTCAGGCGTATCGCGCTGACATCCCAGCCTTTCGTCCGCAAGTGCGACTCCAGAGAAGGCAGTAGTTGGCGAATTTTCGCGGCAATTGCATTGTTGTCAAGAATCAGGCACCAGACGGTGTCCTCGATGGGGCCGGCTCGCACGGCTGAGCGCAGTGGGGCAGGAATCAGTGCTTCAATCGATTTGAGTCGAGCCGACGATTCCATTGCGAGACCGGTGAGACGCGCCAAGCTAGGCGAGTCTTGCGTGGCCTGTAGCAGTGTGAAGGAATGGTTGCGACGGTTCATGGCCTAAGTTAAATGCGAAGGGATTCTGGATGCAATTGATTATCACGGATGCATGGCTCGTCAAAAGCCGGGCGTTTCACCTGAGCGGCTCCAAACTTCTGATGGCCGTCATCGCCTCTTCCTTTGTCTTGATGCTTATTTCCGCGGGACTGTACCACTGGGTATTTTTGAAGGGCGCGCGTGAAGGCTGGCCGATCATTGGCACGCTGGTTCGTTTGGTCGTAAAGGATGAAGTCGCACAGCAAGACCGTTTTATGCGCGAAAACATCGAGGTCATGGCCAAGAAACTGGGTGAAATGCAGGCAAAAATGTTGCAGCTCGAATCGCTGGGTGAACGCGTATCCGGTTTGGCTGGCGTCAATCCCGCAGAAATCAAAATCAAGCCGGGCCAAGGTGGGCGGCTGGTTGCCGGGCGCGATCTGTCAATGTTGGAGCTTCAGGCTACCCTGCAAGAGCTCGACAGCATCGCCATTGAGCGGGCGGATTGGATGACCGTGCTCGAATCCCGCCTGTTTGAGCAAAAAATAAAGAAAATGATGATCCCCACGCAGGCGCCCGTGCCGAATTCAAATCTGGGCTCCATGTTCGGGTGGCGCATAGACCCTATCACTGGTCGCTCTGCCTTGCATACTGGGCTTGATTTTCCAGCGACACCCGGCACGCCGATTTTTGCCGCCGCGGGCGGCGTCGTCGTGACGCAGGAGTTTCAGTCGGAATACGGCAACATCGTAGAGATCGACCACGGTAACGATTTGATTTCTCGGTACGCCCACACGTCCAAGGTGTTCGTTAAAAAGGGTGATCTGATCAAGCGGGGCCAAAAGATTGCTGAGGTCGGCAATACTGGCCGTTCGACCGGTCCCCATCTGCATTTTGAGGTCTTGGTTCAGGGCATACCGCAAGATCCGCAGAAATTTTTGAATGCCGGACGTAATCTCACATCCTTGCCCATGGCCCGAGACGGTGCAGCTGTAACTTCTGGTGTTTTGGCATCCAAAGGCAATCTGGCCGGGGCACCGCCCAGTCAACGCTAAAATCAGCGGTTTGGTTTTCAACGGTGCTAGTCTGACCGCATGAGCGGTTGCATTTCGCCAGAACATCCCCATTTCACACAGATTAGAAAAAGGACTGCGCTGCGCTGCGAAACCCATAGTGGGTCTAGGCCAGTCTTGCATTCATGGCCACCAATATTCTTACCAAAATCTTCGGCAGTCGTAACGACCGCCTACTCAAGCAATACCGTTCGGGTGTGGCGCGCATCAACGCTTTGGAGGCGCAGTACGAGCAATTGAGTGACGATGCCCTCAAGGCCAAGACGCAAGAGTTCAAGGAACGCATCCAAAAGGGCGCGACGCTGGACGACTTACTGCCTGAGGCCTTCGCTGTGGTGCGCGAGGGTTCGAAGCGGATCATGAAGATGCGGCATTTTGACGTACAAATGTTGGGAGGCATGTCGCTGCACTACGGGAAGATTTCCGAAATGGGCACCGGGGAAGGCAAGACGCTCACCGCTACCTTGCCGGTGTACCTCAATGCTCTGACAGGAAAGGGTGTTCATGTCGTCACCGTGAATGACTACCTGGCCAGCCGCGATGCGAAGTGGATGGGGCGTCTGTACAACTTCCTGGGTCTGACCGTGGGTATCAACCTGCCGCAAATGCCCCGGGAAGAAAAGCAAGCCGCTTACCGGGCCGATATCACTTACGGCACGAACAACGAATACGGCTTTGACTACCTGCGCGACAACATGGTGTATGAAGTAACAGACCGCGTGCAGCGCGGCCTGAACTACGCCATCGTCGACGAGGTGGATTCGATCTTGATCGACGAGGCCCGCACGCCGCTGATCATCAGCGGGCAGGCCGAAGACCATACCGACATGTACCTGGCCATCAACAAGGCCGCTCCGAAACTGGTGCGCCAAGAAGGTGAAGCCGATCCACGCACGGGTGAGGGCGTCACCAAGCCAGGTGATTTCACACTCGACGAGAAGAGCCACCAGGTTTTCCTGACTGAGCAAGGGCACGAGAGCGCCGAGCGAATCTTTGCCGAGATGGGATTGATACCTGCGGGTGCCTCCTTGTATGACCCGGCCAATATCACGCTGATGCACCACTTGTATGCAGCGCTGCGGGCCAACAACCTGTACCACCGCGACCAGCACTATGTGGTGCAGCAAGGCGAAATCATCATCGTCGACGAGTTCACTGGTCGCCTGATGACCGGGCGCCGTTGGAGTGATGGTTTGCACCAGGCGGTGGAGGCCAAAGAAGGCGTAGCCATCCAGGCCGAAAACCAGACCTTGGCATCGATTACTTTTCAGAACTATTTCCGCCTCTATGGCAAGCTGGCTGGTATGACCGGTACGGCTGATACCGAGGCCTACGAGTTCCAGGAAATCTATGGCCTGGAAACCATCGTGATTCCGCCCAACCGCGTCAGCCGTCGCGAAGACCAGTTGGACCGCATCTACAAGACAACACGTGAGAAGTACGTGGCCGCGATCCAGGACATACGGGAATGTTACGAGCGCGGGCAACCGGTTTTGGTGGGTACGACCTCAATCGAGAACTCCGAAATCATTGCGGAATTGCTGGAGAAGGAAAAATTGCCGCACCAGGTTCTCAATGCCAAGCAGCATGCCCGCGAAGCCGATATCGTGGCGCAAGCCGGGCGCTCCAAGATGATCACCATCGCTACGAATATGGCTGGTCGGGGTACCGACATCGTGTTGGGGGGCAGCATTGGCAAGACGGTTGAGGCCATCGAAGGCGATGAGACACTGGACGCATCCGCCAAGCAGCAACAGATCGAAACCGTTCGCAAGCAATGGTCTGTGGACCATGAGCAAGTCAAGGCGCTGGGCGGTTTGCGCATTATTGCTACCGAACGCCATGAATCCCGTCGTATCGACAACCAGTTGCGTGGTCGTTCGGGCCGCCAAGGCGACCCTGGCTCCTCGCGTTTTTATTTGAGTCTTGACGATTCGTTGATGCGCATTTTTGCGGGTGATCGCGTCAAGGCCATCATGGATCGTTTGAAGATGCCCGATGGGGAAGCCATCGAAGCGGGCATCGTGACGCGCAGTATTGAGAGCGCACAGCGCAAGGTCGAGGCCCGCAATTTCGACATGCGCAAGCAGTTGCTGGAATACGATGATGTGTCCAACGACCAGCGCAAAGTAATCTACCAACAGCGAAACGCCATTCTGGATGCAAAGGACTTAACGGCACAGATCGCGTCGCTGCGCGAAGGTTGTTTCCAGGACTTGGCGCGCCAATTCATTCCCGTTGAATCAGTCGAAGAACAATGGGATGTGATCGGTCTTCAAAAGGCGCTTTCAGAAGAATGGCAGATGGATTTGGACTTGCAAAAGCAGGTACATGACGCAAGCGCCATCGTTGACGAGGATTTGGTCACGACCGTGACATCCGCCGCCGATGCCTTGTTCAAGGCCAAAGTTGAGCGGGTGGGCGCTGATAATTTCACGCAATTCGAACGCATGGTCTTGTTGCAGAGCATTGACACACACTGGCGTGATCACCTGAGTTCGTTGGACTATTTGCGTCAGGGCATCCATTTGCGCGGCTACGCTCAAAAGCAGCCCAAGCAAGAATACAAACGCGAAGCCTTTGAGTTGTTTGGGCAGTTGCTGGACTCTGTCAAGAACGACGTCACCAAAGTGCTGATGACTGTCAAAGTGCAGTCCTCCGAACAACTGGAACAAGCGGCCGACGCGATGGAAACCCGCGGCGAGAGCATTGCGAACGTGACCTACAGTGCCCCGACCGAAACAGGTGAGGTGCAGACCACGGTTGATCCTGACTCCGTGCGTCCTGCAGGCGCAGCATTGAGTGCCGACGCGCTGATGCGGGTTGGACGCAACGAACCTTGCCCCTGCGGCAGTGGCAAAAAGTTCAAGCAATGCCATGGGAAACTCGCCTGAAGTGATTTGAAAGATAACGATGCCCGTCAATCTACCTGCACCGGATCCAGACACACTTTTTCCTATCGCCGGTGTTCGCATTGGCGTGACCGAAGCGGGCATTCGCAAAGCGGGTCGCAAGGACCTTACGGTTGTATTGCTGGACGAGGGCGCATCGGTTGCGGGTGTCTTTACGACCAACCGATTTTGTGCCGCGCCGGTTCAAATTTGCCGGCTGCATCTGGAAGGAAAGCTTGGCATTCGGGCCCTGTTGATCAATACCGGTAATGCCAATGCTGGCACTGGCGATGAAGGGCTCGCCAGAGCGCGCAGCACGTGCGTCGCCATGGCACAGCAACTGGGTGTCGCAGTGGAGCAGATCCTGCCGTTCTCCACGGGTGTGATCATGGAGCCCCTGCCCAATGATCGCATCGAAGCGGGACTGGCTGCGGCGATCGCTGATGCCAAGCCGGGCAACTGGTTGCGGGCGGCCGAAGGTATCATGACCACAGATACGGCCCCAAAAGCATTTGGCGCCAAGACCGTCATCGGAGGCAAGCCGGTTCATGTCACCGGGGTCAGCAAGGGTGCGGGCATGATCCGTCCCAATATGGCGACCATGCTGGGCTTTATCGCCACCGACGCCTGTGTGAGTCAGGCAGTGATGCACCAGCTCGCTTTGGAACTTGCAGAATCTTCGTTCAACCGCGTTACGGTGGATGGCGATACCTCGACCAACGACTCCCTGGTGGTCATTGCGACGAACCGGGCGGGCCATGCGGCGATCGATGCACTGGATAGCGCAGAGGGGCAAGCGCTCAAGCAGGCGATGCTGGAAGTAGCCCGCAATCTGGCCCAAGCCATTGTTCGAGATGGCGAAGGGGCCACCAAATTCATCACTGTGCAGGTCGACGGCGGACGCGATGAGGCTGAGTGCCGGATAGCGGCGTATGCCATTGCCCATTCACCCTTGGTCAAGACCGCTTTTTTTGCCAGTGATCCCAACTTGGGTCGCATTCTGGCGGCGGTCGGCTACGCCGGAATTGATGATCTCGACCAAAGCCTCATTGAATTGTTCTTGGACGACGTACATGTGGTGACCCACGGTGGCCGCCATCCACGCTACCGCGAAGAAGATGGCCAGCGGGTCATGCGCCAAAGCGAGATCACGATCCAGGTAGGGTTGGGGCGCGGATCCGCGAGCCAAACCGTGTGGACCTGCGATTTGAGCCACGACTACGTGACCATCAACGCCGATTACCGGTCCTGAGTGATGGAGGCGCAGTTGACCGCGTTTTTGGCGCGCGCAGAACAACTGATGGTGCGTATCGAGGCAGCCTTGCCGCACGGTCTGCAGCAACCCGATTGGGCGGCCTCGGTAGCCTTCAAGTACCGCAGGCGCAGTTCCGGACAGGGCGTCATCGCCCCAGTAGCCAACATTGGTGCAATTGCCTTGGCCGATCTCAAGGAAATTGACCTCCAGAAGGAAAAAATCCAACGCAATACCGAACAGTTTGTGCGCGGATTGCCTGCGAACAATGTGCTGTTAACGGGTTCGCGTGGTACTGGAAAGTCTTCGCTCATCCGCGCGTGCCTGCATGCCTACGCCGCCCAGGGTCTGCGTCTAATCGAAGTGGACAAGGCTGAGTTGGTAGACCTGCCAGACCTCGTGGAACTGGTCGCCCGCAGGCCCGAAAATTTTATTGTCTTTTGTGACGACCTGAGCTTTGACGAGGGTGAGCCCGGGTACAAGGCGTTGAAGTCCGTTTTGGACGGATCTGTATCGGCTACGACGCCCAATGTACTGATTTACGCGACAAGCAACCGACGCCACTTGCTGCCTGAATACATGGCTGAGAACCTCACCTATACCCATACGGCGGATGGCGAAGTGCACCCCGGCGAGGTGGTGGAAGAAAAAATCTCACTCTCGGAGCGTTTTGGCCTGTGGGTGAGTTTTTATCCTTTCAACCAGGAAGAATATCTGCGAATTGTGGCGCAGTGGCTTTGCGCCTTGGGCGTTGGAGATGCGCACATTGCAGGTGCGCGGCCCGAAGCATTGGTCTGGGCGCTGGAACGGGGTTCGCGCAGCGGCCGCGTGGCCTGGCAGTTTGCGCGAGATTTTGCGGGTCGACACGCCTCTACTGCATGACTGGCAAGCCACTTGTTGCCGATCCTGGCGCTGCTCGCCAAGGTGGGGTGGACCGCAAGATCGTGGAGGTCGCCGTTGGTATCTTGTTTCGGCCGGATGGTGCCTTCCTGTTGACATCGCGCCCCGAAGGCAAGCCCTATGCGGGGTATTGGGAATTCCCAGGCGGCAAGCTGGAAGTCGGTGAGACGGTTGAACAAGCGCTGGGTCGCGAGTTGCAAGAGGAACTTGGCATTCACGTGGGTGCAGTGGCGCCGTGGAAAGTCGAACTTGTCGATTATCCGCATGCGTTGGTTCGTCTGCATTTTTGCAAGGTGTTCGCGTGGTCAGGCGTTTTGGACATGCGAGAGGCACAGTCTTTTTCCTGGGAGCGGTTGCCGGTTCAAATGCGTCCGGTTTTGCCAGGAACGGTGCCGGTGTTGCAGTGGTTGGCGGATGAGCAGCAATTTAAGGGCGCTACACATTTTGTAGCTACGCACCCAATAAGCTAGAGGGCTAGCGGCCGATTTTGCTTAAGCCTTTGGGCTCAGACCGCACCATCCGGGTTCTCCAGCAGCAGGGCAATCCCCTGCCCGCCGCCGATGCAGGCGCTGGACACGCCGTAGCGCACGCCGCTGCGCTGCATCTCGCGCGCCAGCGTGAGCGTCAGCCGCACGCCGGTGCAGGCCAGCGGGTGGCCTAGCGCAATGGCGCCGCCATTCACATTCAGTTTGGACAGGTCCAGCCCCAACTCGCGGCCGACGGCCAGCGTCTGCGCGCCCTGGGCTTCGTTGATCTCCAGGCGACCGATAGCGTCCAGTGTTAACCCGGTTCGCTCCAACAGCAATCGAATCGCAGGAGCCGGGCCAATGCCCATGATCTCTGGCGGCACACCCACCACGGCGCAAGCGATGATGCGGGCCAACGGCTTCTTGCCGTGGGCTGTTGCATAGGCGCCCGACGACACCACGGCGGCCGCGGCGCCATCGACGAGCGCCGAGCTGTTACCACCCGTTTGCACGCCACCGGCATGCACGGC
>JANXVI010000058.1 GCA_025351745.1 Rhodoferax sp.
GGTCGCGCTGCGAAGCGGGCAACGTGCTGATCTGGAGCGGCGAGGACGACTACACCGACACCCTGCTACCGCGCCTGATCGCGGCGGGGGCAGATCGAAGCCGGGTGTTCTTTGTGGATGGCACGCGCACGGGTGACGCAATCAGGCCGTTTGATCCGTCCACCGACACGCGCACCTTGAAAGAAGCCATCCAGAAAATTGGCAGCGTGCGCCTGATCGTGATTGACCCGGTATCGACCGCCGTGGCGGGTGACAGCCACAAGAACACCGAGGTGCGCCGTGGTCTGCAACCCTTGGTTGACCTGGCCACCACCATCAACGCGGCGTTGCTGGGCATTACCCATCTGTCCAAGGGCGGCCAAGGCTCTGACCCGGCACAGCGGGTGATTGGCAGCATTGCGTTTACCGCCGTGGCGCGCGTGGTGCTGGTGGCTGCACGGGTCAAGAGCGAAGAGGGTGCAGACCGGCGCATTCTGGCGCGCAGCAAATCCAACATCGGGCCGGACAACGGCGGGTTTGAATACCACCTGGCGCAGGTGGAGGCACTGCCCGGTATTGATGCCAGCCGTATTGAATGGGGCCAAGCGGTAGAAGGCTCTGCCCGCGACCTGCTGACCGACCCGGCAGAAGGTGACGACGGCACCGACCATGCCGATGCTGTGAGCCTGTTGAAAGCAGAACTGACGGCGGATTGCTGGACTGGCATGACGCTGGCAACACAGCCACTTAAAGATGCCGGTTTCACTAAAAAACAGATTTGGACCGCATCCAAGAAACTCAATGTCGTTCGCACGAAAGGTGGCATGGGCGGCGGTTGGTATTGGCGTTTACCCGGCGGCAGTGACATCCCCCTACCAAGCGAAGATTCCACATTGCCCGAAGGTTCCGAAGACTCCCCGTCTGAAAAACATGAATCTTTGGAATCTTCGGCGGTTGATCAGGCTGCCAATGAACTGGTCGAGGTGGAACTGTGAGCGCGGCAGCACTGATTCGGCAGGCGCAGGCATCAGGCGTGGCGCTGCGCCTGGTCGGTGGCAAGGTCAAGGCCAGTGGGCCGCGCGAGGCGGTGGCGCGCCTACTGGTGCCCTTGCGTGAAAACCGGGCAGCGTTGGCCGATGCGCTGCAAACCGACTCAGTGGAGCCGCTGCCCAGCGCACCGACGGACGCATCGCCCGAGCCTACCGACTGGCACGCCCTGGATGCGGCCTATCTGTCCCACCACTTCAACTGCCCCACCTGCATCGCCGCCGGGCGTGGCAGCCGGTATGGTTTGCGCTGCGGAACCGGGGCCGCGTTATGGCGGGCATACACGGGTGGGTGATGTCGTTGAAATCGGGCTGGAATAGGCGCGGCAGCATGGTTGCGCCATTGTCCAATGTGGCCTAATCCAGTCCTATAACATCTACATCAAATTACTGTCACACCCCCATGTTTGAACAAGCCTTCAAGAATATCGACGACATCCTTTTCAAAGAAGCCGGTTGCACTACCGAGCTGGATTACACCGAGCAGACCTCGTGGCTGCTCTTCCTCAAATACCTTGACAGCCTGGAGCAAGACCGCGCAATGGAAGCCGAGTTGGAGGGCAAAAAATACGCCTTCATTCTCGACCCCGCTTACCGCTGGGAAACCTGGGCCGCCCCCAAAGACGCCGATGGCAAGCTGGACCATAACAAAGCCCTGACCGGCGACGACCTGCGCGATTTTGTAGACCGCAAACTGTTCCCCTACCTGCACGGCTTCAAGCAAAAGGCCAGCGGCCCCAACACCATTGAATACAAGGTGGGGGAGATTTTTGGCGAGATCAAAAACAAGATCCACAGCGGCTACAGCCTGCGCGACATCATTGAGCACATCGACGCGCTGCGTTTTCGCTCGCAGCTAGAAAAGCACGAGCTTTCACACCTGTACGAAGCCAAAATCAAAAACATGGGCAACGCCGGGCGCAACGGCGGCGAGTACTACACGCCGCGTCCGCTCATTCGCGCCATGGTGCAAGTGGTGCAACCCACCGTGGGTGAACGCATTTACGACGCAGCCTGCGGGTCGGCGGGGTTCTTGTGCGAGTCGTTTGACTACCTCAAGGCCGGAAAAAACCTCACCACATCCGACCTCAAAACCCTGCAAGAGCGCACCTTTTACGGCAAAGAGAAAAAATCGCTGGCCTATGTGATTGCGATCATGAACTTGATCCTGCACGGCATCGACGCACCCAACATCGTCCACACCAACACCCTGACCGAGAACCTGGCCGATGTGCAGGACAAAGACCGCTTCGACGTGATCTTGGCCAACCCGCCTTTCGGCGGCAAGGAGCGCAAGGAAGTGCAGCAAAACTTCCCTATTCGCACGGGTGAGACGGCATTTTTGTTTTTGCAGCACTTCATCAAAATGCTCAAAGCCGGTGGCCGCGCCGGGGTGGTCATCAAAAACACGTTTCTCAGCAACACCGACAACGCCAGTATGAGTTTGCGCAAACTGCTGCTGGAAAGCTGCAACCTGCACACCGTGCTGGACTGCCCCGGCGGCACCTTTCAGGGTGCGGGTGTCAAAACCGTGGTGCTGTTTTTTGAAAAAGGCGCACCCACCCGCAAGGTCTGGTACTACCAGCTCGACCCCGGCCGCAATATGGGCAAGACCAACCCGCTCAACGATGCGGACTTGACTGAGTTTGTAGCACTGCAAAGCACATTTGCCGACTCTGCCAAAAGCTGGAGCGTGGACGTAGCGGGTATCGATGCCACCACGTTTGACCTGTCGGTCAAGAACCCGACTGGCGGCGAAGTCGTAGCCCACCGCAGCCCGCAGGACATCATGGACGAGATCGCCGCGCTGGACGCAGAGGCCGCCGAGGTGCTGACGACGATTCGGGAGTTGCTGTGATTGCTACTGAATTTATAGCTGCTTGCGCACGTTCTGCGAGGGCTGGAGGCCAATTTGGCTTAAATTTCTTGCAGCAACCGCTCACAGCGGCAACATTGGGGTTTGCGGCATGAAGACAGGTTGGCGCATGGAGCCGCTCGCGGCGGTATGCAAGATTAAACCGCCTAAAGCCGAAGCCCGCAGCAAGATTTCTGCCAATGAATTGGTATCGTTTGTTCCAATGGAGAGTCTTGGCATTGACCAAAAAATTCTGGTGCCGACACAAACTAGACCATTGTCGGAGGTGGCCGGAAGCTACACCTACTTTGCCGACGGCGACGTTCTCCTCGCCAAAATTACACCCTGCTTTGAAAACGGCAAGCTGGGCATCGCTGCCGACCTCGTGAATGGCATCGGGTTCGGGTCGAGCGAGTACATCGTTTTTCGTCCAGACGCGTCAGTAGCCAAGGAGTGGCTCTACTACTTTCTTTCCCGTGAATCCTTCCGGGTAGAAGGTGCGGAGCGCATGACTGGTGCCGTCGGTCACAAGCGGGTTGCCAAGGACTTTATTGAGGCGTATCCGATTCCGGTTCCCCCGCTTACAGAGCAACGACGCATCGTCGCCCTCCTAGACGAAGCCTTTGACGGCATCGCCACCGCCCGGGCCAACGCCGAAAAAAACCTCCAGAACGCCCGCGCCCTTTTTGAAAGCCACCTGCAATCGGTGTTTACGCAGCGGGGGGATGGGTGGAAAGACAAAACCTTGGAGCAGATTTCGACCACCTTTGGACGCGGTAAATCGCGCCACCGGCCACGAAACGAGCCAAAACTCTATGGCGGCAAATACCCGTTTATTCAAACTGGCGATATTCGCAATGCCGGGCATTTCATTACTGAGTATTCGCAGACCTACTCCGAGTTGGGACTGGCGCAAAGCAAGCTGTGGCCGAAAGGCACCATTTGCATCACGATTGCAGCCAATATTGCGGAAACAGGAATCTTGGGCTTCGATGCTTGCTTCCCCGATAGCGTCATTGGTGTTGTCCCGAACCCGGCTGAAGCAGAAGTGGGTTTTGTCGAATACTTGTTGCAGTCTTTCAAGGTGCGTATTCAAGCGTTGGGGCAAGGCAGCGCCCAGGCCAACATCAATATGGGCACGTTTGAGAACGAGCGGTTTCCGTTTCCACCTGTCGCTGAGCAACGCCAAATCGTCACCAAACTGGACGACCTCAGCGAAGAAACCCAACGCCTCGAATCCATCTACCAGCGCAAACTCACCGCGCTCGACGATCTGAAAAAGTCTTTATTGCACCAGGCCTTTACTGGTCTTCTCTAGAGGTTGCGCCATGACCGTTCCACCAACCCCGGCAACACTGTTCACGTTGGAACATCTTCTGGAAATGGTCATCGAACCCGAATGGTTCGATGCCACCAAGGAGAAATTGAGCGGCGCTGCGGTTCTGACTGGGCTATTGGACTACGGCCTGTTCGCAGACAAGGTGCCGCCCTGCTTCACCTCCGAGGGGTTGGCGGCAATTGCGTCGGTGTCGTTGGTCGACATCCTTGATGAGCACGACGAGAAAAAGCTGAAAGACAGCATAGACCCTCGCGCCCATGACTACGTACGGTACGAGGCGCTGCGCGACATCAATGTCCCAAGGCATCTTGGCATTCCGCACCCGGAAGCCTATGCCGTCCAGTCCCTCGCAATCTCCCGACACTGGAAAAAAATTGCGACCCATTGCAACCAACCCAATCCGCCCATCAGTCGAATCCACGTTCGGCACACCGGCAGTGGCAGCATCTTCAAGATGAATTACAAAGGCACAGAGCGCTTCCAACTTGAAGAGGACGAAATCCGTTGGATGGCCGGTGCGCAGTACGTTGTCCATGCCGACGTTGCATCGTGCTTTCCGAGCATTTATACGCACTCCATTCCGTGGGCCTTGCATGGAAAGGCAGTTGCCAAAAAAACAACCAGCATCACTGCGCTTGCAGGCAACCTGCTGGACAAATGCACGCAGAACACCCGTGACAAGCAGACCAACGGTTTACTGATTGGCCCGCATTCCTCCAACATCATTGCCGAAATAATCCTCACAAAAGTTGATGCCGAGTTGCAGGCCAAAGGATATTCAAGACTTGCGCGCCACATTGATGACTACGCCTTTTATGCCGACGACTTTGCGCAAGCGGAGCGGTTTGTCAAAGACCTAGGGATGTGTTTGCGTGGCTTTGAGATGTCGCTCAATGACAAGAAGACCCGCATCTTGCCGTTGCCACGGCCCAGCACTGAAAACTGGATTCAAAGACTGAATCGCTTTGTTTTCCCCAGAGACGAAGAAATCCGGTTTTCGATCGTTCGATCGTTTCTTGATCTGGCCTTGGAGTGTGCGCAGGCAGCGGGCAAGTCCACACCACTGAACTACGCCATCAAAGCGCTGGCCAACCCCAAGAGCCCGCGCAAACTCAATGAACGTGCCAGAAGGCTTTACGTGCTGGAGGCCATGAACCTGGCGCTGGCGTATCCCTATCTTGCACCGCAGTTGGACAAGCACGTTTTTGACCGTTATGGGCACGACGATTTGGCGGTGCAAGTCGCCGAGTTCTCAAGTGCGCTTGCAAAAATGGGGTCGCGCAAGCTGTACCCGGACGCGATTGCCCATGCGCTGTACTACGTGTTGAAGCACGGTGTTGAACTGAGCCTAGATGACAACGACCTCAAGGAAATCGTTGGCCTGGATGATTGCATCGCCAATGTGTTGCTTTTGGAATATGCAACCCGGCACAAGCGTGCAAAAGTAGTTTCCGCGATCAAAAAGCGGGCCACTGAAATCAAGTCTTCTGACAAGCGGGAGCGTGACAAGCAGTGGCTGCTGATCTATCAGCTCTGGTCAGCCAAAGAACTCAAAGACAACGCGCAGGCGTTTTTGTCCGAGTTGAAAACCAAAGACTTCAAATTTCTCGATATACCTACAGCCAAGGGAGCGTCCACAACATGACCGAAAAACGCATTGCCAATCAACACCACGCCACTTTTGAGGGCATTCGCCAGCTCGACCCGGATGGCAATGAATATTGGTCTGCCCGCAAACTCGCCAAAGTATTGGATTATTCCGAATACCGTCATTTCTTGCCTGTTATTGAGCGGGCGCGGGAAGCCTGCCAAAACAGCGGCCATCCTTTGGCAGACCATATCGAGGATATCCTCGATATGGTTGCCATCGGCTCGGGCGCGCAACGTGAAGTCGCTGATGTGCGCCTGTCGCGCTATGCCTGCTATCTGATTGTTCAAAACGGTGACCCATCCAAGCCCGTGATTGCAAACGGGCAAACCTATTTTGCAATGCAGACACGGCGGCAAGAGTTGGAAGACAGTGCCAAATTTGCGCAACTGTCTGAGGATGACAAGCGGCTTGCAATTCGCAATGAACTGGCCGCGCACAACAAATATCTGGCGGCGGCAGCGAAGGACGCAGGGGTGGAGACCAGCCTTGATTACGCTATTTTTCAAGACCACGGCTACAAGGGTCTGTATGGCGGTATGGGGGCCAAAGATATTCATGCCCGCAAGGGCTTGAAGAAGAGCCAGAAAATTCTGGACCACATGGGCAGCACGGAACTGGCGGCCAACCTGTTCCGCGCCACGCAGGCGGAAGAAAAATTGAAGCGCGAAAACGTGCAAAACAAGCAGCGCGCCAACAACACCCATTACGAGGTCGGCAAGAAAGTGCGCGAAACCATTCGGGAGCTGGGTGGCACGATGCCGGAGGCCATGCCCACGCCGGAGCAAAGCGTCAAACAAATTGAAAGCGCCAAGAAAAAGCTGGAGGGGAAGAAATGAGTAGCTTGGAAAGTGCGTCATGAACGAAGCCGAAACCCGCGCCGAGCATATTGACCCCGCGCTCGCCGCCGCAGGCTGGGGCGTGGTGGACGGCAGCCGCATTCGGCGTGAATACCCCATCACCATGGGGAGGCTTGAGGGTGCGGGCAAACGCGGCAAGGCATTGAGCGCCGACTATGTGCTGGAGTACCGCAACACCAAGCTGGCCGTGGTGGAAGCCAAGGCGTGGGACAAAGCTTTGAGCGAAGGCGTGGCCCAGGCCAAGGACTACGCAACCCGCTTGGCGGTGCGCCATACCTTTGCCACCAATGGGCAAGGCATTTATGGCATCGACATGCACACAGCCGTCGAGGGGCCGATAGACCGTTACCCAACGCCGGATGCGCTGTGGAGTCTGACCTTTGCGACTGAGAACGCTTGGCGCGACCGTTTTGCCGCTGTGCCGTTTGAGGACAAGGGCGGGTTCTTTCAGGGTCGGTATTACCAGGACGTGGCCATAGAGAAGGTGTTGGCAGCGGTGGCGGCAGGCCAGCAGCGTATTTTGCTGACTCTGGCCACCGGCACGGGCAAGACCTTTATTGCATTTCAGTTGGCGTGGAAGTTGTTTCATAGCCGCTGGAACCTAAATGACTGGCACTCCAATGACTGGAAGGGAGACGGCGCACCCACGCGCAGGCCGCGCATCTTGTTTCTAGCCGACCGCAACATTCTGGCGAACCAGGCGTTCAACTCGTTCTCAGCTTTTCCAGAAGATGCGCTGGTGCGCATTGCGCCGGACGACATTCGCAAAAAAGGCAAGGTGCCGAAAAACGGCAGCATCTTTTTTACGATTTTTCAGACCTTCATGAGTGGACCGCCCAAGGATGGGCACCCGTCGCCCTATTTTGGCGAGTACCCGCCGGATTTTTTTGACATCATCATCATTGACGAGTGCCATCGGGGTGGCGCGAACGACGAGAGCAATTGGCGCGGCATTCTGGATTACTTCGCACCCGCTGTGCAGTTGGGCCTGACCGCCACGCCCAAGCGCCGGGACAACGTGGACACTTACGCCTACTTTGGCGAACCCGTTTTCACCTATTCGCTCAAGGACGGTATCAACGACGGATTTTTGACGCCGTTTCGCATCAAGCAGATCACCACGTCGCTGGACGAATACGTGTACACGGCTGACGACAAGGTGGTCGAAGGCGAGGTGGAGGCAGGCAAGCGCTACGAGGAAGCCGATTTCAACAAGATCATTGAGATCAAGGAGCGCGAGAAAAAGCGGGTTGAGATTTTCTTGGGCCTGATTGACCAGCGAGAAAAGACACTGGTGTTTTGCGCCACGCAGAACCATGCGCTGGCCATTCGGGACTTGATCAATCAGTTGAAAACCAGCACCAACCCCAATTACTGCCACCGTGTGACGGCAGACGATGGTGCCTTGGGCGAGCAGTGGCTGCGGGATTTTCAGGATAACGAGAAGAACATCCCAACGATTCTGACCACATCGCAAAAGCTCTCCACCGGTGTGGATGCGCGCAACGTGCGCAACATCGTGCTGCTGCGGCCTGTCAACTCCATGATTGAGTTCAAACAGATCATCGGGCGCGGCACCCGGCTGTTTGATGGCAAGGACTATTTCACGATTTACGATTTTGTAAAGGCTCACCACCATTTCAGCGACCCGGAATGGGATGGTGAACCGCTGGAGCCGCAGGTGCCTGCACCACGCGGTGGCCCGGTGCCTGACGCTCCCCCGGAGGTACGAGAGCCCCGACCCGACTATGTGCCACGTCGCAAGGCTGAAGTTAAGCTGGCGGATGGCAAGTCGCGTCATATTCAGCACATGGTGGTCAGCAGTTTTTGGCACCCGGACGGCACGCCCATGTCGGCGCAGCAGTTCATGGAGGCGCTGTTTGGAAAATTGCCGGACTTCTTCCAAGATGAGGACGAATTGCGCGCCCTATGGAGTGCGCCCGATACCCGCAAGAAGCTGATGGAAGGGCTAGCGGAAAAGGGCTTTGGCAAAGACCAACTGCTAGAGATGCAGAAGATAATCGATGCCGAAAAAAGCGACCTGTTTGATGTGCTGGCCCATGTTGCCTACGCGCTGGAACCCTTGACCCGCGAAGAGCGCGCCGGTCGGGCCATGGCCGTGATTAGCACCCACTTTAATGCCCGCCAGCAGGTGTTCTTGGATTTTGTGTTGTCGCACTATGTGGCGCAAGGCGTGGACGAACTGGACCAGGCCAAGCTGCGCCCCCTGCTTTTATTGAAGTACCACGACTCGATTACCGATGCAGTGGCCGACCTGGGCAAGCCGGAAGAGATTGGAAAGGTATTCAGCAGCTTTCAGCGGCATCTGTACGAAGAAGAAACGTGATTTCGCCAGCGCTGATTCACTATGCTTTTGATAGCTGCTTGCGCATGTTCCACCAGGAATAGCGGCCTATTTGGCATACAAAAAGTGCTGCGCAAGAGTTTGATCAGCTACCGCGACGGCGGCAGGACGTGACGACCCTTCGGCGCTCGACGTTTACGTATGACCTCCACCAGCGCGGTCATGCCGGGCGCGCTGCCTGCGCAATGGCGCTGCGCGCTGGTGGCAGCGCACAACATCACCGCTTTCGTATTGCGTGAATCTGTAGCTTTGGTCAGTGGCCAATGCGGAATACCGCAATGGCCAGGCACCACCAAGCTGTCGCGCAGTTTCGGCCAGCAGCGCGGCCATGTGTCGCCGCCAGTCGCTGCGCTTGGTGGCAACGGCACATCACCGCTTGACCCTGTTCGATGCTCTGTAGTCTCAGCCAGTGGGCACGGCGGAGTACCGCCATGCCCAAGCATCACGAGGCTGTCGCGTGGTGTGCGTGGCGTGTGTAGTGTTCGCCCGCTACGGCCACCCGCTTCGCTTTTACATAACGCCGCATTGCCCTCAGTGCCCGCCAGTCGCTGCGCTAAAGCTCCGCTTGGTGCCGGTCACCGCTTCGCGCCCTTCGGGTGAAGGCAACAGGCGTTATG
>JANXVI010000100.1 GCA_025351745.1 Rhodoferax sp.
CTTGTAGGGCGCTTCTACTGCCATGGGATAGAAGCGGTAATTTTTCGCAGGGCCGCCCCAAGAAAAATTAGCCCCCTCGGGGGGCAGCGACCCGCGTAGCCGTGGAGCGTGGGGGTCACAGATTATCGGTAAAGCTGCGCAATTTGTCGGAGCGGCTGGGGTGCTTGAGCTTGCGCAGCGCCTTGGCCTCAATCTGGCGAATACGTTCACGGGTCACGTCAAACTGCTTGCCCACTTCTTCCAGTGTGTGGTCGGACGTCATTTCGATACCAAAACGCATGCGCAGCACCTTGGCTTCACGGGGTGTCAGGCTGTCAAGGATGTCCTTGACCACATCGCGCAGGCCAGCCTGCATGGCCGCTTCCATCGGCGCGGTGTTGGCACCGTCTTCGATGAAGTCGCCCAGGTGGCTGTCGTCATCGTCACCGATCGGTGTTTCCATCGAGATCGGTTCCTTGGCGATCTTCATGATCTTGCGGATCTTATCTTCCGGGATCTCCATGCGCTCGGCCAAGACTGATGCATCGGGCTCAAAACCGAATTCCTGCAGATGCTGGCGGCTGATGCGGTTCATCTTGTTGATGGTTTCGATCATGTGCACCGGGATACGGATGGTGCGCGCCTGGTCCGCGATGGAGCGGGTGATGGCCTGGCGAATCCACCAAGTGGCATAGGTCGAGAACTTGTAGCCGCGGCGGTATTCGAACTTGTCCACCGCCTTCATCAAACCGATGTTGCCTTCCTGGATCAGATCCAGGAATTGCAGACCACGGTTGGTGTACTTCTTGGCGATGGAGATGACCAGGCGCAAATTGGCCTCGATCATTTCCTTTTTGGCGGCACGCGACGCATACTCGCCGGCGTTCATGCGTTTGTTGATGTCTTTGAGCTGGTCCAGCGGCACTACCACCTTGGCTTGCAGGTCGGTCAGCTTTTGCTGCAGGTCTTGCACGGGCGGAATGTTGCGGCCCATGACGGCACCCCAAGACTTGCCGGATGCGGCTTGCTTTTCGATCCACTTCAGGTTCAGCAATTGGCTGGCAACCTTGTTGCCGTTCTTGTCGCGCCCGCTGAAGTCGGCTATAAAATTTTCTTGCGGGTAGCCGCACTTGTCCACAATGATGCGGCGCAGTTCGCGCTCTTTCTTGCGGATGTCGTCGACCTGGCCACGCACCATGTCGCACAGCTTCTCGATCGCCTTGGCGGTGAAACGGATGGACATCAGTTCTTCGCTCAAGGCCTTTTGGGCCGTTACGTAGTGTGGAGTGCCATAGCCTTCCTTGTCATAGATCTTATGCACTTTCTCAAACAGTTCGCGCAAGCGGTCTAAGCGGGTCAGCGCTTCCTTCTTCAGCTCTTCGAGCTTCCTGGTCAGTGCCTTAGAGCCGCCTTTGCCGTCATCGTCGTCATCGGCGTCAAACTCGTCGAAATCTTCTTCGGCCACGTAGTCATCGGCCTCGTTGGGGTTGAAAAATCCGTCGACGATGGTGGTGATGACCACCTTGCCCTCGCGGATGTCTTCACCCAGGCGCAGGATTTCGGCAATGGTGGCGGGCGATGCACTGATCGCCTCCATCATGGCCATCAGGCCGCCTTCGATGCGCTTGGCGATTTCGATTTCGCCTTCGCGGGTCAGCAGCTCGACGGTGCCCATTTCACGCATGTACATGCGCACGGGGTCGGTGGTGCGGCCGAACTCGCTGTCCACAGTGGACAAAGCGGCTTCGGCTTCTTCTTCGGCTTCTTCTGGCGTAGCGGCGGTCGATACGTTGTTGTTCAGCAGCAGGGTCTCGGCGTCCGGCGTTTGCTCGTACACGGCCACACCCATGTCGTTCAACATGGAGATCACCACTTCCAGCGTTTCAGCGTCGACCAGCTTGTCGGGCAAGTGGTCGGAGATTTCACCGTGGGTCAGGTAACCGCGGGTCTTGCCCAGCGTAATCAGGGCTTTAAGGCGCTGGCGGCGTTTGGCAATGTCTTCTTCGGACAGCACGGTCTCGTCCAGGCCAAATTCCTTCATCAAGGCGCGTTCTTTGGCCTTGCTGATCTTCATGCGCAGGGGTTTGACCTTTTCGCCCGTGGCCGCAACGGCCTCGGGTTCGCCCACCAGGTCGGCTTCAATGTCCGACATGTCCATGTCGTCACCGCTGGATGCTTCCGCTGCCTTGGGCTTGCGGCCGCGCTTGGCGCCGGCCTTTGCGGGGGCTTCGGATTCTGCCGCTGCGGCTTTTGGCGGGCGACCGGGTTTCTTCTTGGCTGCCGCGCCAGCATTGAGCAGGGCATCTGCCGATTCTTTCAAGAGCTGGGCCTTCGACTTGGTAACAGGGGGCTTGGATGCGGGCACGGGTGGGGCTTTCTTTGCGGACTTAGTCGGAGACTGAACAGCTTTGACAGATTTTTGAGCAGGCATGCGAAAACCTCAGAACATCAAAAAAACGGGCAGACAGAGCGGGTGCCGGCTACACCTCTGTGGGTGCAAGCGTAGCTGACAAGGCAGGAAAAGAATTCTCCTAAGAATTCTTACTGGCAAGATGGGGGGCGAACATTTGGAGTGCAGTCCTTGCGGTAAGGTGGCCGGTTGTGATCTTGTCAACGCTTGGCCTAGCCCGGAGGTGCTGCTGTCGCTCTTGCCGAAACAGCCGGGTAGTATAGCTGGAAATCGGCTCATTTCCAGCAGAGATTGACAGGTTGCCGGAAAACGAGGCTGGGGGAGGCCGATGTGCGCGGCGCGACACGTGCACCCCAGATCTCATGACGGGGGCAATGAGACAGTTTGTTTAAGTTTGCGCCAACGCTCGTCCAGTTCTCTGTACCGGGCAAAAGCGGAAGGGTCGCTCGTGGCGTCGGCACTGGCCTGATCTTTCTGCTTTCCTATGTGTTCCAGCAGCATGCGGTTCAGCAAATCGCGCAGCTCGTGGGCAGATTCGCTGGCCGCTTCCAGTGGGACTGGCGCATCGGCCATGAGCCGTAAAACATGCGCCTCCTCGACATGGCCGGGCAGCGCCTCCTTGAGAGCGCCCCAGGGCAGGGGACCATGCTCGTGTAGTTGCGCTTCCAGCCAAGCTACCAGTGAACCGTGCGGCACGGGAAGCTCGCAGAGCAGGTGGTGATCTTCGTTCGACAGGGTTTCCCACAGTTCGCTGTGGCTGAACAATATCCGTGTGGCATGGTCGGCGCGACTGGCCAACGGGCCACGCAACGGCGGGCGCACGGGCCGGTCCCGATCCCATTTGCCCTTTCCCTTCCAATCGCCCTTGCCTTTCCAATCACTTTTACCCTCCCACTTGCCTTGGCCCTTCCATCCGCTGGCGCTTTCGCCGTCCAGCGGGTGGCCCCACGTCGTGGCCCCAGGGCTTTGTTCGTCGTGGTCGTCGGGATGCCAGTCCCCGGTCTGCCGCGGGGCTGATGGCGTCTTGGCGTGGGTCGTTTTGCCGGCAGCCGCCCACAGCGCACCCAACTCTGCGCCGGGCAGTTGCACCTGGACGGCCAATTCACTGAGCATCTGCAGTTTCAGCGCGCCGTCGGGCAGCAGGTTCCACAGTGGCCTGGCATTGCTGGACATATGGGCGCGGCCCTCGGCGGTATTCAGGTCGCAGCCCTCGCGCGAGGCATCCACCAGAAAGCGGCTCAACGGGGTCGCGTCCGATACGTACTGGGCAAACCCGTCCTGACCGTGGGCACGGATGAAGCTGTCGGGGTCGTGCTCGTCCGGTAAAAACAAAAACTTGATGCTGCGCACATCGGTGGCATAGGGCAGGGCCGCGTCCAGCGCTTTGCGGGCCGCACGCTTGCCAGCGCCGTCGCCGTCAAAACTGAACACCACGGCATCGGTAAAGCGGAACAGCTTGTGCACATGGTCGGCGGTACAGGCCGTGCCCAGCGTGGCCACGGTGTTGGGAAAGCCCAGCTGCGCCAGCGCCACCACGTCCATATAGCCCTCGGTGACCAGTACGTAGCCGTGCGCGCGCAGGGCGTTGCGGGCTTCGAACAGGCCATAGAGTTCGCGGCCCTTGCTAAAGACCGGCGTTTCGGGCGAGTTCAGGTATTTGGGCTTGTCGTCCCCCAGCACGCGCCCGCCAAAACCTATGCATTCGCCTTTGATATTGCGGATGGGGAACATGACCCGATCGCGGAAGCGGTCGTAGCGTTTTTCTTCGTTGCCATCGTCTTCCGTGTTACTGATGACCAGGCCGCTTTCGACCAACAGCGGGTCGTCGTAGTGGGGGAAGACGCTGGCCAGGCTGCGCCAGCCCTCGGGCGCATAGCCCAGGCCAAACTGCTTGGCGATTTCACCAGACAACCCTCGTCCTTTGAGATAGGCAATGGCCCGGGGGGAGTCCTTGAGCGCGCGGCGGTAGGCCTCACCGGCTTTCTCCAGCACGTCGGTCAACGTGTGCTGCTTCTGCTTTTGTTCCTGAGCGCGGGCGCGGTCCTCGGGCGAGGCTTCGTCCTCGGGGATCTGCATGCCGTACTGCTGGGCCAGGTCCTTCACCGCCTCGACGAAGGTCATGCCGGCGTGGTCCATCAAGAAACTGATGACGTTGCCATTCTTGCCGCAGCCAAAGCAATGGTAGAACTGTTTGGCTGGGCTGACCGAGAACGAGGGCGACTTTTCCCCGTGGAATGGGCACAACCCCATGAAGTTGGCGCCACCCTTCTTGAGCTGCACGTAGCGGCCCACGATCTCCACCACATCGGCACGGGCGATGAGTTCCTGGATGAAGGTTTGCGGGATGGCCATGGCGGGATTGTAGGCAAAGGCACCACTCGGTTTCTAGCCTATGGTTGCCGATTGCTATCAAATAGATAGCTACTTAAGAAATGTACACGAGGGCTAGAGCCATATTTTTTATATGCCAAGTCGGCGCAATGGGCGTGGCGCGTGCTTGTGCGGATCGAGCCTGCGCTCTGTCACTGCTTGACCTTGGGCGCGCGGCCCAGTAAGTAGAACTCGGGGTTGGGCATCATGGTGGTCACATTGGCCATGCGGTTCGACAGACCGAAAAACGCAGTGATACCTGCAATGTCCCAAATGTCTTCGTCGTCAAAGCCATGTGCGTGCAGTGCGGCAAAGTCGGCGTCTTCGACGGTGTGGCTACTCAAGCAAACCTGCATCGCAAAGTCCAGCATCGCACGCTGGCGCCGCGTGATGTCGGCCTTGCGGTAGTTGACCGCCACCTGGTCGGCGACCAGCGGCTTCTTCTCGTAGATGCGCAAGATCGCGCCGTGCGCAACCACGCAGTACAGGCAGTGGTTGGCCGCGCTAGTGGTCGTGATGATCATCTCGCGTTCGCCTTTGGTCAGGCTGCTGCCTTCGCGCAGCATCAGCGCGTCGTGGTATGCAAAAAAGGCCCGCCACTCAGCCGGGCGGCGCGCAAAGGCCAGGAACACATTGGGCACGAAACCGGACTTTTCTTGCACTTCCAAAATCTTGGAGCGGATGTCTTCGGGCAGGATGTTGAGGTCGGGCAGGGGATAGCGAGAAGATTGAGTCATAGTGCGGCGCCGTTTGAAACGTTTGGGATGACATCAATCATAGGTCGCTATTGGCATTCATTGGTCAGCCGAAGTTGAGAGGGAGGGTTTGGGCCCTCTCCTCCCTTCTGAGATTAAACCAAATCAAACCGATCCAGCTCCATCACCTTCGCCCAAGCTGCCACAAAGTCACGCATAAACGCCTGCTGCGCATCACTGCTGCCATAGACCTCGGCCAACGCACGCAGTTGTGCGTTAGAACCGAAGACCAGATCAGCAACCGAAGCGGTCCACTGCACTGCACCAGTCTTGCGGTCGCGCCCTTCCAGCACACCTTCGGCGGCAGACTTTTGCCACTGCGTGCCCATGTCGAGCAGGTTCACAAAGAAGTCGTTGCTCAGCGTCTCCGGGCGCTTGGTCAGTACACCGTGTTGCCCTTGGCTCACGCCCAGCGCGCGCAGGCCACCGACAAGCACGGTCATCTCGGGGGCGCTCAGTGTC
>JANXVI010000107.1 GCA_025351745.1 Rhodoferax sp.
TTCATGGAGCAGGCCTTGTATGCGCCGGGCCTGGGTTACTACAGCCGTGGCGCCACCGTGTTCGGCGTCATGCCACAAGGCCTCAAAAACACCGATGGTGAAGTCAAAGGCGCAGGCAGCGACTTCGTCACTGCACCCGAGATGACGCCGCTGTTTGGTCAAGCCCTGGCCCGCCAGATAGCGCAGGCATTGCAGGTGACCGGTACCGATGAGGTTTGGGAATTTGGTGCGGGCACCGGCGCACTGGCCTTGCAGATATTGGACGCGCTGGATGCCTTGGGCGTGCCACTGCGCCGCTACACGATTGTGGATTTGTCGCAGCCCTTGAAGGAGCGCCAGCAAGCCACGTTGCAGGCCCACGCCGATAGGGTGCGTTGGGCGGAGGCGTTACCTGAGCAGATGGACGGCATCGTCGTCGGCAATGAGGTGCTCGACGCCATGCCCGTCAAGTTGCTGGCACGCACCAACGGCGTGTGGCATGAGCGAGGTGTGGTGTGGGATGCGCCCAGTGCACGCTTCGCATGGCAAGACTGGCCCACAGAATTGCGTCCACCCACTGATGTGGCTGGCCAGCACGACTATGTGACCGAAATCCATCCGCAAGGCGAAGCTTTTGTGCGCACGCTGGCGGACCGCATGCAGGCCGGCGCCATCTTCTTGCTGGACTATGGTTTCCCCGAGCACGAGTACTACCACGAGCAGCGCCATATGGGCACCGTGATGTGCCACCGCGCCCACAGGGCCGATGGCGACCCGCTGGTATTGGTCGGCGAGAAGGACATCACGGCACACGTCAACTTCACCGGCATTGCGGTGGCCGCGCAGGACGCGGGGCTGGAGGTGCTGGGTTACACCAGCCAGGCCCACTTTTTGATGAATTGCGGCTTGGTGGAAGCCATGCAGGCGGCCTCGTTTGTGGACCGCGCAGCCGCGCAAAAACTGATACTGGAGCATGAGATGGGTGAGTTTTTCAAGGTCATAGGATTGACCGTGGGAAGCTACTGTGATGCGATGGGCTTTAGCCACGGTGACCGCACGCATCGCTTGTGAACATGGCCCCCACGGTCGCTCACTGCGTGTGGCTCTCCGCCCCCCGAGGGGGCTAAACCCGCTTGGGGCGGCCCGGCGCGGATTTGTTGCCCCAACGTCGGTCTACGGCGACTTGCGCTAATATCCCGCCCTTATGCGCACACGGTTTTTCAATAGAGTATCCAAAGGCCACCTCGCGTGGCTGCTGGGGATTTTGTTGCTTATTCCGCTGGCGCAAACGGCTGCTGCCTGGCACCAGATATCGCACACACAAGCCCAGGCATCTGAAAAACTGGACCGCGATTCCGGCACCACGGTTGCTGACTATTGCGACCTATGCCAGATCGCTGCGGCAACCGGTGGTGGCCTGCTGCCCACGCAGACAGCGGCAGTTAGCGCCACCGCCGAGCCCTGTGCCGTTCCTCGCTTCACCTGCCGGCACGCGGCCATCAAACCGCTGTGGCATCCCTACGCCAGCCGCGCGCCCCCTTTCGTTCTGATGTGATCTTTGCCTTTCGGCGTTGATGCGGCTGCATTGCCGCGCACCGCCGTGGATTGTCATTTTTCGGAGCGAACCCCCATGAAGTTTCCCATTTCCGCGAGCCTTGCGCTTGCCATGGTCGCGCTATTCCCGCCTTTGGGCGCGTCGGCCGCATCCCCCCAAACACCTCAAACCCTTAAACGCACCGACGTGCAAAGCCTGCGCCAGGAGATCGCGTCCATGCGGGCGGATTACGAAGCCCGACTGAAAGCGCTGGAGCAGCGCGTGGTGGCTGCCGAGCGTCTGGCGCCAGCTAGCCCCGCGGCATCCTTGCCACTGCCCCTGCAAGCGCCCGCCACGGCAGGTGTGACAGCAGCGTCCGCTCCCTCTGCACCGGTCGCAGTGTTGCCCGCCGCCGCCGCGGCCAATGGCGGCGCAAATGCCTTCAACCCCGCCATGTCGCTGATCCTGTCTGGCCAGTACACCAACACCAGCGCCAGCCCAGGCAAATACAGCATCAGCGGCTTCCAACTGCCCAAGGCGTCCGAGGCGGGGCCGGGCGCGCGCAGCTTCAATTTGGGCGAATCCGAGTTGGGCCTGTCGGCCAACATCGACCCCTGGTTGCGCGGTGCTGCCAATATCTCCCTGCACAGCGACGACACGGTCTCGGTGGAAGAAGCCTTCGTCCAGACGACCGCGCTGGGCAACGGCCTGGGCCTCAAGGCGGGTCGTTTTTTGTCGGGCATCGGCTACCTCAACTCCCACCATGCCCACACCTGGGACTTTGCCGACAACCCGTTGGCTTACCAGACGATGTTGGGTACGCAGTACCGCGCCGATGGCTTGCAGATCAACTGGCTGGCACCAACCGACCAGTACATCGAGCTGGGCTTAGAGGTCGGCAGTGGCCGCAACTTCCCCGGCAGTGATGCGGGCAAGAACGGCGCTGGCATGGTGGCGTTCACGGCGCACACCGGCGGCGACATCGGCGACAGCCACAACTGGCGCGCCGGCATCTCGTGGCTGCGCACCGAGGCCAATGACCAGGAGCTGAGCGCGTTGGACGCATCGAACAGTCTGGTAGCCAACGCCTTCATCGGCAGCACCCAGGTCGCCATCCTCGACGGCATCTGGAAGTGGGCGCCGCACGGCAACGCGACCCGCACCAACTTCAAGCTGCAGGGCGAATACCTGCGCAGCACGCGCAGTGGAACACTCAGCTACGACACGGCCGGTGCCAACACCAGCGACGCCTACAACGCAGTGCAATCCGGCTGGTACCTGCAAGGCGTTTATCAGTTCATGCCGAACTGGCGCATTGGCGCGCGCACCGAGCAACTGGACGCTGGATCGTCAGACTACGGCCTCAACACCGCAGCCATGGCGGGCACCGGCTTCAAGCCCAGCAAAGACACGCTGATGCTGGACTACAACCCCAGCGAGTTCTCGCGCATACGCCTGCAAGTCGCACAAGACCGTTCGCGCGCGAACCTGACCGACAACCAGGTCTTTTTGCAATACCAGATGAGCCTGGGCGCGCACGGCGCACACGGCTATTGATGATCCCTTTCACGCTTGAAGGAGTATTTTCCATGTCACAACAAAAATCCCCATGGCTGTTGCTGGCCATCCCTTTGCTGATGATGGCCATGCCCGCGCATGCAGCCTTGCGCGTATTCGCTTGCGAGCCCGAATGGGGTGCGTTGGCGCAAGAGCTGGGTGGCAACCTGGTCGAGGTATCGGTCGCCACCAGCGCCCTGCAAGACCCACACCAGGTCCAAGCCAAGCCCAGCCTGATCGCGCGGGCCCGCAGTGCCGACCTGGTGGTGTGCACCGGTGCCGAGCTGGAGATCGGTTGGCTGCCGGTGTTGCTGCAGCAGTCTGGCAATGCCAAGGTGCAAGAGGGCCAGCCCGGCAACTTTGCGGCCGCCAACTATGTGCGCAAGCTCGACGTCCCGGGCCAGTTGGACCGGTCGCAGGGCGACGTGCATGCCGCAGGCAACCCGCACATCCAGACCGACCCGCGCAACATCGCACTGGTGGCTACCGCGTTGGGTGCGCGCCTGCAGCAGGTGGACGCCGCACACGCCAGCCAGTATGCGCAGCGCCTGGCGGACTTTTCGCAGCGCTGGCAGCAAGCCATGGTCCGTTGGACCGCGCAGGCGGCACCCATCAAGGGCGCAGCAGTCGTGTCGCAGCACAAGGCCTTTGTCTACCTGTACGACTGGCTGGGTCTGAAAGAAGTGGCGGTGCTGGAGCCCAAGCCCGGTGTGGAGCCTACGGCGTCGCATTTGCAAGAGGTGCTGGTGGCCTTGAAAACCACACCCGCCAAGATGACGCTGTACTCTGCCTACCAAGATTCCAAGGCATCCGACTGGCTTCAACGCAATGCTGGTGTGCCCGCCGTCAAGATACCGTTTACCGTGGGAGGCACGGACGCAGCCAAGGACCTGTTCGGTTTGTTTGACGATACCGTGGCGCGACTGGTGGAAGCGGGAGCGAAACGATGAATTGGGCGATGAACTGGGCCGCGCTGGATTGGGGCATTCTGGGCCCCGCATTCATCGCCGGCCTGCTGGTGCTGGCGACCCACGTGCCGCTGGGCGCGCAAGTGCTGGACCGCGGCATCGTCTTCATCGACCTGGCCATTGCGCAGATTGCCGGGCTGGGCGTCATCGCAGCGGACGCCGTGGGGCTGCCGGAGGGTGGTGTAGCGGTGCAGATCGCGGCCGTGGTGGCGGCGCTGTTGGGCGCCTTGCTGCTGACGTGGACGGAGCGCAAGGCGCCGCACCAGCAGGAGGCCCTCATCGGCGTGATGTTCATCTTGGCGGCTTGCGCCGGCATCCTGCTCTTGTCGGGCAATCCGCATGGTGGTGAGCATTTGAAAGAGCTGCTGGTGGGGCAGATTCTGTGGGTCAACACCACGCAATTGCTGTGGCTGGGCGGCGTATCCGCGGTGATCTTGTTTGCGCTGTGGCGTGGCTGGGTGGCGCGGCTCGGTCGCTTTGGCTTTTACGCGGTGTTCGCGTTGGCCGTGACCGCATCGGTGCAACTGGTAGGCGTGTACCTGGTGTTCTCGAGCCTCATCATTCCGGCGTTGGCCACGCGCTCATCCACGCGCATTACCGTCGGAGGCAACCGGCACGGCGTGGCGTATGGCATTGGCGTGGTGGGCTACGCGCTGGGCCTGGCGCTGTCGGCGGTGCTGGATTTGCCATCGGGCGCGGTGATTGTGTGGACGTTGGCCGCCTGTGCGCTGGCCTGGGCGTGGTTCAGTGGTGGGCGCGTGGCCAAGGCCTGAGGAGCAGGTCTTGAAAGCAGCTGGACTGCTCCCATCTGCCAGGCTAAAGAGGGTCCTGAATGACTGATTCACTGCACATTGTGTGCCCGCATTGCCACACGACCAACCGCGTCAAAATTGCGGACCAGGCCCATGCGCCGGACTGTGGCAGTTGCCACAAGCCACTGTTTGTGGCGCACTCCACTGCGCTGGACGAAACGGCGTTTGACCGCCACATTGGGCGTAATCAGATTCCGGTACTGGTTGATTTCTGGGCACCGTGGTGCGGCCCGTGTCGGCAGATGGCGCCTGGGTTTGAGCAGGCGGCTGCGCAGTTGGAGCCGCAGGTGCGGGTGGCCAAGGTGGATACCGAAGCGGTGCCCGATTTGGGCGCGCGGTTCAACATCCGCAGCATTCCTACGCTGGCGCTGTTTGTGAACGGGCGGGAGGTGGCGCGGCAGGCTGGGGCTATGTCTGCTGCGGACATCGTGCGGTGGACGCGGATGCACTTGCCAGGTTAGTTTGCTCTCGCACGTAGGCTGGACGGCATAGTGTTTTGCTCCGTGTCCCCCGCCCTTCGGGCTCCTCCTTTTACCCGCGCAAAACGCTACGCCGCCCAGCCTACTAGAGGCTGTTGGATACCGCGTCGATGCGGGCTTTGTGGATCCATTCGCCTATTTTTGGGCCGGTAGCCCCCGCGGCTATTGCCTGTGCTGCTACTACATGGGTAGCAACCGCTTGTGCACGGTGCAGGGCTGCCGCCAGGCGGGGTGCTTGTGGGTAGGGCTCGCTATCTTTCCCCAAGCGGCCGCGCGCGTCGCACTCGCAGGCTTGCAGCACTTCGGCAAAGCGTTCGGGCTTGCGAAACGCGTCGCAGCGTTCGAGCAGGCGCACGATGGCTTTGGCGTTCAGGCTTTCGCTGCGGTGGATGTTGCCGTGTTCGCACGCCACCACCGCGGCCAGTTCCTTGCATTCCACCGGAATGCGCAATCGTTGGCAAACATCTTTGAGCAAGCGCACGCTGCGCTCTTCGTGTGCAATATGGCGTGGCAGCACATCGGCCGGTGTCGTGCCCTTGCCCAGGTCGTGGGTCAAGCACGCAAAGCGCACGGCCAGTGACGCCTGGAGTTTGGCGGCCATGTCTACCACCAGCATCACGTGCACGCCGGTGTCCACCTCCGGGTGGTGCTCTGCGGTTTGGGGTATGCCCCACAGGCGGTCCAGCTCGGGCAACAGCCGCGCCAGCGCGCCGCAGTCGCGCAGCACGGCGAACATGCGCGAGGGCTGGGCTTCCATCAGCCCGCGCGACA
This sequence comes from Rhodoferax sp., assembly GCA_025351745.1. GTDB lineage: Bacteria > Pseudomonadota > Gammaproteobacteria > Burkholderiales > Burkholderiaceae_C > Allorhodoferax. The sequence goes on from JANXVI010000107.1 coordinate 6,101, forward strand.
GCTCCTGCCACACGCGCTCGGCGACCAGGTGGTCGGCATCGCCGCTGTCTACCATCTCGCGCAGCAGCGCATGGGTTTCGGGTGCCACGGTGAAGTCGGTGAAGCGCGCCGCAAAGCGGGCCAGTCGCAGGATGCGCACCGGGTCTTCGCGGAAGGCCGGTGTCACGTGGCGCAGCACCTTGGCAGCAATGTCTGCTCGCCCACCATAGGGGTCGACCAAGGTGCTGTTTTTTACCCAAAGTGGGTCTATAGACGGGTCTTCTAAGGAAAATGGGCCTCTAGCCCTCGTGGAATCTACGTGTGCAGCTATTGAATTGATAGTAAGGTCACGCCGGGCCAGGTCTTCTTCCAGCGTGACATCGGGTGCGGCGTGGACTTCAAAGCCGCGGTAGCCGGCCGCGGTGTTGCGCTCGGTGCGGGCCAGCGCGTACTCTTCCTTGGTCTGCGGGTGCAAAAACACTGGGAAGTCTTGCCCGACTTGTAGGTAGCCCTGATCCAGCAGCATCTGGGGCGTTGCGCCCACTACCACCCAGTCACGGTCCTGCACGGGCAAGCCCATCAGGGCATCGCGTACTGCACCGCCGACCAGGTAGGTTTTCATCGACTACATGTCCTGGGGACCAAGCCGGTATGGCTCTTCAAAATCAAGGAAGTCCTTCTCGGCCAGCGCTTGATCTATCCAGGCCTTGACGCCGGGCAGGGCGCAGACACGCTCCACGTATTCGGCAATGGCAGCGGGCACGGGCAACGCATAGGTCTTCAGGCGCATGCACACCGGCGCAAAGTAGGCATCGGCAATCGTGAAGCGGCTGCCAAACAGCAGGGGGCCGCCGTGCTCTTGCAGCAGCG
>JANXVI010000125.1 GCA_025351745.1 Rhodoferax sp.
TGGCACCACACCTGGCACCACACCTGGCACCACACCTGGCACCACACCTGGCACCACACCTGGCACCACACCTGGCACCACACCTGGCACCACACCGGGCACCACACCTGGCACCACACCTGGCACTACACCTGGCACCACACCTGGCACCACACCTGGCACCACACCTGGCACCACACCGGGTACCACACCGGGTACTACACCTGTTCCTCCACCGGCGGTATGTCGATCCCTTACGGGTGCCCCCATCACTTGCCCGCCAACCACCACGCCGACCACGCCACCGGTATGCACGTCGCCCTTGACAGGCGCAGTCATCACATGCCCGCCGACCACAACGCCGACCACGCCACCCGTATGCACGTCGCCCTTGACAGGCGCAGTCATCACTTGCCCGCCGACCACAACGCCGACCACGCCACCCGTAGTCGTGCCGATCACGGCCCCCACGACCTGCACCGTCAGCGGACGCGTTGTGCCGTGCTCTAGTATTCGCTCCACGGCCTTGTGTACACGCCGTGGCAGCGTCCTGATCTGCCCCTGAACCCACCCAGAAGCCGCGCCGAATGGCGGCGCGGCATGCCTCAAATCCCGCACACCACTATTTTTTGCTTGACATTGAACGCCCCGCTGTTTGCCAGCGACTTAACCATACCGGTACAGCGGACCATCAACCCACTGCCGTATGGTTCCTAGGTGTAAGCCCATGGAAATTGTTCTAACCCCTGCCCAACAGCAGGACATCGAGCTATGCCGTCTGATGAAGCAGGTGGCGGCGCGTGACGAGGCCGCACTGGCAACGCTGTATAAGCGCGTGAGCCGGATGATTTACGCCTTCTCGCTGCGCCGCCTGAATGCGGCAGACGCAGCCGAGGAGGTAGTCGTGGAAACAATGTACGAAGTCTGGAAAGGTGCGCCACGGTTTGGCGGCAAGTCCATGGTGACCACCTGGATACTAGGAATTGCGCGCCACAAGGCGATAGATAAATTGCGCAGCCGGGGTACGCACTGCGATCCTATGGGCGATGAGGCAGAGGCGGTGGCGGATGAAAGCCCCTCGGTGTTTGACACCATCGCCAGCAAACAGCGCGCCGAACAGGTTGCCCTGTGCATGGAGGCGCTTCCCGATGAACAGCGCGAATGCCTGCACATGGTGTTCTTCGAGGACGCGCGCCTTACGGAAATCGCCACATTGCAAGAATGCCCTGAGAACACCGTCAAAACGCGTCTATTCCATGCGCGCCGCAAGATGCGCGACTGCCTGGAACGCCAAACCCGACGCATGGAGCCCGTGTGATGACAAACACCAACGCCTTACACGCCCTCCTTCCCTGGTATGTCAACGGCACTCTCGACGTCCAGACCCGACGGGCCGTGGATCGGGAGCTCGCACAATCACCGAGTCTGCGCAGCGAATTGGTCTGGCTCAAGGTGGTACGCAGCCAGATCCGTGAACAGACGCAGGCTGAAGTCAGCGCACGTTCTGAGAGTGCCGGGCTGGATACGCTGATGGCCCTAGTGCATGGAGAGCAGTCAGGCAAGGTTTTGCCACTGAAGTTGCGAGTAGACCGATGGGTCGCGGGTGTTCGCCGCATGCCAATGTCCATGGGCATAGCTGCTGCTGTGGTGTTGACGCAGGCGGTCATTATTGGCGCCCTGCTGGACCCGCCCGCGCAAGACCCGCTGCGAACCTTGTCGGGCGGTGAGGCTGCAGGCGGTCAACTCTTGCAGATCACGTTCAAACCGCAGGCCACCGAAGCCCAGATCCGGTCACTGCTCGCCAGCATTCAAGGCGAGATCGTTGCTGGCCCCGGCGCGCTGGGGGTCTATGCCGTACGCGTGCCGGACCACCAAGGCGCTTCGGCGTTGGAGAAACTTCGCCGTGACACCACAACCCTCGATACAGTCGTGTTGTTGCCAAGCCGCTGATGCGTAGGACAGTGACGCACACCATGGCCCGCTACGCACCGCTCTTCCTCTTCACAGCCGTCGCAGGCTTCGCGGTACACGGGCTGGCCCAAGACAGCGTCGATTGCACGCGGTACCGCATTGCGGGATTGCCTTGTCCCGGTGCACCGACTGCAGCAGCGACGCGACCCGTCGTCGCCCCAACCGCTTCGCCACGGGCGTCTACGTCAGTGAATGCTGGGACTGGTAATAGCCTTGCCCCACCGCGCACGGCGGCTGCGCCCTCCGGCACCCCTACGAGTCCGACTGGAATGCCAAGCTCGGCACCCACATTACCCCCCCATATGGCACAGGGTTCGCCCATGGGTCCAGGCGTTCAACCGGTGAATCTGGCGCCCTCACCCCCAGCCTCACCGCTACCGTTACCGCTTCAGTCTTTGACACCGGCAACCGTTACCGTGGCTCCGTCGGCCGCAATGCCGACCAACGTGATCCTCCCCACGATTGCGCCCGCGCCGGTCAACTTGCCCCCAGCGCAGGCCGTGCCCTTCGCAGCGCCCCCCGCCGCTAAACCGTCACCCAAGCGACTAGGCTCCACATTGCAGCCCATGGCATTGGTACCGTTGCCAGGCCCTGTTGCGCCCCGTGAAGGACGGGAGCCGGGGCAAATCGTTGTCTATTGGGCCTCCGCCGAAGAGGCCGATTCCGCCCTGGCAACTTTGCTCTTGGTCCGCCATTTGGCGCCATCCAGCGCGACACGGCTCGAACACCTAGGGGGCGTCATTGCGGTGTTTCAACTTCCCACCCAAGCACTGGCGAACGAGGCGCGCGAGATGCTGCGCCTGGAATTTCCGGCCGCCACGGTAGATTTCAATACGCGGTACCGCCCCTTGCTGCAACCGTCGGCCCAGCCACGGATGTACTTGCAACAGAAGATTGACCTACCCAAGCCCGGCTCCCTCCCGCAGGGAGGTTCTGGCGTACGCATTGGCATCGTCGATGGACCGGTGGCGCGCACCACGGCATTAGCGGGGGTCAAAATTATCCGCAAAAGCTTCCTGGCCAACAGCGAAGTGGCCGCGCCCTTTGGCCACGCGACATCCATTGCGTCACTGATCGCGGGGCAGGACCCCGTCGTTGGGTTTTTCGGCATTGCGCGACACGCAGGCCTCTTTTCTGCAGAAATCATGCGCGCCGTCGGAGCGGATGACCTAACCAACAGTGCCGCGTTGATCCGTGCATTGGACTGGTTGCTGGCGGAAAAAGTCCAAATCATCAACCTGAGCCTGGGAGGCGCAGGTGATCAGGTTATGGAGAAGGCATTTTCCAAGCTGGCAACACTGAACGTGGTCTTGGTCGCCGCTGCTGGCAATGGGGGGCCTAATGCTGTTCCCGCCTACCCGGCCGCCTATCCCGGCGTGATCGCTGTGACAGCGACCGACGCCGCCGACAATCTGTATGCACTGGCCAACCGCGGCAGCTACGTCACGCTGGCGGCGCCCGGCGTAGACATCTGGGTGCCAGATACAGAATTGGGCCATTACGTCAGTGGAACCTCATTCTCAGCGGCGGTTGTAACTGCCGCCAGCGCATTGTTGTTGGCGCAGGGCACTCAACAGTCCAATAGCAAGTCGACCCTGCCCCAGCGCCTGTGCCGAGGCGCAAAAGATCTGGGCACACGCGGCGCCGATACGCTGTTTGGGTGCGGCCTGATCCAGATTGGGGCCATGCTGCGCGACGACAGGTCGTGACACTGGCAACAGCAAGCCCTGGCAACCATGCGCACACGGCGTCCATTACCGTTATGCTTACATCTACACATACAACGCTTTAAGCAACCCACTCGATCACGCGCATCCGTACCGTATCGATTGAACAGGAACAGACAAATATGGCCCGCATTTTGATCGTTGATGATGACCCTGCCCTGTTGCGGCTACTGTCTTTGCGCCTGCATTACGAGGGACACACCACCATAGAGGCGGACAGCGGGGCTGCTGCCCTGGCCAAGCTGGATCTTGAACTGCCCAACATCATGATCACTGACCTGCGTATGCCGGGTATGGACGGACTGCAATTGTTCGAAGCCGTGCATCGCCGTTTTCCGCTGCTGCCAGTGCTGATGCTGACTGCCAACGGCACCATACCCGACGCGGTGAACGCCATGCAGCGTGGCGTTTTTGGCTACATCACCAAACCATTTGAGGGCGTGGATTTGATGCGTGATGTGAACCGGGCATTGGAGGTCTCGGCGACATTGGGCGCCGACATGCCGGGCGAAGATGCAGGCGAATCCTGGCGCGAAGCCATCATCACGCGCAGCCCACGCATGGAGAAGCTGCTTTCCGAAGCCCGGTTGATTTCCCAAAGCGACGCCTCCGTCCTAATCCACGGTGAGAGCGGAACCGGCAAAGAGTTGCTGGCGCGCGCGTTGCATTCATCGAGTGCTCGCGCCAATGAGCCGCTGGTGGCGGTGAACTGCGGTGCGATCCCCGAAAATCTGGTTGAGTCCGAATTGTTTGGTCACGTCAAAGGTGCGTTCACTGGTGCCGTGCGCGATAGCGTTGGCATGTTTACCAGCGCCCACCGTGGAACTATCTTTCTGGACGAGATTGCCGACTTGCCCATCGCCATGCAGGTAAAACTGCTGCGCGTGCTCCAGGAGCGCGAGGTGCGGCCTGTAGGCGCTGCCAAGCCCCACAAGGTGGATGTACGGGTTATATCGGCGTCCAACCGCAAGCTCGAGGACGAGGTAGCCGCGGGGAGGTTCCGCGAAGATCTCTTTTACCGCTTAAACGTCGTTGGGCTGACATTGCCACCATTGGCAGACAGGCGCGAGGACATTGCGTTACTGGCGCACCACTTCATGCGGACCCTGTCACAGCGCTATGCCAAGACCCTGACCGGATTTGCGCCCGGTGCGCTGGAGCAACTCAGCACAGCGGCATGGCCCGGCAATGTGCGGCAACTGCAAAACGTCGTAGAGAAATGCGTGGTGCTGTGCACCGGCTCGCTGATTCCGGCGTCGCTGGTGCAAAGCGCACTGAGCAGTCAGGGTGCCGAGATGCTGACCTTGGACGATGCCCGCAAGGAATTTGAGCGGGACTACCTGACACAACTGCTCAAGATAACCAATGGCAATGTGGCCCAGGCGGCCAAACTGGCCCGGCGCAACCGCACCGATTTTTACGCCCTGCTGGCCAGGCACCAGTTGGAGTCTGCCAGCTTCAAGGCTTGAGGCTGGCGTCGGGTTCTACCGACAGCGTAAGTGCATGAGTCCATTGGATTCTTTGCATTTCCAACGCAAGTTGTCGGCAATCACCGACAGAAAACTGCCCTTGGCGCCATTAAGTTCGTTGATTCCATTGGATATTTTTAGTGGCACGCATTTTGAGTGGGCTAGGCGGATGCAAACACAGTTGCCCCGCCTAGATACCCCAACATGCAAACACCTGCCCCCCCATCTTCGCCAATACTGTTGCGCGCAGGTCTTCGTCCAGTTGCAGCCGCAGCGGCCTTTTTGCTGGTGGCCAACGGTGTTTTTGCACAAACCAAAAGCACCGCACCCGCAAGCATCACGTCGCTCAGCCAAACCCTTCCAACCGTTGCTGGCGTTCCCACACTGCTGACCGTTATCGGCACCGGCGATTGTAAATACCGCTTGGGCTTCACCAGTCAGGACGCGCCCATGGCGTTGCAGTCGCAATGGACTTACAGCAGTACGCCGCAGAACCCATTCCCCATGCACTTGAAGCTGTTCGATGCAACCCCACCAGGCAACTACACCTGGGTTGTCACGGGAATCGACGGTTGCATGGGTAGCCGACGCCTGAACTTCATCGTCCAGTGATACTGACCTGGAAAAGACTGCTCCGCAGGGCGCGGTCCGTTCTCCTGCCGCTGTTGTTGGCATCCGGTGCGCATGGCGCTAGTGCACAAACCGATACCGTCAGCATTGGCAACAACGACAGTTATGCACTGTCTCGCGCATTCGATTTTCTGGAAGATACCAGCACCCGACTCGGACTTGAGGACATCCTGCTGCCAGAAGCGCAAGGCCGCTTCAAACCCGTTGTGCAAGGCAGCACGGCAACCAATTTTGGTGCCACGCAATCCGCTATCTGGTTGCGCGTGCAGCTACTGTCTGAAGCCGACGCTCCGGTGCGCTGGATGCTCGAAGTGGCACATCCACCGTTGGACCGGCTCGATGTGTATGTCTCCAGCCCTCTTGGTGGCTATGAGCACCAGAGCGGCGGAGACTCACTGCCATTTGACCAGCGGTCTATTGCACACCGCAACCATGTCAAACCCATCAACCTCGTGCCCGGTGCCGTGTCGACGTTGTATTTGCGTGTAGCGTCCAAGGGTACCGTGACCGTGCCCACAACACTCTGGCAACCGCGCGCGCTATGGCAAAGCGATCAAAAGACCTATTCAATATTCAGCCTCTACTTTGGCCAATTACTTGGTCTGGTGTTTTACAACCTGATGCTGTTTCTGTCAGTTCGGGACCGCGCCTACCTGCTCTACGTGGTGTTTGTGGCTTGCATCGGCTGGTCGCAGTTGGCCAGCTCTGGGCTTGGCGCACAGTTTGTGTGGACCCAGGTTTTGTGGCTAAATGACATCGTCACAAACACTGCCTATGCCGCCAGCGGTGTGTTCGGCTTGATGTTTGTTCGCAATTTTTTGACCAGCAAGGTCAACGCGCCCCGCCTGGACCGGGTCATGCAAGTCGAAGCCGCGCTGTGGGCGGTGACAACCTGTGTGCTTCCTTTCATCGCAAACCGCCTCGCCGTGACCCTGGTCACAGTTCTAGCGCTGGCCAGCGCGCTAACCGTGGCCTGCGCGGGCGCAATCGGAATCCGGCATCAACATCCTGGCGCCAAATATTTTGGTATTGCGTGGCTTGCCTTGATCCTGGGTGTTTTGACGCTCACAGCACACAATTATGGGTTGCTGACCTCCAATATATTCACGACCAATTCCGTCCTGATAGGATCGGCGCTGGAGATGGTGCTGCTGTCATTCGCGCTGGCGGATCGCATAAACGTGGCGCGCCGCGAGAAGGAACTGGCGCTGGGCCGCATGGTGTCGGAACGCGCCATGGTGCAAGCCCTTCAGCTATCGCAGGAGCGTTACCGCGCGGTCATTGAACACGTCGGGGAAGGTATGGTCGTCATTCAACAGGATCGCATCGTCTTTGTTAATTTCAGGGCGACCGAAATACTGGACGCCACGAAGTCAGAGATCCTCCATGACGGGTTTTTGCACCGCCTGCACGCAGATGACCAAGAGGCTCTGGGCGAACGCATACGGTTGCGGCTTATGGGGGTGGAGTTGGCAGACGAGCACCGCCAGGTCCGGTTGGAGTTACCGGGCCAAGACATGAAATGGCTGGAGTTTGGTGATAACCTGGTGCCGTGGGACGGCGGCCAAGGCTTGCTAGTTTTTTTCCTTGATGTCACGCAGCGCCACGGCGCAGAACTCGAAACGCGCGCGGCAGTGGAACGCCAGCGGCGTCTAAACGATCTGCGCTCACGCTTTATCTCCATGACCAGTCATGAATTCCGCACACCGCTGGCAACCATACTGTCTGCTCAAGAACTGCTGCAGAGCTACAACGACCGCCTGCCACCAGATGAGAAGCTTGAGCTCTATGACATGATCCGCTCTGGTGTGAACCGCATGACACGCATGCTGGAGCGTATCTTGCTGTTAGGCCAGGCAGAGGCGCGTATGCTGGAATGCCATCCACAGGACACCAATCTCTTGGCCCTGTGCCACGAGTTGATCTCAGAAGCTAAGGCCAATCACCCTGGCAACCGGTGTGAAGTGTTAGTAGACTGTGAAGCGGGGCTGGCTGGCCGGCAGTTTGACCACACTCTCCTGCGGCACATCTTTACCAACTTGTTGTCCAACGCCATCAAGTACTCGCCGCTCGGCGGTCAAGTGCGATTGAAGGTCTACGCGCAGGGCATGCAAACCGTCTTCGAAGTTTCGGACCAAGGCATAGGTATTCCCTATGAAGAGATACAAGATCTGTTCGAGCCCTTCCACAGGGCCAGCAACGTGGGCAGCATTGAGGGGACCGGATTGGGCTTGGCCACCGTGAAGCAATCGGTTGATCTGCATGGTGGCAGCGTGCAGGTCCAAAGCACCGTCGGGCGCGGCACGCGCTTCACGGTGCTTTTGGGCAAAACGCCTGCCTGAGCAGACAATGGAACCCACTGATTTCGTTGATTTGCCGGCACAGAGCAGAAAGAATGTCGGCGTTTTCCGACAAACCGCACCGCAAAATCAAAGCAACACCGTTAATTTTATTGGATATTTTTTCTGGCATACATCTTAGGTACATCCGACGCTATGAACATCTATCAATTGACTGCATTCGGCGCATGTGCACTTGTGGGTGGCGTGCTGTTGGTAACCACATCGCTTGCTGACCTGCACAGTTCTAACGGCGCGGAGCCCCGTACGCCAGTGAACAAGCGTAGCCCCGCGGGCCTGGTTTTTAGTTGCTCCGCGCAGCAACTGCAACAGATCAAACCAGCGGTGGACAGCTATCTTTCGGGCGAGGGAGTTGATCTGGGCCTCGTGCAGACCATCGTTGACGCGCAGGCCCACACACTGCAGTACACACTTGCCAAACCCTTTGCTGACGCCATCACGCTGGACTTGGTGGACCGTCCCGCCCTGCACATCAAGGAAGCATTGGTAGAGCTGCCCACAGCGGACGGCAGCCCCCGCACCGTGATTACCGTGTCCAAAGCAGAGATCTTGTACGCCATGCTGCAAGCTGGGCGCACCACGGTATTTGATGGCAAGGCCTGCAATGCGCAAGCCTTGATCGACCAGATCGGCATCCGCCAAAATACCGTCGCTTGGGCCGAGTCCCTGTCGTGGCGCTGGCCTGAAGGCGGCCCAGCGGCATGGAACAAGAAGTATTGGCGCGACGGCGATCCGGTCAAAGGGTATCCCTTGCACGAGGCGATCAACGACGCATTCATCAACCAGGATCTTTATGCCATAGGCTGCTACACAGCCACCAAACTCGTCGTCATACAGGGCGTGCTGGACTATTACGAGCGCATTCAGCCCAACGCCCACATGCTGGAACTGGTGCAGAACCAACTTCTGCAAGACCACGATCCTCTGAGCCACATCGAACCGGGTGTCATGTGGCATTTTGAGGCAGACCACAAGGAAGCCGATCGTGCCCGGCCCGGCAAACTGCTGGCCCTCAAGAATGGCATTGCACCCAAGAACTTCATACCAGGCGACTGGGCGTATTTTCTAAACACCGATCCCGTGACCTATGAGAAGACGGGTTACGAAGGCTCCAACGCCTTGTACCTGGGGCGCGGCAAATTTGACGACTACTACAACGATCACCACCACGCCTATACATATAAGGAAAAAATGCATGAGGTTTACCAGTGGCGCAACAAGGTGTTCAGCAGTCGGCGCGATGTCGCTAAGGTTCGCCCTTTGACTGCAACAGATTTCGAGAAGCTCGCCGGTACTCCAGAGCAGGGCGGCATCCAGATGGACTACCGGGCCGTACCGCTTTTGTTCGGATTCCAATCACTTCCATCGATTGGCCATTGAACTCTACAACGCCACCCAGGACCGACCATGAAGACATTGCACACATTGGTTACAGAAGCCAAACTGGTTGCGTCCGTGTCTATGGCTATGGTGCTTGCTCCTCACACGCGCATCACAGGCATACAGGTGCGCGGCACCAGACTGAAGGCCGGGGACAAGCCCATACATGGCAACCGATGCATGGCATTTTGGAAGAAGTTTCGTATTGCCCGACTCGGGCCAGTATTTGGTGCGCAATCTCGCAACCCAAGCAAACGGAGAATTCCTAGGACATTGACAATTGCCACGCCTGCTGCATTCCGACGGACAACTGCCTGTGCCGTAGCGATCGGCCTTACCGGACCCAACCGGAACTTCAACTGCGGCAACCGGCCCAGCCCGCCCCGCGAACAGTAGCATGACGCCAACGGCCCCATCCTCAATACGGGGCTGCGTCCAGACGCTGCCTCCCATCCACCAAGTGGCTCATACCGATCAACGCGTTGAGACCCGGATCGAGTTCCAAGGGGCCGGCCATCTCAACTCTACGATTGAAGGTGCTGGGCTGGCGCCCCAGACCTATGCAAGCTCTGCATCCAAGCCCTTTCCTTTGAAGATCAAGTTCGCAGGAACCCCTCTTGGTTCGCACCTGTGGACGGCCAAAGAAACCAGAAGATGCCCTGGCACAGCCAGCACCTGATTTTCTGTGAACGGCTGATTGCATCTGCTTGCGACTGTATAAGTTCTTGTCACCCGGCGACGCAAGACTCGGAGCCCATGGAGGTTCAGCAATGCCGGCCCAGGGGAATGTTGCAGGCGGGAGCAGGCACTCTTGCCGACATCATTTCAAACGCTATATTTTTGATAGCGCAATAAGCAATAGATACGAGGGCTACATGACACTTTTTATATAGTCATATCTTGGAGAAGCGGACGAACCATGCAAAAACCTAGAAATCGTTTGAACCAAATGTCCCCAAGAACACGACTGAAAGGTGTCCTCACTCTCTTCACCCTGACCATAAAAAGTTCACACGACAAAAACATTTTCCACGAAGCATTGCACGCTCAAGGCAACCCGTCTTCAGGCACTCTTTGCCCTCCGCGCGGGCACCGCATGGCTCGCATTGCCCGGCGCCTCCTTTGCGCAGATTGACCCCAACCTCAAGGCAGGCACGGCAGAGAAGGCAAGCCGCGTTGCGCCCATTGACAAAGGCGCGCACATCACGCCGGCTGACATGATCGGTAAGTGCGGGGGCAATCGACCCACCAACAAGGGCGACAAGGCCGCCGAGATGCGCATGCTGCTGCCAGCGGTCAAGCCGACAGGTCAGGCAAATACAACGAGCACACCCCAAATGGACGGCACTGCGTGCCCAAAGAACTAAATGAAAACATCTTCCCTTTCACGCCGTACAACGGCACAACACACGAGCGCTATCGCAATGCTGATGGTCGCCGGGGGGCTGGCCACCGCACTACCGGCACAGGCAAACCCGGGACCGACCACGGTCGCAGCCGAGGCGCAAGCCAAAGAAATCGTGCCTTTTGTTAAAGCCAAGACGCGCGGACTTGCGCCCTGTGTCAAGACCAGAAGCACACCTGGCGGCAACATCCCTTGTGTCAAGACCAAGACCGGAGCCATCGCGCCCTGCGTTAAGAACAAGGCACCTGCGACCGACCCCAACGGACATTAAAGTGGTCACCCCGGACAAAGAATGACAAGGCGCCGTTTCGCACCCATGGTGGTTGATCGGTTTGGGCTATCGAATCTACCCCGGCGGCGGCTCCGGTTGATGCGCAAGGCTCCGCGCGAACTGTTGAAGCTGCTGCAGACCTGTGCACGCGACGGGCGCCACTCGGTACGGGATGTCATTCCTGCGTCTGAACACTTCACCATGGCCGAGCACTACCCCCACGGCGAGTGGAAGACCGTGGCACCGGGTGCGCCTGGTACTACCATGCACACGACCCCTCATATGCGCACGCTTGGCAAGAGAACGGCCATTTTCACTTCTTCATGTACACGGAGCATTTGGGCCGAGCGGCCAGACCGATTGCACTCCCCGCGCAGCCCGACCTGCGAAAGGGCGGATTGGTGCGCCTAGCCGCGATCGCGTTTGATGGCAATGGCATCCCAACCTGCATATTTATTCCCAACCGATGGGTCACCGATGAATGGCCGTACCCGGCACGCGCCACCATTGCATTGATAGACCAATTCCGCATGGTCAGCGACCAGCGCCATGCAATGACGAACCGGTTTCTTGCTGCCCTTCTGGGCCTCTACTGCCGATCTGGCTGCCCTTGAACGGGCCTGGCAAGCTTAACGCAGCGTCGCCGTTGCGTTCCAGGCCTTTGCCAAGCTCAGTACGCACCGGACGCACCGCCCCCGCCAAAATCACCACCCCCTCCGCTGCTGATGCCACCTTGTGCATCATCGCTACTAGAGCCAGCACTGACAGCCGCAGTCAGCAACCCTTCCGCAGCTACACCCACCGCAACTTGTGCTACGGATGCGACCAATTCTTTGGCAATGAGAAGTTTTGACTTGCGCTGCGCAATACCGAGCAGCACTAAGTCAAAAAATATCTTTATTAGCGCACCGATTAATCCGGTAAAGACGGCACTGATCGCCAAATGGGGCCATTCACCAGAGTCGCGCCACGCGCTGAGGCTTGCAATTGGCTGGGGCAACTCGCCACCAATCTTTACAAAAACGACTGCAAAAATAGTGCCGGTGGTGCCCGCATAGATCAACCACCGCCAATGTGGCAGCGGCACAGCCCGCTGGTTGCTTGCTGCGTTCTTGGCTAGCCGCTTGTTCTTCATGAATGCCTTGACGAGCCGTTGGGTGGATCCCATTCTCTCAGTTCGGATGCCCAGGTGTCAACTCATTTGCTATTAAAAACATAGCTGAAAGGCCAATTGATTTGAGGGCTGCAAGCATTTTTTGTTTACCAACTTGCCCCGATTTGTCTGCTTTTGCAGACACGGCAAACCGTTGATTGCTATGTATATTCTTCATCTGCGGCCCGGCTTGTCTGCTCACTCCGACAAGCCTGCTCCATCAACCAGGACCAGAGCTTTGATTTCATTGGCGTTTTTTCGTGGCACAGATATTGGGTAATGGATCGCGTGAAGCCATGTTGTCAGAAGCGGTCTTTGAACCTCCGCCCAACACATGCCGACTCAGACTGAGAAGGCCACGCTGAAAGAGATGCGTGGGTGACAACTGATCTATCAACTACCAAGGACATACCATGATGAAAACACGATCGGTCAGCCAGCTTGACCGAGCAGACGAGCAGAACAGGAGCCATAGGCTTGAAAGGGTCGCACTGACGCTTTTGTGCGTTGGCGTTGCCAGCTCCTTGATCACTGCAGTTACTGCGTTGAATGCACTGGCGGCGCAGCCGAGCGTCACGCCACCCACCGCGCGAACCGGCCAGGTGCCACAAATGGTCGTGCCGGTCGCACCTCTCGGAACGCTCAGTTACATGACAGCAAGTGTCACCACCGTGAATATCGGGGATGCCGTCAAGTTTGCCTTCTACGGCAATGGCTATTGCAGTCTCAAGCTGGACACAGGTGACGGTATCGTGACGCCATTCGAAGGCAAAATGCCAATCGTGGGCAGCTATACCTACAGCGGCATGGGTTGGTCGTCGTTTGACGCCTCCATGGTATTCGCGGCTACCGTCACTCCGACGGGCAACTGCAAAAAGGCTGAAAAGGGTGCCTTCTCGCCTCCAAATCCTTTCCTGGTGCAGATGAAGGTCGTCAACCCCAACCCCCAGAGCGCAGGCGTACCTGCACAAGACAACACAATGGTGGTTGCTGGCAGCGGGAAACTCGGCATTGGCATGAAACCCGGAACTGTCATGCCACCAGTCGTAGCCCCCACGGTCTCGTCTTTGGCGTTTTCGGGAGGACCCAGTGCAGATGTTGGCAACCCCACCGTGTTAACGGTGATCGGCACCGGTGTCTGCAAATACCACCTGAGCTATGTGAACCTGGATGCACAAGGCAACACAATCCTCAAGCCTTACCCCATGCTGCCCAAGAGCAGCTCGCTGCAGAGCCCATTCCCGATGACGATGACGCTGCTTCAATCGACGCCGGCTGGCGTCTACAAGTGGACGGCCAGCGGTGTTGACGGATGCACCGGCACGAAGGACGCAACCCTGACGGTGCAGTAAGCCACAGCACCTTGCAATCCACCACTCCACGAAAGACCCACCGAACATGATCAACCTATCCCGACTGTTGCCACTATTACTGGCCTCTTCCATCGTTGCCGTTGGCTCTGCTGGGGCCGCCGAAACCACCGCGCCCACCGAAAAAGACCCACTGCGCGCAGCATTGGCCGAGAGCAAGGACAAGAACCGTGGGGTAACGATCTACACCCACGGTGCTAGCATTGCTTTGGTCGTCACCGCAATGGATGATCGTTATGTCATCGGCCGCAGCCAGCAAGCGACCCGCATCGTGGTGCGAATTGACCACATCGATGGCGTAGCAGGCACCTTCTAAAAAAAAGGCTCCCGAAGGAGCCTTTTAAGTATCTGGCGATGCTGCGTTTCGCAGCGACCAATTACTTCTTGGCTACGCGCTTGGCAGCCTTCTTGGCAGGAGTCGCTGCTTTGGCTGCGGGTTTAGCGGCAGGCTTAGACTTGGACGCAACTGTTGCGGGAGCAGCAGCAGGCGCGGCAACCACTTTTAGTGACGCGCGTTGGTCACGCAAGGCCTTGATTTCTGCGCCCAGCTTGTCTTTGCGCTCTGTCAGTTTCGCGATGCTCGCGCTGATCTTGGCGATGGATTTAGCGGCCTTGGACATGGGCGCCTTCTTGGCCGCTACTTTTGCTATTGGTTTTGCCACCTTTGCGGGAGTCTTTGCTTTTGTGTTCACAGCGGCTTTAGTAGCCACCTTTTTTGCAGTTGCCATTTTCAAATTTCTTTCTATATTTAACTTGCGCAAGGTTTTGCGCAAGTGCTGTATTGTCGCAAGATTCTGCCCGCGCCTTGCAAAGTCCATTCAATACACACCAACGGCTGTCAACGCTCGGCCAGTTTTGGCGTTAAGCAGGCGTGACCCAAGTCACTCCTCCTATGAAAAAAATTACCAAATCTTTGGCCGTTGCACTGCTTGCCGCCTCCGTGGCAAGCTATGCCTTTGCGGACGGCCCGCGCGGGTATTACCAACACGGCCAACAACGTGGTTACCAGGGTCGGCAGCTTGACTCCGGCTGGATTGCACCACTGTTGTTCTTGGGTCTTGCCGGGGCCGTCATTGGCGCCGCGGCAAGTCAGCAAAACGCGCCACCTCCACAACCAATTTACGTTGCGTCTCCCGTCACCTATGTGCAACCAGCTCCGGTGTATGTGGCACCTCCAGTTTCCATTCCGACTGCGCCACCGCAAGCTGCAAACGCGTGGTATTTTTGTCGGTCAGCGGGACAGTATTACCCCTACACGCAGCATTGCTCCGAGGGTTGGCAACTGGTTTCTCCGACGCCACTGCAGTAGTTGAAACTTCGAGCCCACCGCATGTTCCAATGTGGCTTCACATCTGCACCGCCCTGAAGAACCCATGAACCACCTTACCCAAGGGCTGGAACGCTTTGTAGAAGCCCAAGCCGCCGTCTACCACACCGTAGTTTCCGAACTGTCCATGGGACACAAAGAGACGCACTGGATGTGGTTCATCTTTCCGCAACTCAAAGAGCTGGGCAAGAGTGCAATGGCCAAGCGCTTTGGTATCGAGTCTGCTGATGAGGCACGCGCATATTTGGCCCACCCTCTACTTGGCATCCGCCTCTTTGCATGCACCAACTTGTTGTTGGCCCAGAGAAATGCCAATGCTTATGAAATCTTTGGCTCGCCCGACGACGTCAAGCTGCGCTCCTGCATGACCCTGTTCGCCATCACCTCACCACAAGAGCCTGTTTTCAAGCAGGCTCTGGATGTATTTTTCAAGGGAAAGGTCGATGAGGTTACCGTGAAGCTGCTCGCAACCCCGGTAAAAAAATAGTCCCGGGGGCGTTACCGCCGCAGTCTTCTCACGCGAGCGCCACGGCGTGCTTCCGTTCGCCGCATTCAACGCCTCACGTTGACAGCATTGCCTTGGCTTGCCGTTTACCGAGCTTCATGATGGTAGCGATTTTTCCTAGTTGCGCTGCACGGGGTTGCACGGCCCCGGTTTCCCATTTGTGAACGGACAACGATGACGCACCTAGCACCTTTGCCATCTCCGCCTGAGTCAGTCCGAGCTTTGCGCGGAATGCGGAGAATCGCTCTGCGGTAAAACGGATACGGCTGGGTTTCGCTGTTCTTTCGGGGCCCGATAGGTCGGGCTTGGTCGTCCGCCTGACAGCCCTCACTTCGGTTGCCAAAGATTTCACCAGACGCTTTAAGGCTGCAATCTCTGATCGATGGGCTGTGCTGGCTTTTCGAAGTGACTGCAGCTCCCCCTTGAGTTCCTTGCGCGCGACACGTGTAATTTCAGACTTTAAGGAGGTGATCAACAAACTCATCGACTAAATCCGATTCAAATATGGGGAGGCGTCCAGCGAACAGGCGACGGTGGGACAACCCGCCGCAATATCGGCATTTATACCGGATTGCAATATTCCATTCTATTGATCTGGTCAAAGACCGCGGGCGGTCTTCCCCTTCTATAAGACAGTCTCAGCCGTTACCCCCAAGATCGCGATGCGGCGCAGCAAGCTGAACCCGTTATGGTCGACCACATCAACAACACCGTTGATTTGCGGGCCACAACATGGTGCGTCACGTTGGTTGTCTAAATCTCCTTGTTTTCAGGTTGGAGCATGGTGCCTACCGTGCCAGCTTTCAGTGCGGCAAAGTCCGCATTGGTAGGAGCGAATAGGGTAAATGGGCGTGGACTGTTAAGCACCTTCACCAAACCGGCAGGTTTCCGTTCGCCAGACTCATGTTGGACGACACGTCAGCGCGACGGCGGCGTCGCCTCGATAAACGCCAGCACGTCCGCCAACACCGGTGCGATCAAACGCAACGGCCATGCAAATGCTCCGATCATCGTGGTGTGGCTAGCGTAGCGGTATAGCTTCAACGTAACCGGCACACCCACGGCCTCCAAACTGTGCGCCAGCTGCACTGCATTGCGCTGCGGATTGACCACCTTGTCTTGATGCGCCGCGGCAAGAAAGGTGCGTGGCGCGTCCGGCCGCGTGAACCCAATAGGCTGCGAATTCGCCGGGTAGTTCGGGTGAAAGAACACTGGCTTCGCATCCTGGTTGGTGATCGGATAGAAATCGTAAGGCCCCGCCAGACCGATCCAGCCGGCAAGTTCATTCGGTCCATGACGGGCTTCCTTGAGCCACCGTGCATCAAGCGCAAGCATCGCCGCGTTGTAGGCGCCGGCACTGTGGCCCATCACGAACACCCGCTTCGGATCGCCGCCCAGGTTCGCAGCCTCGTCGAGTCCGTAGGCCAACGCCTGCGCACTGTCGCTAAGGAAGTCGGGATATCGAACCTCGGGATGGAGCCTGTAGTCAGCCACCAGCGTCAACACACCGCGCGAAGCCAACGCCTCGCCAACGAACCGGTACTGGGATCGCGCGCCGGTGTTCCACGAGCCACCGTAAAAAAATACCACGATCGGCCAGCCGGTCGCTGGCCGAGCCGATATTGGGGTATATATGTCGAGCCTTTGGCGCGGCCGCAGTCCATAGGCAACATCAGCTTTCAGTACGTAGCCGCTGCTCGATGTCACCGCGTTGAGTACACCGGTGGCAGAACAACCAGTCAAATAAAAGGCCATCACAATGGCAAGCAGGGGTAACAATCGAGTGGCATGGCGGAACACGGCGTGGCGGAGCAATGGTTTATCTTTCGTTGGAAGTCTGGCAGACAGGAGGTTTTCCCAATGCCTGCGTTTTGGCATTGTTGCCCAAAGTCAAAAAATCTAGGCGCGCGGCGCACAAAGCCCCAATCGCAAACTCGGATTGGATCGCAATCCACTGGTTAGCCCAGCCGCCCACTAAAAGGTGATGTGCAGAAAGGCGGCGGCATGCATGGCTCGGTGCGGCTGATCTTCTCAGGACCACTGGTCAAGCGAGCCGCTTCGGCCTGACGCAGGCCGATAAAAGACTAGAGCGCCGCAACGGTTCTGAGAAGCATTTCACGTGCGCCATTCTGGTAGTTTTTGGTCAGCGGGGGAAAACTGTAACGAGACACCGTTGTTGCAGTAGCGCAACCCGGTTGGTTTAGGTCCATCGTTGAACAGATGGCCCTGGTGGCCGCCACAGCGGGCACAGTGGTATTCAGTGCGCGGCAGGATTAATTTGAAATCGCGGCTTTTGTCTATTGCGCCGGGAAGGACATCAAAAAAGCTCGGCCAGCCGGTACCGCTGTCGAACTTGAACTCGCTTTTGAACAAAGGAAAATTGCAGGCGTAACAGACAAAAGTTCCAACGCGCTTTTCAAGGTTAAGTGCGCTGCTGCCCGCACGCTCTGTGCTCTCTTCGAACAACACCTCGAAGTTGGTCGCAGGCAGTAGTTTCTTCCATTCTGCTTTAG
>JANXVI010000129.1 GCA_025351745.1 Rhodoferax sp.
TGCGGGCCTTTTCGACGATGAAGAGGCGCGCAAGGCTATTCTGGACTTGCGCCAAAAGGTGCAAGCCACTGAGCAAAAGCTGGCCGAAGAAACGCGGCGTGCTTCGGAAGAATCGGCCCAGTTGCAGCGCAATCTGGTTGACCTGCAAGGACAACTGGATGTGATGCGCACGGAGTTTGCGAAGTTGCGTGGCCAGGACGAGCAAATGGCGCGCGATGTAGCCGAACTGCAGCGCCAGCAAAAAGACGCCGTCCAAAATGTGGACGAACGGCTGCGCAAGTTTGAGCCTACCCGCGTGACGATAGATGGTCGGGAGGTTTTGGCCGAACCGAGTGAAAAGCAGGACTATGAGGCTGCCATGGCCATTTTCCGCAGAGGCGAATTTGCTGCTGTGCAAGCGGTTTTTGTCAACTTTCTCAACCGCTATCCCAAGACGGGCTTTCGTCCATCCGCATTATTTTGGTTGGGCAATGCCCAATATGCCACCAAAGATTACAAAGACGCGTTGGCAAGCTTCAGAGCGTTGGTAGCAATGGGTGCCGACCACATGCGCGTACCGGAGGCATTGTTGGCGATTGCCAATTGCCAATTGGAGTTAAAGGACAACAAAGGCGCCCGCAAGACGATGGACGAGTTGATTGCCAACTACCCCGCTTCGGAGGCTGCGCAGGCCGCCAAGGATCGTCTGGCACGCCTTCGGTAAAGCGGTGTGAGCGAGGCTAACGTCACCACGGGTCTGCCTGAGTCGGATGCGCAGGAGGCAGGCGGGGCGAGGCGCTTCTCTGGCTTGGAGCGTCTCTATGGAGTTGGCCCGTCCCAAGTTATCTTCCAATCCCATATTGCTGTGGTCGGCATCGGCGGTGTGGGCTCTTGGGTTGCGGAAGCATTGGCACGCAGTGGAGTGGGCCGCCTGACGTTGATTGATCTTGACCACATCGCCGAGTCCAACATCAATCGCCAAGTCCATGCACTCAGCTCCACGTTGGGCATGGCCAAAACCATCGCCATGCAGGAGCGCATTGTGCTGATCAACCCTGCATGTGAAGTACTGTGTGTCGACGCCTTTGTCGAGCCCGACAATTGGCCGACCCTCTTGCCACAGGGGGTCGACGCTGTTGTCGATGCCTGCGACCAAATAAAAGCCAAGACCGCCATGGCCGACTGGGCGCGTCGGAGCAAGACGACATTCATTTCCGTCGGTGCAGCGGGCGGCAAGCGCCATGCGCACAAGGTGGACGTTGCTGACCTCAGTGAAACCACACATGACCCGCTGCTGGCGCAAATGCGCTACCGCCTGCGCAAGGCCCACAATGCACCGCGTGATGGCAAGCGCATGGGTGTTGCCTGTGTGTTTAGCCGCGAGGCTGTCAAGGCTGCAGATGCATCCTGCCAGATAGAGCAGGGTGACAATTCACTCAATTGTCAAGGATACGGCTCGTCTGTTTCGGTAACCGCTACCTTTGGCATGTGCGCGGCTGGTTGGGTACTGGATAAAATTTCTGAATCGGTGCAATCAACCCAGCAAAAAACGCTATAATTTAGAGCTTCGCGGAAAGTAGCAAGCTAGCTTGCTAGTTTTTGTCGGGACCTTAGCTCAGTTGGTAGAGCAGCGGACTTTTAATCCGTTTGTCGTGGGTTCGACCCCCGCAGGTCCCACCAATTTTTCCGTCAGGGATCTTAGCTCAGCTGGTAGAGCAGCGGACTCTTAATCCGTAGGTCGAGAGTTCGAATCTCTCAGATCCCACCAGTTAAGCCTTATGGCGTAATGAAAGCCTGCTATCACATCGATAGCAGGCTTTTTTCTTTGGTGCCCACGTAAGCACGGGCGTAAGTCGATATGGTGCCACTCACTTAGGCCAGCACGCCGCTTAATACTGCGTGTGCTGATACGACCACTTCGAAATATTGCCAACCTATACAGTGATCGCCACGGGAGGTAATCCCTGTAACTCACCCTTTGAGTAAATGGAAAGGGCAGTGCGTTTGGCTGCTAGCTCCGTCCCCGGGCTGCACAGACGATCAACACTGGGTGGTAGCTCGGCGCATGGAGTTACGGGGGTGGTAAACACCGCCGCCCCCTTGCGAAGATTCGGGCGGCGCCCTCTACAGGACCGCCATGCAAACCACCATTCCCCCTATCGCCGCGAGCGATACAGTTATCGCCAAGTCCATTGGCATGTCGCTAGCCTGGGTGCGCAAAGACCGAATCACAAATCGAATCCTACCGTTCTACCGCATAGGCTCGGCTATCCGCTACGACTTTGACCGAGTGCGTGAAGCCCTCGCAGTCCTTGAGGAAGGTGGGACCCCCGCCGGAAAGCATCGGGGTGCGAAGTAATGCGAGACACCCAGACAGACGAAAGCCGGGCGGTAACCCGGCTTCTCGTGACACACAAACACACTAGCCGCGCCATTGTGCCCGAAGCCATGCCTTCTAGCAACGACTTCGCAGCCACGGCCGCCCTTTTTGCCCACCACGGATTTACCCTCGAACACCGGACGCCGCGCCGGGAGCCAGCGTTCTATCGCATTACCGGCAGTAAAGGCGCCTACTCACTGCGGGCTTGGTGTGCGGTGTTGGATGTTTTGGCATCGCTGGGGGGCCGGAAGTGACCGCAACATCACCCAGCAAATACGCGCTTATATGGGCGGCAAGAATTGCACCACCGGTCAGAAAACTCGTGACGATTGCGCTTGCCAATTATTCACAAGTTGACGGCACCAACATTCGCCCAAGCGTTGGCACCGTTGCCAAGCAATGCGAGCTGTCGCCTAAGCAAGCCCGCCGCCATGTTCAGGCCTTGGTCAAAGCTGGCCTACTGCGCGTCACCAAAACGTCAATTGGTCGCGCGACCAGCTACCGCTT
>JANXVI010000130.1 GCA_025351745.1 Rhodoferax sp.
CACAACGATGCTCTACTGGCGCGTCACCCTGGGTGGAAAAACAACAAGGGTAGTAATCGGACCCTATGACAGCGCCGCCCCGGTCAAAAGTCTGCAACCAACGGACCGCGGTTACTCGGTCAAAGCCGCAGAGCGTGCAGCCGAAGCGATGGCCGCGCTGCACCATGCCAACCTAGCCGCGGGTGGCTTCGTGGGTGTGGCGGAAAAGCGCCTGGTCGACGCCAAAGCCGCCAAACTGAAATCTGAGGCCCTGGCCCGCAATGCCAAGGAAAACACGCTGTCGGCCCTGCTGAACGCGTACTGTGCCAACCTGGAGAAGTTGGGCCGCACCTCGCACAAAAACGTGCGCTCTCTGTTCCGGCTTCACGTTCTTGATGCGTGGCCGGAGTGCGCTGCGCTACCTGCCAACGAAGTAACCAGCGAACAGGTAGCGGACATGATGCGCACCCTTCTGGACGCCGGCAAGGGGCGCACCAGTAACAAGCTGCGATCCTATGTGCGCAGCGCTTACCAGACCGCGAAGGCTTCACGCTCTAAGGCCAGCATTCCGGTGCGCTTCAAAGCGTTCAACATCACGGGCAACCCGGCCGCAGACACACAACCGGACGAGACCCACAACAAGCCCGACAAGAACCCTTTGAATGCTGCCGAAATGCGCGCCTACTGGCAGACCATCAAGGCTATGCCTGGGTTCAAAGGCGCCGTACTAAGGCTTCACCTGTTGACTGGGGGTCAACGTATTGAGCAACTGGTGCGGCTGCAAACCAAGGACATCAACGTAGACGCCACCGACGCAGCCGCCACCGCGATAACCCTCTACGACAGCAAGGGGCGTCCTGGCAAGCACGCAAGGCCGCACGTCGTCCCGCTGGTGCCCCTTGCTGTCGCCGCGTTAACGGAGTGCAAGCCGGGTGGCGAATTTGCGCTATCCACTGATGGCGGTAACTCGCACATTGCCAACACCACCTTGAGCAACTGGGCCAGCGCCGCAGCCGTGGGCATTGCCGATTTCCAAGCGAAGCGCATACGGTCGGGTGTTGAAACGCTCCTGGCCAGCGCGCGCATAAGTAGCGAATGGCGCGGGCGTTTGCAATCTCACGGTGTGTCCGGTGTGCAGGCCCGCCACTATGACGGGCACGGATATATGGACGAAAAACGCGAAGCCCTTGAAACCCTTTTTAGGTTACTTGATACGCCCACCGCCAGCAACGTAAAGCAAATCAGAAAACGCGCCGCCTGAGCGCTACAGGCACCCGGCACAGCGGTTCTGTGAAAACCCAAAATAGGTATTCAATATGGCAAATGCACCACACGCCACCCTGTCAGACATCGAACATTTAGCGAGCGAAATTACGGCGCTGTCCGTTGCTGGTTGCGCCTTGCTGGACGAGTGGGATATTGCCGAAAACATTGAGGCGACACAGAACCTTCTAATGATTATCGAAGACACCGCGCGCCGCATGCACCACGCCGCCACCAGTCGCACCGCAACATACCCCGTTCCTGCATAGACCTGGCGAAGTAGCCTACAGAGCGGCCCTTTGCGGGGCCGTTTTTTCGTGGGTGGCGGATTCAACTGGTCGTTAAAAGACGCTCTCAGACGTAATTGGTATAGTGGCGCCGCAGCCTGAGCAATTCAGGCTGTCGGTGCAATTGGACTGCTGACTCACCCCCGTGTCGCGCCAGTAGCAAAAAACCGAATGGACAACCCGCGCATGGGTTAGGGGCCTAAACGGCCGCCTCACGTCCTGACATTCGGGCGGCCACTCATTGGAGCCGTTATGCAAACACATCAACACCCCCGATTAGGCCGCTTGCCCGTCGTGCTGGGCCTATCTTCTTTGAAGCGCAGTACCTGCCTGGCCCTGGTGAAGGCCGGCAAATTCCCAGCGCCGATACAGATAGGACAGAGGGCAGTCGCCTGGGTGCTGGCAGACGTAGACGCCTGGGTAGACGCACGAATCGCAGCGAGTCGCGCAGGCGGTGCGAAGTGATGCGAGATATCCAGACAGACGAATGCCCCGGATCAGCGGGGCACTACGCAGCAACAAACCAAACAAAGCACCCGCACATTTTACCTGAGAGTGGCCCATCTGTACAGGACTATGAAGCCACCGCCGCACTGTTGGCACAGCACGGCTTCACCTTGGACCACGTACAGCCAAAACGCACCCCGGCGTTTTACCGCGTGGCCAGCGCGAAAGGCGCCTACTCGCTTCGCGCTTGGCATGCTGTACTGGGCGTGTTGGCATCGCTGGGGGGCCGGACGTGACCGCCGCACAGAGCAAATATGCGCTTATATGGGCTGCAAAGGTTGCCCCACCTGTTCGCAAACTTGTGCTATTGGCGATGAGTAACTATGCCCGCGCGGACGGCACCAGCATTCGCCCAAGCGTTGGCACCGTTGCCAAGCAATGCGAGCTGTCGCCTAAGCAAGCCCGCCGCCATGTTCAGGCCTTGGTCAAAGCTGGCCTACTGCGCGTCACCAAAACGTCAATTGGTCGCGCGACCAGCTACCGCTT
>JANXVI010000152.1 GCA_025351745.1 Rhodoferax sp.
TGGCGTGACCGAGGGGTCCAGGTCAACGGTGCGCAGTTCGGCGTCCTCCAGCACGACCACGCGGTGCTGCACCAGGGGTGGAATCCACACGGCCCGCGTGGGCGGCACGATGTAGGTGGTTTGCACGCCGCCCTGGGTCACGGTCACCTGCATCAGGCCGCTGGCGCAGTAGGTGAACTGCGACCAGGCATGGTGGTGGGGCTCGATGTGGGCGTCCATGGCGAGTGGCCTGGCGCGGCTGCGCACGGGGCGATCGGCCGACGGGGCGCGGTTGGCGGAATCGTCGAAACGCACGGTGGTCAAAGCGGGGCGGGGCTTGAGGGCAGGCATGGCGCTGGTTTGAATTTGGCGGAATTTCGATGATTATTGTCTTATTGTCGTATTCAAGCATGTGGCACTGCGTCCTACCATTGCGGAATGAACACGACAACCTTGAGTAGTGCCCCCGCTGCAGCCCCGGCGGTACCCATGCAACAGGACGCCACCATCATCGGTTTGGTCGGTCTGGCCCACGCAAGTTCCCACTTCGGGCACCTGTTGCTGCCGTTGATGTTTCCGGTGTTCATGAAGGAGTTTGGCCTCAGCTACTCCGAGCTGGGCCTCTTGATGACGACCTTTTTTGTAGTCTCGGGTGTGGGCCAGGCATGCGCCGGCTTTGTCGTGGACCGGCTGGGTGCGCGGCCGCTGATGTTCACGGCGCTGGGTATTTTTATCGCAGCCTGTGTGGCGGCGTCGATGGTCACCGGCTACACGGGTCTGGTTCTGGTGGCGGCGCTGGCGGGCCTGGGCAATGCCACGTTCCACCCGGTGGACTTTACGATCCTGAACCAGCGCGTATCAGCGCCCCGCCTGGGCTATGCCTTCAGCGCCCACGGCTTGACCGGCAACCTGGGCTGGGCCGCGGCCCCCGTGTTCTTTGCCGGACTTGGTGCAGCAATTGGCTGGCGCAATGCCTATGTGGCCGCCGCAGTGATGTACGTGGTCATCCTGATTTTGCTGGTGCTACAGCGCGACAAGCTCAGCACCCAGGTGGTGCGCCGCGACCCGCAGGACGCGGGCGATGCCGAGCATGACATGGCCTTCATGAAGCTGCCAGTGGTGTGGTGGTGCTTTGGTTTCTTCTTGCTGTCCACCATGACGCTGGCCGTGGTGCAAAGCTTCTCGGTCTCCATCCTCAAGGCCATGCACGGCATCAGCTTTGAAGCCGCCACCTACACGCTGACGGCCTATATGCTGTGCGGAGCGGTGGGGATGTTTGTGGGAGGCTTCATCGCCGTCCGCGCCGCCAACAGCGACCGCGTGGTTGCCATGGCGATGGCTGCAGGCGCCGTGTTGCTGGCGATTTGCGGCACCGGTTGGCTGGGCGGCACCGCCACGATGGTGGTGCTGGCCATCACCGGGTTTGCGGTCGGTATCGGCGGCCCGTCGCGCGACATGATGATCAAAAAAGCCACGCCAAAGGGCGCAACCGGCCGCGTCTATGGCCTGGTGTATTCTGGTCTGGACACCGGTTTTGCCATTTCTCCCCTCGTTTTTGGTGTCTTTATGGACCGCGGCTGGTACGGCGCAACCCTGCTGGGAGCCGCGCTGGTGCTGCTGTTGAGCGTGGGCGCGGCGCTCGGCGTGGGGCTGCGAACCGTATCGCGGTAAAAGTCCGGGGCGGCAGCGCATTTTGTGCAGGTCAAGGAGGAGCCCGCAGGGCGGGGGACACGGAGCAAAACGCTCTGCCGCCCAGGGCTTCTGAAACAAAAAACCAATCGCTGGCATGATGGAGAGCTTTTTCGCCAGATTTTTCCGAATTTTTCATGACCGACGCCTTGCCTTCCACTCCTTCCGAAGCGGTTGAACCCGTAGCGCCCGTCACATCTGCTGAAGGCCCTGTCACTGATGCAGTTGACGCGGCCCATGCCGTCGATACCCCTGATGGTGCTGCGCCAGCGGCCCCCAAGCGCGCACCCAAACCCGATGTCTTCCCGGTGCTGGAAAAAATGGCCGCGCTGTACCCGGCACTGTTTGGCGCGGTGTTCTTGCCGCTCAAACGCGGCATTTTTCAGGACTTACAAGAAGCGCACCCCGATGTGTTTGAGCGCGACAGCCTCAAGGCCGCTCTGTCACTGCACACCCGTTCTACCCGCTACCTGACTGCCGTAGCGTCGGGCGAAGACCGCCATGACCTTCAAGGCAAGCCGGTCGAAGTCATGGCGCCCGAGCACGTACACCATGCGTTGCTGGAAGTTTTCCGCCGCCGCCAGACGCGCATCAAAGAGGATTTGCGTCCCAAGCTGATCCAGCGCATCGTCGTGGCGTGGGAAGCCTCTGGCCTGAGCCCCCAAGCCTATGCCGAACTGGTGCGCAGCCGCGACGAAGCGGCAAACGCCGCACTCGACGAAGCGATGGTGGACGCCGAAGCCCGTGCCGCCAAGACCGAAGCCCTGTTGCAGGCGTTCAAGGCCAGCGGCAAATCGCTGGAAGTTTTTGCCGACATGTACGGCATGGACCCGCGTGCCGTGACCCGCATGCTGGCGCGCGCAACCGTCACGCCGCCCACGCCATCCACGCCACAGGACTGACCCGCGAACGCGGTGGCGCACCGGGCATGGGCGAACAGTCTCTCGTCGTATTGCGGGCCGAAGGGCTTGGCTTTGGGTACGCCAAACAACCGGCGCTGTTTGCGGGCTTTTCGCTCAGCCTCCCACCGGGTGTGACCTGGTTGGGTGGTGACGAGAGCACCGGCAAAACCACGCTGCTGCGCCTGCTGGCTGGGGAGCTGCCCGCGCTAAGCGGCAGTTTGCAGATCAATGGTGTGTCTCTTGCCGACCAGGTCCAGGCCTACCGAAGCCAGGTGTTTTGGGTGGACCCACGCACCCAGGCCTTCGATGCATTGATACCCCAAGCGTATTGGGACAGCTTACGCAAACAGTACCCCGCCTTTGATCATGCGCTTTTGGCAAAACTGACAGACGCTTTGGGTCTGGCGGCCCATCTGCCCAAATCACTCTATATGTTGTCCACCGGAACGAAACGCAAGGTGTTTCTGGCAGCGGCCTTTGCTGTTGGCGCGGCGGTTACGTTGCTGGACGAGCCCTTTGCCGCGTTGGATAAGCCGTCGATTAACGTGGTGCTGGATTTGCTGCGCGAGGCCGCTGCGCATCCGAGTCGCGCGTGGATGGTGGCCGACTATGTTGCGCCGAGTATTGCGCTGGCTGCGACTGTTGAATTGGAGTCGTTTGCATGATCTTGTCCAAGATATTCCACACCTGAACTGGCAAGACTAGTGTCGACGTATTCGGCTGTCGCGGCCAATGATGAATAGTTCCCTGCACAATAGGGTTAAATAAACCACCCCTGAAGTAATATGAAACCCGAAAGAAAATACCGGTTCGAGACACTGGCTGTCCACGCTGGTCATAGCGTCGATGCCAGCACGGGCGCTGTCACCGAGGCGATTCATCTGTCCACCACATTCGAGCGCGATGCAGACGGCGGCTACTCTCGGGGTTTTTTGTATTCTCGCAATCACAATCCAAACCGCAACGCCCTGGAAGCGGCGCTGGCGGCTCTTGAAGGAGGCGCAACGAGTGCAGCCTTTGGCTCCGGTCTGGCAGCGGTCACGGCTATCTTCCAGGGATTGACGCCCGGCGATCATGTGATCGCTCCGGTTGACATTTACCACGGCACGGCCAACGTGCTCAAACATCTGTTCGCGAAGTGGGGTGTCATCGCGTCGTTCATCGACATGACGAACCTTGACACGATTCGCAATACGCTTACGCCCCAAACCAAGATCATCTGGATTGAAACGCCGTCTAACCCGCTGCTGCAATGTGTGGACATCACCGCTATCGCAGAGATTGCGCATGAGCATGGTGCCCGCGCCATTGCCGACAACACCTTTGCCAGCCCGGTGCTCCAGCAGCCGCTGGCGTTGGGTTGCGACATGGTGATACATGCCACCACCAAGTACCTGGGTGGTCGCAGCGACGTGCTGGGCGGCGCGGTCATCACCCGGCTTGATGATGCGCACTTTGCCCAGTTGCGCACTGCACAACTGTTTGGCGGAGCAGTACCTTCACCCTTTGACTGCTGGTTGGTCATGCGCAGCCTGCCCACCTTACCGTATCGGATGCAGGCACACTGCGTCAACGCAAAAAAGGTCGCTGAGTTCCTGCAACAGCACGCCAAGGTAAGCGTCGTGCATTACCCCGGTCTGTCTAGCAACCGGTTTCATGCGGTGGCGGCCAGACAAATGTCTGGTTTTGGCGGCATGCTGTCATTCGAGGTCAAAGGCGGCAAGGCCGCCGCCATGGCCCTGGCCGCCAACGTCGAGATCTTCACCCGTGCGACGAGCCTGGGCGGCGTGGAGAGTTTGATTGAACACCGCGCTTCCATTGAAGGCCCCGATAGCAAGACGCCGCAAGGGCTGTTGCGCGTGTCAGTCGGTCTTGAAAACGCCGATGACCTGATCGATGACCTGACTTCAGCGCTGACCCACTGCGCATGAACCAGCGGCGGGCTGTGGGCCTGATCGTGCTGGCCCAGTGGATGGGCACTTCACTCTGGTTCAGCCCGAACAGCGCCGCCGATGACCTGATGGCTGCCTGGCAGATCGGGCCGGCACAATTTGCGTTGCTGATTGCGGCCACCCAGTCCGGTTTTATTGCAGGAACGCTCTGGCTAGCCTATTCGGGTTGGGCTGACCGGTATTCGGCCGACCGAATTTTTGCCCTGGCCTGCATCGTCGGTGCCGGTATCAATGCTGGCTTTTCCGGTGCTTGGAGCGGCTTCGCGTCGGGTTTGCTGTTTCGTTTCGCGGTGGGGGTTTGCCTTGCGGGCATTTACTCATTGGGCATGAAGATGATCGTGGGCAGGGGGTGGGTAGCAAGTTTGGGGCAGCCCTGGGCCTGCTAGTGGGTATGCTGACACTGGGCACGGCATTGCCACATGGCATTCGGGCTTTGGGGGCGAGCTTGTCCTGGCAGGTTGTGATTCAGGCCTCATCGATACTGGCCGTGGTAGGCGCCGCCCTGGTTTACTTTTTGGGCGATGGCCCATATTTAGAGAAGACATCGGCTCACCACGCCAACTCCTTTGGCCGAGTCTTCCGGGTGTTCCAGATACCTGATTTTAGGGCTGCAGCCTTGGGTTACTTTGGGCACATGTGGGAGCTTTGTGCATTCTGGGCTGTGCTGCCTTGGCTGACCGCGCAGCTTTTATTCGATGCTCGTCAACTGCACCCTGACCTGCCTGGATCTGTGGCGGTAATCATTTTTTTGGGCATTTCAGCTGGCTTTTTGGGGTGCATCCGGGGTGGGAGCCTGAGTCGTAAGTTCGACAGTGTCTTTGTTGCCGCTTTCGCCTTGCTGGCGTCGGGCACGATGTGCCTGATGTACCCTTTGCTAGCGCAAGACTCGTTAGGGTTGAGGTTTGCCGTTTTGCTGGTTTGGGGTTATTTTGTGGTGGCCGATTCACCGCAATTTTCCTCCGTTTCAGCGCGAAGCTGCCCCCCTGAATGGGTGGGTAGTGCGTTGGCCATTCAAAACAGCATCGGATTTTTCATCACGATTGTGAGCATCACGTTGATATTGGGCGTCATTGAGGTACTGGGCAGCAAGGCTTTGTGGCTGCTGTTGCCCGGCCCTGTGCTAGGCCTGTTGGGCCTGTGGCCCTTATTGAAGAAAACCATGGCAAGTGGGGTCCAAGCGGGCAATGGCAACAATTAATTGGGAGCGAAACATGAACGCATCAGTGACCGATCTCGCCATGCGCTACCAAGATTACATGGTGACGCTTCGGCGCACGCTGCATGCCCAGCCAGAACTCTCTTTCGAGGAGCAGAGCACCTCACAATTGGTGCAAAGAGAACTGCACAAGATGAACATTCCCTTCGAACTGGCGGGTGATTACGGCGTGGTCGCAACGATCAAGGGGACCGATACATCCCGAGTAGTAGCCTTGCGAGCAGACATGGATGCCTTGCCCATTCATGAGGAAAACGAACATCTCGACTATTGCTCTAAAACACCGAGTGTCATGCATGCCTGCGGACACGATGGACACGTGGCGATGCTGCTTGGCGCTGCCCAGGTGTTCCAACACTTGAAAAACGAGATGCCAGGCACGGTGAAACTGTGCTTCCAACATGCCGAGGAGCGCGGTGGAGGCACGGCCGAGATACTGAAGGCGCTGGCCGCCATTCCCGGTCAAAAGTGCCTTCGCCATTCACCTGTGGTCAGAGATTGAGACCGGCAAAATTCTGTGCAAGCCGGCACACGCATGGCCGCCTGCGATATTTTTGACATAGTGGTGAAGGGCGTGGGCTGCCACGGTGCCAATCCGCACCGCGGGATCGATTCGATCGTGGTGGCATCCTCAATCGTCATGAATCTTTCGCACATTATGTCGCGCGAAATTGACCCCACACACCCGGCTGCGCTGACATTTGGCAAGTTGCACAGCGGCGCGGCGGGCAATGTCATTGCCGACAGGGCCGTGTTGGCTGGCACCCTGCGAACCACCGACCCGGTAGATCAAGCCCACCTGCAGGCGGCCTTGCGTCGAGTAGTACAAACCACGGCCGACACCTACCGAGCCACCGCTGAAGTGAGCATTCGGCGCGGGGGCACCATGTTGGTCAACGACGCCCACAGCAGCCATTTGGCGGAGCAGACTGTGCAAGACCTGTTTGGTGCAGAGGTGTTAATTCCGTTTGCGCCGCTCATGGTCTCCGAGAATTTTGGAGACTTTCTGGTGGTGTACCCCGGGTTGATGGCGTTCATCGGCGTGCGCAACGAACGCCACGGCGCCTGTTACCCGCATCACCATCCTCAGTTCAATATCGATGAAGACGTCTTGTATATGGGAGCGGCCCTGCACGTAGGCTTCGCCTTACGCTGCTTCACAGACGCAGAAACGGCATCCGCACGGGACTGAAATTCAGGTTTTGGCTTTCTTCGCCGGTTTCGCCTTGCCGGCGCTGTTAAGCGTGATGGCCTCACGAATCAATGCCTTGAAGGCGGCGGAGTTCACATCCTGTCCCTCAAAGATGTCGATAGCCCGACGCGCATTTCCCTCCAAGCTGGAGTTGAAAAGCGAGGCCGGGTCTTTCAAGGACGCGCCCTTGGCGAACGTCAGCTTGACCTTGTCCTTGTAAGACTCACCAGTGCAGATGATGCCGTTGAGTTCCCACACCGGTGTGCCCATCCACTTCCATGTTTCAACGACCGCTGGTTCCTCATCCTGGATGAATTTGCGCATTCTGGCCAAGGCAGCGCCGCGCCAGCCTCCAAGACTGGCGATCTTTTCCGTTATCCGTTCGGAGGCGGATAGCTCCTCGCTGGCGTCTGACGTCTTCATGTTCTCCTCCTGAATGCCGGGGATCGTCTTCGTTTGTAAGACGGCAGATCATAGGCATGCCACTTCAAAGCTGCGCGATTGCGATGCCCACAAGCTGCTTCACATGCGCAATATCGTCGGCCGTCTGGAACCGGACTTCTATCCACGGTGAGTTAGGTGAGCGAGTAGGGTGGTGAATGGAGCCTTTGGGATGGGAGAGCCCCAGCAGCTGTATCTTCGACTTTGTGAGTCTCAAATCGAGTTCATTGCCATCATGAAAATGGGCGAACTCTTTCTCAAAATAAAACAGGGCAGTGCCGTCGGACACCGGCGAAGGTCTATCCTGAACGCCGTCCAACTTGCGGAGTTCCGACAGTAGCGCTTCCTTGAGCTGATCCATGGCGATCCTTATCGTAATTGGCTTCTCACGGGTGCAACGTGCGATCTGCCGGTTTAGTCAACAGTCTGCCAAACCGGGCGCCTCGCCTCGCCGCTCTAATGCCTTACCGTACCACGCTGTAGTTCAGCGGCACCCAGGTATAGCCCTTGCCATTGGCGCGCAGCCGGCCCAAGCCCGGGAATGCGAGGTGAGAGGCTCCCACGATGTAACCCTCCTTGGCGGCATCCGCATAGGCTGCCTTGCGCTGCGCTGCAGCGGCTTTGCTTTCGGAATCGAACGCGATCGTCACCGATGGCTCGTCAAACTGCACAGCAGCCACGTGCATCAGGTCGCCCCACAGCACCAGCTTCTGGCCTTTGCTTTCAACCACATAGGTGCTGTGGCCGGCGGTGTGCCCGTGCGAGGCCATGGCCTTGACGCCAGGGACCAGTTCGGTATTGCCATCAAATGGGGAGAAGCGGCTCGCCTTGACGTACGGGTTCAACGACGCCATGGCGCCCTGGAAAAAGCTTTTGGCATCGGCCGGCGCCTTGTCCATATTGGCTTGGCTGAGCCAGTAGTCGGCCTCCTGCTTGTCCGCACGGATGGTGGCATTGGGGAACACCAGCTTGTCGCCGTCCATCAGACCGCCTACGTGGTCGGCATGCATGTGGGTGATGTAGACCTCGTCCACCTGCTCGGGCTGGTAGCCGGCGGCTTTCAGGTTGGCAGCCAGGTCGCCCAGTGTGGGGCCAAACAGCTTGGCCGCACCGGTGTCGATCAGAACCAGCTTGCTGCCGGTGTTGATCAGGTAGCCGTTGACCGAGGTCTCCAGTGGTGCAGACTGATACACCTTGGCCAGGGCCTTGTTGACCTTGGCCGGCGTGGTGTTGGTCAGAATCTTATCAACTGGAAGATTGACCGTGCCGTCAGACAGGGCGGTCACTTCAAAGTCGCCCAGCATCATGCGGTAGTAGCCCGGGGCCGAGGTCTTGACCATAGGCGCAGCAGCATGTGCCGTGTCGACGGCACCCATGCCCAGTGCGGTGACTGCCAATGCTGCGCTCAGAGCGATGTTCAAAACGGATTTCTGGATGTTCATAAAAGTTGTTTGAAGTTGAGGTTCAGGGAAAAAGATTACGCTGGTGCGCCGGCTTGGCGAGACGGCTCGGCCTTGGCAAAGGCTTCATGCGCGTCACAGGCTTGCATGATGCGGTCGGTGGTAGGAATGTCGGGCACGGTGATTTTGAACACACGCGTCATCACCACGATGCTGGACAGCAGGATGTCGGCCATCGTGGGTGTGTCGCCGTGGCAGAACCTACCAGTCTCTTTTTCACTGGCAAGGCGCTGTTCAACCGCTGCCAAGCCGGTGCCGAGCCACTGGATCTGCCAGGCGCGCCACGCAGCATCGTCAAAGGCAGCGTTCAAGGTCAGGTATTTTTTGACACGCGGCGTGATCAGCGGGTGGGTGTCGGCGGCCAGCATGGCTGCCAAGGAGCGCACCCGGGCGCGGCCGTGCAGGTCTGTGGGTAGCAAGGGCGGTGTCGGTTGAAATTCGTCCAAATACTCCAGGATCGCCTGCGACTGAGTCAGTGGGGCATGACCGGGTTCTAACAGGGCAGGAATAGCGCCCAGCGGGTTGATTTTCAGGAAATCCGGGTTGCGCTGTTCGCCTAAATCGAGGTTGACGATACGCTCCTGCGCCTTCAGCCCTTTGAGGTTCAGCGCCACTCGCACGCGGTAGGTTGCCGACGTGCGCCAGAAGGCAAAGAGTTCAAACGCGGGGGGAGAGGGCGGGTTGGTCATGCAGTCTTTGACTAAATACCGTTGGGTCCACGATAGAAACCATTTTGCGGCCGGCAGAGGTTAACGCGATTCAAAAGACCCCAGCGAACGCAGGTCAGAACGCTCTCGCTACACCGCGTCTGGCTGCAGCTGCGGCGCGGCCTTGGCAAAGGCATCGAGCGCCAGGCAGGCGTGTTCAATGCGGCGGATGGTCGGGAACGCATCCAACGGCGTATCAAAGCGGCGTGAATTGGCGATCTGCGGGATCAGGCAGCAGTCGGCCAAACCGGGCGTGTCGCCGTGGCAAAACGTGCCGGTGTGGGGGTTGTTGGCCAGCATGGCTTCAACGGCAGTAAAACCCAGCGTGATCCAGTGACGGTACCAGGTGGCCCTGGTGGCCTCGTCCAGCTTCAGGTCGCGCTCCAGGTATTGCAGCACGCGCAGGTTGTTCAGCGGATGGATTTCGCAGGCGATGGATTGGGCCAAGCCCCGCACACGGGCTCGACCCAGCGCGTCCCGCGGCAGCAGCGCGGGTTCGGGGTGCGTTTCGTCCAAATATTCCATGATGGCCAGCGATTGGCCGATGGCTTGACCCTCGTCCACCAGCGCGGGCACCAGTTCCGCCGGGTTGATGCGCTGGTAGTTGGCCGCATGTTGCTCGCCGCCGCCCTTCAGCAAATGCACCGGCACGTATTCAAACGGCAGGCCTTTGAGGTGGAGTGCAATGCGCACGCGGTACGAGGCCGAGCTACGAAAGTAGCTGTAGAGCTGGAGCATGGGCATTGTCTCCGTCAGGCCAGTGAACGGGCTGGTAGCAACGTGCCTCGCACTTCGCCAAAACCAATACGAGCCGCACCGGGCGCATGGCATGCACCGCGGAAGATGATGGTGTCGCCGTCTTCCAGAAACGTGCGCTTCTCGCCATTGGGCAGCGTGATGGCCTCCTTGCCCCCCTTGGATAGCTCCATCATGGACCCAGCCTCGTCGACGGCGGGGCCAGACTGTGTGCCGCTACCCAGCAAATCGCCGGGTTGCAGGTTGCATCCATTGA
This sequence comes from Rhodoferax sp., assembly GCA_025351745.1. Classification (GTDB taxonomy): domain Bacteria; phylum Pseudomonadota; class Gammaproteobacteria; order Burkholderiales; family Burkholderiaceae_C; genus Allorhodoferax. Next base: position 10,551 of record JANXVI010000152.1, read on the forward strand.
CCGTGTGGTGCGCCACCATTTGCGACACCGACCAGTAGGCATCGCGGAAATTGCTGTTCGACAGGCGGTGCTCGGACAGGCCTTGCTGACGCATCGCGGCGGTCTGGATAAGCACTTCCAGTTCAATATCTACTGCGCCCTGTTCACGCAGCTCAGCAGAGTCGAGGTAGCGCAGGGGTTGCGGATCGCCTTCGGCACGTGTCCAAGCTTGGCGGTAAGGTGCCAGCGCCTCCATCGTCACGATCCACGGCGACAGGGTAGATGCAAAGTTCTTGGCTAAAAAGGGACCCAGCGGCTGGTATTCCCAACCCTGCACATCGCGCGCCGACCAGTCGTTGAACAGGCACATGCCAAACACGTGCTGCTCGGCTTGCGCCATCGACACAGGGTCGCCCAGTGCATTGCCCGGGCCGATGAAAATGCCCATTTCGAGTTCGTAATCCATCCGCGCGCTGGCCGCCAGCACGGGCTCGGTCGCGCCCGGGCGCATGACCTGACTGACCGGGCGTCGCAGTTCCTGGCCGGAGACCCCAATGCTCGACGACCGGCCGTGGTAGCCAATCGGAATCCACTTGTAGTTGGGCAGCAGTGGGTTGTCGGGGCGCAGTAGCTTGCCGATGTTGGTGGCGTGGTGCACCGAGGTGTAGAAGTCGGTGTAGTCGCCGATCTGCGCGGGCACGGCAAATTCGGCGTCGGCCTGGGCGACCAGGCAGGTGCTGAGCGCGGACTGCAATGCATAGCCCTCGCGCAGCGCACGCGACAGCGCCAGGCGCAGGGCAGACCAGGCTTGCGAACCCAGTGCCATATAAGCGTTCAAGGTCGGCGCGCAGCAGGCCTGGGCGGCCCGATCTGCGTCAGCCGTAAACACGCTCTTGGCCTGCGCCGCGGTCAGGTCCAAGATCTGATCGCCGATGGCCACGCCCACTCGAGTAGGCTCCGTGCTGCCAGTGCGGCGGAAAACGCCAAACGGCAGATTCTGAATAGGAAAGTCGCTGCCCGCGACGTTGGCCGATGTGACCCAGCTGCGCAACTCGGAGTTATGGGTTTCGTTCAATAGGGTCACTGCTTTGGTCCTGGTGATTGACGCAGATGGTAGTGCTTCTTATTTGGTCGAGAGCTGGCCTGTGACTTCGGCCACCAGATCGGTTCCGACATCTTTGGTAAACATGTCCCACACCGGTTTTACCTGCGCGCGCATGCGTTGGCGCTCGGCGGGTGCAATGTCGTTGATCAACAGGCCCTTGCCGGCCATCGTGGCCTCTGCCGACTTGGCCTGATCGCGGGCAATACCGCGTTGGTAAGCACGGGTTTCGACGGCCGCTTCGCGCAAGATAGTCTGGTCTGCGGCAGGCAAGCTGTCCCAGAATTTTTTCGACACCAGCGGTAGGAATGCGCCGTAGCTGTGCTTGGTCAGTGACAGGTACTTTTGCACTTCATTGAGCTTGAGCGCAGCAATCACGGCCGATGGTGTGCCCTGGCCGTCGACTGTGCGAGTTTCTAATGCTGTGTATAGCTCCGGTACCGCCAGGGGCACCGGGTTTGCGCCCAGCGCCTTGACTGTTTCCTGTGAAATCTTGGCCTGCACGGCGCGGAACTTCAGGCCCTGAAAATCTTCCCATTTCTGGATCGGGTGCTTACTGTTGGTTGCGTTGAAGAAGCCGTTTTCCCAGAAAGCCAGCCCAATCAGACCTTTGGCGGGCAGCTTCTCCAACAGCTTTTGGCCAGTAGCGCCATCCAATACTTTCTCTGCTTCTTGCTCGCTGGAAAACAAGAAGGGAAAGTCCAAAATCTCAAACTCCTTGACCATGCCGGTTAGGGTGCTGGTCTGTGGCACGGTGAACTCTATGGTGCCTCCTTGCAAAGACGAAGTAACCTGCACATCGTTGCCCAGTGCGCCGTTGTAAAACGGCTTTATTTTGATGCGGCTCTGGCTTTTCTTGTCCACGAGTTCGACAAAGCGGGCAACGCCCTGGCCCTGGTGGGTTTTCTCGGAAAGCGTCACGGCAAATTTGGCCGTCACATCGGCGAAGGCGGATGCGCTAATCAGGGTGGCCAGTGCGATTCCGGTGAGCTTGGCTACGAAAGTGGTTTTCATGGATAGGTCTCCTGGGTAGTTGTCTGAGGTGATCGGGAAAAGCGAGAGAGAAGGGAGGTGAATCTGCGGGCCTAGCGCCACCAGCTCGCTGGCACCGTGACCAATGCCGGGAACAGAACGAGAGCGACCAGCACCAGCGACTCCGCCAGCAGAAAAGGCAGCACTCCTTTGACGGCTTGCGCCATGGTGATCTTGCCGATAGAGCTGACCACGTTGAGCACCACGCCCACGGGCGGCGTGATCATTCCAATGGAGCAATTCATGATGAAGATAACGCCAAAGTAGACAGGGTCCACACCGGCCTGAATCGCAATGGGCAGAAAGACCGGCGTGAAGATCAGCACAATCGGAATGAAGTCCAGCACCATGCCGGCGAGAAAGACCACCACCATCATGGCCGTCACCAGCGCCAATTGGTTGCCGGCAAACACCTGCATCCAGCTGCCCACTTGACCGGGAATATCCGCAATGGTGATCATGTACGAGGCCACCATGGCCATGGCTGCCAACAGCAGTACCACCGCGGTGGTGCGCGCCGTAACCAGCAGGCAGTGGTAAACCTCTTTCCAGTCAAGCTCGCGGTAGATCGCCAGACCCACGAACATGGCATACATGGCGGCCACCACAGCTGCCTCGGTGGGCGTGAACACACCAAATTTGAGCCCGCCAATGATGATGACTGGCAGCATCAGGGCCCAGAAACCCTTGCCCAGCAATGCCATGCGCTCACCCCACGGCAGCTTGGGCGTGAGTTGCGTGGATTCGCGGCGCGACACCAGCCACCAGGCCACGACCAGCGACAAACCCATCATGACCCCGGGCACCATGCCAGCAAAAAACAGTTTGGTGACCGATACATTGGCGACCACACCAAAAAGCAAAAACCCGATCGATGGAGGGATCACCGGCGCGATGATGCCGCCAGCCGCCATCAGCCCGCAAGCGCGGCCCACGTCGTACCCGGCCGCGCGCATCATAGGCACCAGAATGGCCGCCAGTGCAGCCGTGTCGGCCACGGCCGACCCCGACAGGCTGGCCAACAACACGGCAGCAATAATGGCGACATAACCCAGGCCACCGCGCAGGTGCCCGACAAAGGCCCCCGCCATGTCCACAATACGTTTGGACAGGCCACCCGCGTTCATGAACTCGCCCGCGAGAATGAAGAAGGGGACCGCCATCAGCACAAAGTTGTCGGCGCCTCCAATGGTGTTTTGCACCACGATCTGCGAATCAAACTGGCCCAGTTGCAACATGATGGCAATGCCGGCAAACAGCAGGGCAAAGGCAATTGGCGTGCCCAGTGCGATGGCTCCCAGAAGCACGCCCAGAAAAATGATGGCACTCATGACTTGGTTTTCTCGCTCTGGTGGGTCGCGACGTGGGCGATCTCGTCCTCTATGCGTTCCCCCAGGTTGAGCGTCATGCTCAGCTCCTCTGGTGTGTGTGGCTGGGTCAGAGCATCCCAGATGTTGAACGCGATGCTGATACCCATGCCCACACCAAACACCATGGCCGAGCCATGCAGCCAGGCATAGGAAATGCCCAGTACCGGGTAGCTGTTGTCCAGGTTGATGTTGGTCTGTTGCCAGCCACCCACCACAAAGATGAAGCAGGTCACCAGCATCAGGCTGCCGGTCAAAGCAATGGCCGCCTTACGCAGGCCCAGTGGCAGACTCCTGACCAAGGTGTCAAACCCGATATGTGCATGCTGGCGCGAGGCCAAAATAGCCCCGAGCAACACCAGCCACACAAACAGCAGGCGCGACAACTCCTCTGACACCGCTATGCCGGAGTCAAAGCCGTAGCGCAGCACCACGTTTCCAAACACCAGTAGTGCCATCACCGACAGGCAAGCGACGATGGTGAGTTCAAGCAGGCGGGTTACCGCCTGGGTGAGATGGGTGAACATCAGGCTGCCACGAAACCCTTGCCATCGTGCATCCACGCGGCGTGCTTTGGGGCCTTCTTGGTCCGGTCCCATTCATTCAGCATGTCCCACTTCACATCGTCCAGGGCCTTGCTCATGGCCGGTGTTGCGATGTTGACCGCCAGTTCCAGACGGTGGCCATTGGGGTCAAAGAAGTAGATCGATTTGAAGATCGCGTGATCGGTTACACCAATGACCTCAATGCCCGCGGCTTCCAGCGTGGCCTTTTGCGCCAGCAGCTCGTCCAGGGTGCCGACTTCAAATGCCAGGTGCTGCGTCCACGACGGGGTGTTGTGGTCGCGGTCCATGGGGGGGCTGTTGGGCAGCTCGAAGAATGCCAGCACATTGCCATTGCCGGCATCCAGGAAGACATGCATGTAGGGGTCTGGCGCCTTGGTGGATGGCACCTCGTCTTCGGCAATGGCCAGCACAAAGTTCATGTTCAGGTGCTTGGCATACCACTCCACGGTTTGCTTGGCATTGATGCATCGGTAGGCGACGTGGTGGATTTTCTTGATGACCATGGTGTTTCTCCAGTGCGAGACGTTTGATACGGAATAGGCTTGATTAAAGGGCAGTTTGATCTATCATTCAAACAGAATTTTTTGATGAATTTATATAGATAACTAATGAATATCACTTTGCGCCAATTGCGGGCGTTCGTGGCCCTGGCAGATACCAGCAGCTTTACCGATGCCGCCACCAACCTGCATGTGACGCAATCTGCGCTCAGCGGCCTGATCAAAGAGGTGGAGCAAACGCTGGGTGTTCAGTTGGTCAACCGCAGCACGCGCAAGGTCAGTCTGTCGGAAGCGGGCCGCGAGTTTTATCCGCTGGTGGCGCGGCTGCTGCAAGACCTGGATGGCGCGCTGGACACCATCACCGACCTCAAGGCGCTCAAGCGCGGCTTGGTGCGTGTCGCGGCGCCGCAGCTGATGTCTGCGTCGGTGTTGCCAGAAGTGATAGCCGGTTTTAAAAAGCAGCATCCCAATGTCGAGATTCGCCTGTCGGACTGCATGGTGGAACATGTCTTGCCCAAGGTGCACAGCGGTGAGGTGGACTTTGGCGTGGGGCCCGAGCGCGAACCGTCAGCCGATATTGAGGCGCATACCCTGTTCGAAATTCCGTTTGTCCTGGTTTTTCGCGCCGACCACCCGTTGAACAAAAAGAAACGCATAACTTGGGACGACGCGCTGCGTTTTCCGGTCATTGCGCTCAAGGGTGAATTTACCCACCGCCTGCGGGTGGATTTGCATGAATCGCTGCACGACGAGGCGCTGAACCCGGCCAACGAGGTGGGCTTCATGACTACGGCCTTTGCCATGGTCAGTGCCGGTTTGGGCGTGACCACCTGTTTGCCTTATGCCAGCAGCCTGATCCGGCTGCACCAATTGCAAAGTCGCCCGCTGCTGGACCCAGTGGTGCGGCGCAAATTCCTGATCTTTACACGACGAGACAGGCCCCTGTCACCTGCGGCGCAACGGTTCTCGGAGTATTTGTTGGGCTATGTGCAAACGCAGGACTGGTGCACTGCGGTCCCGCGCAAATAGTCAAAACCTGAGAATCTGCGATGTGAACCATTTCGCTATTGCGCTCGACTCACGCTCGGTCGCATAATTCAATTGTCCAGACTTGGACAAAGGCTTGGCATCTCCGTTTTCAACTTCGCGACATTCTCACGAAAGGCGGGTACACATATGAATGAGAGTTGGCCTGACACCATTTCCGGAGTCGATGGACTGAGCGCGGATCCGAATGTAGCCGCTGGCCTGCACAAGAAGTCTGTTGGCGATACCGCGTCAGATTCTGGCGGCGGGGGACTTGACGAGTTGATCGATGGCGTTGTTGAAATTGCGGGTGATGCGGTGGGCGCGGTGATTGGGGCCGCCGGCGATTTGTTGAGTGGCATTTTTGACTAGGCCTCGCCATTTGACATCGTGGTCCGGCAATGCCAAGGGCTGCACCTTCAGCCTTTACCCTGCAATCCGTACTTTGCGCGCAACTCCATCCCCCCGCCCGATGTGCCCCAGCGGCAACTCCGTGCTCGACTTGATGCAGTTCAGCACGATGTTAGAGCGGATATTGGCCACGCCCTTGATACGCATGATCTTGCGCAGCACCGATTCAGACAGCACCCCCAAATCAGCCGCCACGATTTGCAACACGTAGTCCGACTCTCCGGCCACCGAGTAACCGTCCAGCACCTCGGGGATTGCGATAATTTCGCGCTCGAACGCGGAGCCTTCGTCACCGCCATGGCGGCTGAGCGTGACATAACTCATGGCCCGCACACCCAGGCCCAGAGCGGCGGGGTCCAACAGGGCAACATAGCGGCGAATGATTCCGGTCGTCTCTAACCGCTGAATACGCCGACTCACTTGCGATGCCGACAAATGAATCTGCTCACCGACCTGCTGATGGGTCGCATGGGCGTCCTTTTGCAATGCGGCCAGTAAGCTGATATCGAACTTGTCGAGCAGCAAATCATTATATTTCTCTTGATTCATGCATCAATTATGCATAACTTGGCCGTTGCATGTCGAAAATCGCTTACACCGTGCGCGCGCTTTTGACCACAATTGAGGATTCACAACAAGGCACCGAGGAGCAAAACCATGGCCGATCTTTTTGACAACCCGATGGGACTCATGGGGTTTGAGTTTGTCGAGTTCGCTTCCCCCACACCCGGCCTGATAGAGCCTGTTTTTGAACAAATGGGTTTCAAGCACGTCGCCCGCCACCGCTCCAAGGATGTGGACCTGTACCGCCAGGGCGACATCAATTTCATCATCAACCGCGAGCCCAAGAGCCACGCCGCCTACTTTGCGGCCGAGCATGGCCCCTGCGCCTGCAGTATGGCGTTTCGCGTGCGCGATTCGCACAAGGCCTATGCCCGCGCGCTGGAGCTTGGCGCACAGCCTATAGACATCCAGCCCGGCCCCATGGAGCTGCGTCTGCCGGCCATCAAGGGCATTGGCGGTGCGCCGCTGTACCTGATTGACCGCTTTGAAGAAGGCAAGTCCATCTACGACATCGACTTTGAATTTTTGCCCGGCGTGGACCGTCACCCCTTCGGCCACGGCCTCAAAATCATCGACCACCTGACCCACAATGTCTACCGTGGCCGCATGGCCTTCTGGGGCGGGTTTTACGAGAAGATATTCAACTTCCGTGAGATTCGCTTCTTTGACATCAAGGGCGAATACACCGGCCTGACATCGCGCGCCATGACCGCACCAGACGGCATGATCCGCATCCCGCTGAACGAAGAGGCCTCCGGCAAGTCGGGCCAGATCGAAGAGTATTTGATGCAGTTCAACGGCGAGGGCATTCAGCACATCGCTTTGCTCAGCGATAACCTCATTGCTACCCTCGACAGCCTGAAGGCCGCCGGTGTGCCACTGATGACTGCGCCCCCGGCTACCTACTACGAAATGCTGGAAGGCCGCCTGCCCAACCATGGAGAAAACGTGGGCGCACTGCAAAGCCGCGGTATCTTGCTGGATGGCGTCAGCAAGGATGGCGAGCGCCGCTTGCTGCTGCAAATTTTCTCGGCCACGGTGCTGGGCCCGGTGTTCTTCGAATTCATCCAGCGCAAAGGCGACGATGGCTTTGGCGAAGGCAACTTCAAGGCCCTGTTTGAATCGCTGGAGCGCGACCAGTTGCGCCGTGGCGTCATCACGGCGGATTGAGCATGGCCCTGAAAAAATTGGATGCTGGGCAGGCCGCAGAACAGTTGCGCGCCTTGCCGCTGTGGACCTTCGATGCCAACGTAGGTGCCATCACCCGTGAATTCGTGCTGGCCGACTTCATGCAGGCCTTTGCCTTCATGACCCAGATCGCCATTGCCGCCGAGAAGCACAACCACCACCCCGAGTGGAGCAATGTGTACAACAAGGTGCTGATCACCTGGACCACGCACGACGTGCAGGGCCTGAGCAGCAACGACACCACGATGGCGCACATCTGCGACCAGGCCTTTGCAGGCTATTCCGGCTATGCAGCCGCGTCCAGCAGCGTCTAACGAAAGGGCCCTTGATATGCAAGCGCAAGCAACACCCCTCAAGGTCAAGCACGGCCTGGCTGCTGGCCCTGCTGCCGCACCGCAGCGCGCTGACTGGACGATAGACCAGGGCTGGGACAACTACACGCCCGAGCAACACGCTGTGTGGAAGACGCTGTATGAGCGCCAGACCAAGCTGTTGCCCGGCCTAGCCTGCGACGACTTTGTCCAAGGCATGAAGAACCTGCCGATGTCGGCCGACGAAATCCCCAACTTCGAAAAACTGTCGGAGACGCTGATGTGCAAGACCGGCTGGAAGATCGTGGCCGTGGCGGGCCTGGTACCGGACGATGTGTTCTTTGAGCACCTGGCCAATCGCCGTTTCCCCGCCGGCAACTTCATCCGCGGCGCACACGAGCTGGACTACCTGGAAGAGCCTGACGTGTTCCACGACGTGTTTGGCCACGTGCCCATGTTGATGCACCCTGTCATGGCGGACTTTATTCAGGCCTATGGCCAGGGTGGCCTGCGCGCGCAAAAGTTGGGCAAGCTGACCAACCTGGCACGTGTGTACTGGTACACGGTGGAGTTCGGCCTGGTGCAGCAGAAAAATGGCCTGCGCATCTACGGTGCAGGCATTGCATCTTCGTTTTCGGAGAGCACGTTTTCCGTCGAGAGCGATTCACCCAACCGCATTGGCTTTGACCTGGAGCGGGTGATGCGCACCAATTACCGCATCGACGATTTCCAGGAAAGCTACTTTGTGCTGGACGAGCTGGACGACCTGCTGGCCTTGGCCAATACCGAGTTTGCCCCGTACTACGCGCGCCTGGACAGCGGCCCAACCTACCAGCCGGGCGATGTATTGCCGACCGATGCAGTGCCTCACCGTGGCACCGGCAGCTACCACCGCACACGTGGTGCAGCGACTGCCACCAGGGTGTAAGCCCCAAGGAAAACGGGGGGTATCGGCGAAAAAAGGGTGCCGCGTGCATGGACAATACCGGCCATGCATGCAACACCTACCCCCTCTACACGCGTTCCCCAGATCGCCGGCCACTTGCTGGTGCAATGTCTGATAGCACAAGGCACGACCCACGCCTTTGGAGTCCCCGGCGAAAGCTATCTGGCCGTCTTGGATGGCTTCCATCTGTTCCGCGACAGCATCCAGTTCGTCGTTAACCGCCAAGAGGGCGGCGCCGCCTTCATGGCCGAGGCCCATGGCAAGCTGACCGGCCGCCCCGGTATCTGTTTTGTGACGCGTGGCCCCGGGGCCACCAAC
>JANXVI010000162.1 GCA_025351745.1 Rhodoferax sp.
ATTGCGCCGGGCTACATGGCTACCGACAACACCACGGCACTGCGGGCCGACGCTGCACGCAATGCCGCCATATTGGAGCGCATTCCGGCCAACCGCTGGGGTGTGCCGGAAGATCTGGCAGGGCCGGTGGTGTTTTTGGCGTCGAAGGCGTCGGACTATGTGAACGGCTACACCATTGCGGTGGACGGAGGCTGGCTGGCGCGTTAGGTCTGCACTGCCATCGGACACCTGATGCGCGCTGGACTTACGTCCCAATTAAAATACTTCAATACCTTCGGGCAACCCAAAAGGGTTGTCCATCGATTCATGCGCACCAGGGTTACGAGGGACTATGGCGGCGTTTTCTGGTTCGATGTTCAAAGTGGTCGAGCGCGAATGTCGGCGCCTGGGCCGTCTGGCTTAGCGCTACGACCCCTATGAAGAAGTAGCGGTAGAGAACTGGCTGGCCTGTCGCTCGACCGACGACCTGCGGCTGGACCTGGCGGCGGCTTTGCAGTCCCTTCCGCCAAAGCACCTGGAGGTGATCTTGCTGCGCGACTTTGAGGAGTTGTCGATTGCCGAAATTGCCAGCCAGTTGCAACAGACGGCGGCGGCCGTCAAGAGCCGCCCGCACCGTGCCCGCACGCTGACGCGGGAATATCTGCTGGCATGAATGCGCTGCGGTGGTGCACAGTTTTCAAGGATTACCGCGCGTTACAACTCACACACTTTGACGCGTTTGCTGGCGCCTGGCTCCCTACACAATGGGCCACCTGAAGCGCTGGCGATCCCCGCCATACACGCTGCCGGGATTTGCCTTCCATCGGAGATTCCCCTATGCAAGACCTGGGTCAACAAGCCGGCCAAGCCGCCGCAGCCATCAAGGAACTCGACGCACTGTATGCCAAGTTCGTGCAGAGCGCCAAGGCACCATCCCCCAACTGGAAGCCAGAGCTGGGCAACATCGCAGTGGCCATTTCAGGCATCACCTGTTACGCCCTGGGCAACAAGACTACGGCGGCGCCCCGTGCAGTGGCACTGCATGGACGTATCCAGGCACTGGAGTTTGACTTTGTGCAAACCTGGGACGGCAACGCCCACCCGCTACTGAGCCTGTATCTCCAAGCGAATGGCTGGTTTACACGCGATGTTCTGGGCCAGCAGCAGTTCCATTTCTATGACGACCCTGCCATCAAGGATGAACTGGTGCTGGCGTTGTGCACCGCCTTGCTGGCATCGCCCGCCTTCTTACCCAAGCCCAGTACACATGCGGTCGCCGACACCACGCGCGTCGTGAATCTGGGCGCATCGCACCGCGGACGCGTACAAGCCGTAGGTTGATACAGCGGACCGCACAGCTACCCTATTCATCACCCGGCATTGAATGGCCACAATGTGACGGTGCACGTCTGGTTACTGTTGCAGGGCTTCCGCTCTCGCCCAACGCTGTGCCATGGTCGGCGTGTTGTAGCACGTAGTGGGGTGTTGGGTACTGCACACAGCGCGCTCCATCAGTTGGATGTCGGCCTCGTGCTGGCGTGCCACATGGGGGTCTTCGAAAAAGATGACCTTCTGGCATCGCCGGTCCAACACGAGCTCGGCGATCTGTGCGTCGCCGCCCAGCGGGCCGCTTTGGTAGCAACTGACCCAGGGCTGTAGCGCCGGCCAGCCGCGCGACCACGCCATGGCGTTGAGGAGGCCGCCGGTGGTGCCGGTGGCTACACGGCCTGCAAAGCGCGACAGTGTGTAAAAATGTTCCGCAGCAAAGGCAACCATAGTGTCTTTCAGCGCATCGTGGGCGATCAGCGCAGCCACCTGGTTTTCGAGGGCGAACAAGGGCACCGCCTCGGGCACGCTGGTCGCGTCCAGCCCGGCATTGGCCAGCTCCACCGCCACCCACTCCATGGCGCCCGCCAGTGTCGAGACAAAGGGCTTGCCATGGATCACGCACTGGCGTTTGAGCGCCAGGGCTTCGGGGTAGATGGATGTCGGGTCTACTGGGTCGATGAGGAAAAACACGCCCTCCAGCGCATCCGCAGCTTGCAGTCCACCGGCCATGCGTGAGACCAGGCGCATCAGCCCGCCGTCGCGCCCATTGCCGACGGCTGTGAGCTCGTCGGCCAGCAATTTGTATTTGGTCAGCGCATCAAACGCGCCACCGGTGGCGTACAGCCCTAGCCCCAAGGCTTGCAGGCCGGGCGCACAGGCGCGTGCCCAGCGCAGCAGGCTGCTGTCGGGGCCGAGGCGGTGCAGTCGGTGGGCGACGAGTCCAAAGTTCATCGCCCATTGTCCAACGCTTTGAGCTGCTGCAAACGCGCGGTTCTGTCACCGCGTGGTAACTCGGCCAGCCGCTTAGCGCTTGTGTAAAACGCGGTCCAATCGCCATGCTCTTGGCGAAACAACGCTTCGAACGCGCTCACCCAGTCGTCATACGCGGCCAGTGCCCCAAAGGCGGCGTTGTTGGCGTTCGATACCCACACGTCGTAGCCGCTGTAGCCGCCCCACTGCTGTTTCAGTAGCGCGTAGGACTGCGTGAACTCGGCATAGGCGGCGGCCTTGTGGCTTTTTTGTTCATCCTCCGGCAGGTCAGCATCTGCCGCATAAAGCGACAACAACTTGCGGCGCGTGTTGCCTGTCAAAGCTCTGAAAGCCTGGCGCCGCGCATCGAACGCAGCGTACTCGGACCGCGCCGCGCCATCCGCTTGGGCTGCCAGCCAAGCGGTGCTGCCAAGCCGCTCTACGGCAGTGGCAAATGATTCGTTGAAGGCCGTGTCGTCCGGCACGTACAGCACCTGGTGTGACAGTTCATGGAATAGCATGCGCGCCAATTCTCCCTGGGGATACTGGATGAACGTGCTCAGCAGTGGGTCGCCCCCAAGCCAGTTGGTCCACCCCAAGGTAGAGTACGCGGGCACGCCGTAGACGCTGGCTTCCAGCCCTTGCGCACGCAGGGCGTTGGCCTGTGCTTGCGCGTCCTGCTCATCGAAATAACCGCGGTAGCCCACACAACCGGTCACCGGAAAGCACCAGGTCTTGAGTGTCAGGGAAAAGGCTGGTGCGGCCACCACATTCCACACTACAGCTCGCCGTTGCAGCTGCGCGTAGCGGTGGTAGCTGGCGTTGTCGGGCAAGTGCAAGTTGGTAACGGCAAAGCGCCTGATTTCTTGGGATAGCAGTAAGCGCTGTTTCAACGCAGGGGGCGTGGATCCGTCCGTCAACCACAGGTCCACGGGCCGGGCCGCTTGCATGATCTTGATGTGGCCGCTGGCCGATTGCAGCAGGTAGGCCATGTCAGTACAGCCTGTACCAAAGAGGGTTAACACCAGCGCAGCAGTCGCACGTTTTGCTATCGACATGGCTTATTTGTCCAGCAAGGATTGCATGAATGATTGTGTCCTCGTGCTGACTAACGCTCAAACACCGTACCAAGGTCTTCAAATCCCTTGACTTCTATCGGGTTGCCAGATGGGTCCACAAAGAACATTGTGGCCTGCTCGCCCGGTTGACCGGCAAAACGGATGCTCGGTGGCATGACGAACACCACGTTCTGCGCCGTCAACCGATCCGCTAGCGCCCGCCACTGGGCCATCTGTAAGGCGACACCCAGGTGTGGCATGGGCACCATGTGCGCTCCGACCTTGCCGGTGTTGGTCGTGGCAAAGGGCGTGCCCAGGTGCAGAGAAATCTGGTGACCGAAGAAATCAAAATCGATCCAGGTGTCGGTGCTGCGGCCCTCGCGGCAACCCAACACGTCCCCGTAGAACTGGCGCGACGTTTTCAGGTCGCGCACGTGGAAGGCAAGGTGAAAGATGGATGGCATGTGATTACCTTTGAAGCGTGTTGCCGACGGTGAAACAGGTTAGGGGCCTGTTCATACAGTATGAAGCAGCAAGCAGCCCAACATCGCGCTCAGATCCTGGGCACCCGTTGGGCGGGGGTGACTCGCACTGTGCGCACCTGGACAGTCGCAGCTATTTCGGGGCGGCACTTGCATGCGATGTACTGCTCGGGCTTTCTGGAAGAAGGTGACCAATGCACGGCAAGCGCGCGTGGCAGGGCGACGCCCTTGCTGGGGATCTGCTTGGATACCACCCCCGATTATCGTTGGCCTCCTGAACCAGGCCTCGGCCCTGCCCGAGAAGGCGCTTTTCTGTGATGCACGGGCAGCGCCAAGACCTGCGGCGAACATGCATCGGTGGCAACCGTGGGACTGGACGGGTGGCCTTCTTAATGTCGTGCCAACTATCGCTGTAGTATTTTGTCGTGATATGGTGGCTACAAAGGGGCCAGTGCTTCAAAACGAACTCTCGCAGTCAACCATAGTGGTTGTGTCCCTGGTTCAGATGACCACTTTCTATTTTTGCGTTTGGTCCCTATTCGAACATGGACTCGCCGTTGCAGTATCGATTCGTCGACTTTTCAGCAGATTGCGTTGAAGCCCTTCTCGGGGTTACACAAGAGGAAAATTTTTTGGCGTTTCAATTGCATTGGATGTGAGGGATGCCGCACAGATCAATAATTCATCCTCTGCAAGACTTGGCCCAATGAAAGACGGCCTTGAATTGAAATGCGAGGATGCAGCTTCGTGCTTTGCCACGCGTTTGAAGGTCGGCGGTCAAGTCAATTTGTCAGCGTTTTTAGGCATACTTGTACCGGGGGGGCAAACAGATGCTTAACTGCGATCTTGACGATCTCAAACGACTGATGTCGTTGGTGATGGGCAGTGTGCCAATCGGCATCGTGGTCATTGATCGGGAACTCCGGCTGCAATACATCAATGACAGACAGGCTCGCCTCAATGGATTCGGCGTATCAGAAAATCTTGGCAGGTACATTGGTGATATCGTGCCGTCCCTTGCGGCGGCCGCCATGCCCAAAATCCAATTCGTCCTGGATTCGGGGGTTCCGTTGATGAAGCAGGAACTCGTTGTAAAAAATCCATCAGACGATGGCCTATTTGCCCATCGGCTAATCTCTTACTTTCCTTGGCGCGGAAGTTGCGACTCGGTCATTGGGCTCGTGATGACGATTCAGGACGTCGCAGTTGACTCATTCCAAAAGGAACTGCTCGAAGAGAGTCAACAGCGGCTGCTCAAGGTGCTGGACAACTTGTTTTCGTTCGTTGGTGTGCTCGAACTGGATGGAACATTGACCGACGCAAACCTTGCGCCTTTGCAAGCCGCGGGCCTGCGTATGGAAGATGTGCGTGGCCAGAAGGTCTGGGAAACTTACTGGTGGTCGTATGATGCGGCGGCAAGGGAGCAGCTCAAAGACGCTGTTGCGCGCTGCCGCAACGGTGAAGTGGTGCGGTATGACCTTCAGGTTCGCATGATCAATGACAGCCGCTTATGGATTGACTTCATGATCGCACCCCTGAAAGACCAGCACGGTCAAATCACGCACCTGATCCCGTCTGCGACAGACATCTCTCAGCGCCATGCCAGTCAGGTTGCCCTACAGCAGTCGGAAGAGCGGTACCGGTCCATTATCGAATCTTCCGATGATGCGATCATCACCAAATCTCTGGACAGCATCATCACCGAATGGAACTCCGCCAAATAGCCACGCTGATCGCCGCGCCGGCGGGTGCACACCTGCACAATGTGCTTGTGAAGCTCAACTCGAAGGGCGAGTGGAGCGATGTGCAATCCAGCAACGTGAAGATGCGCTTCGCGTACACCAATCAGTGGTCGCAAAAGCCAAACAATGGTCTCTCGCTCAGCGAACGCCTCTACGTCGGCGAAGCAAAAATTCCCAAGGGAGACAACAACTATTACGACCCGACACAAATGTCTGTGTTGAGTGCACCTCAGATGCTGACCCCGGGGGGTATATGGGAGACCGAATTGCCCTTCAGCAAGCTGGTCGCCGACGGCATCCCCGGCACCAACATCGTTGGCTACTGCGATATGGAAAAGAACAACCAGTTGAAGAAGGGCCGCACCCTGCACCAACTGCTAGAGCTCGGGTTCACCGTGAACGTGAACACGTCCCTGCGCATGTATGGCACCTACTCGCTCGGCGGCGGCCCCAACACTTCCCGTCCGCCATCCAGCCATGACTTTCATCTGGACGGCACCGCCCCGATTCACATCCAGTGCATGGGTAACCCGGCGATCGCCGCAAAGGTGGCCCCGCCGTCGCCCAGCGAAGGCATGGCCATGGACAGCCTGAAGACACCGTTTGTGGTGAACAGCGTGGACCTCCGCACTTTGCACATGATGACTAGCAAGGCGTGCCCGGTCGACGTGACCCTCCAGGCCACGATCAAGGGTGTGGGCGCCGGTGAGGTGAAATATTGGCTGGAGGAGGTCGGTGGCAACAATGCGGTGCAGTCACTCAGCACCAACCTGCCCGGCAAGGCCGGCGAGCCGAATATTCGCGTGCTGATGCAGAACGTGACGCTCAAGCCTGGCCCACAGGACCAGGCTCCGCCCTCGCCCGGCATTGACGCGCTCAAGCTCAATACGCACGGCACACTCGTCAAGCGCAGCTACCGCCTCCATGTGATAGCGCCCAACAAGATGCAGTCCGAGAAGCTGGACGTGGCGGTGAACTGCACCAGCACAGTGAACGCGGGTCTGGGCGGCCCCGGTGACTTGAAAATGGCACCGCCAGCCGGACCAGCACCCAAGGAAATGCCGATGGCCATGCCGCAACCCCAGCCGCAGCCGGAACCACCCAAGCCCATGGGCCTGCAGGCGGCGCCCGTCACACAGCCAAATCCAGGTGTAGTGCTCCAGGCCGCGCCGGTGCAACCGGTCGAGCCACCCAAGCCGCCGCCTGCGGTACTTGCCGCACCAGTTCAAGCACCGAAGCCGTCAGCCATGATGATGGCTGTCCCGGGGCAGCCCGCCAAGCCCGCCAGCGCAAGTCGCCACACGCAGTAAAGCCGAACCGTGTCATGCCGCTTGCGAGGAGCCCGAAATCACAGCCCGCCCCAGCGACAACGCTGTGCTGCTGCCTGCGGTGCAGGCTGTACGTGAGGCAGCGATCAGTGAATCCCTAGGGTTCCGGGGTTAGCGTGCGCCTGTAGTGAATCCGCGGGTACCTGCGCTCGCTCCCGCAAGCCGTAGTCGCGCAATACGTCGGCCACACGCAGCCGGTAGTCGGCAAAAATGTGGTCGCGCCCGGCCGACTGCGCGTTTCGGTGCACCTCCAGGGTGCGCCACCGCTGCACGGCGGTTTCATCGCGCCAGAAGGACAAAGACAATAGCTTGCCCGGCTGGCTCAGGCTCTCAAAGCGTTCGATGGAAATGAATCCGTCGATTTGCTCCAGATGCAGCCGCAGGCTGGCCGCGGTGTCCAGGTAGGTTGGGCGGTGCTGGGCATGCGGTAGCGCTTCAAAGATCACCGCGATCATCGTATGGGTGTCCCAGTGGAGGGAACACAAAGCGTGCCGTCCACCACTTCGGTAAACGTACGTTCTTCGCGCACGATGAAGCGTTTGACCTGCGCCGTTTCGAAGTTGGCGCGGCCCTCAGCATCTCCACGCAATCGGGTTCGGTACGCCTCATACGTTGCCAGGCTGTCAAAGGCGATCAAGCCCCAGGCGATGTCGTTCGTCCCTTCATGTGGCAGGAAGTAGCCCAGCAAGTGCCCACCGCAGCGCGGGATGATGCGGCCCCAGTTTTGGGCGTATGCCTTGAAGGCCTCACGCTGGAATGGGTCGATCTGGTAGCGGATAAAACAGGTGATGGTGGTGGTCATACAGGTTCCCCGGTAGTTGGTGTTTTGGTGTGTTGCAAAAACTCTTCGGTATGGCGCTACAGCACTTCGCGTTGGCTTTCCAGGTGCCTCCCAGTGCGTTCAGCAGCGTTGTTGCGTGGGCGTCGGTGCACAGCGAATCCCATTTGCCACGGACCAGCAGCGTGGGCGCCTCCACGCAGGCGGGGTCGTACAGGCAGTCGCCGGACCACCAAGCCTGCCTTGGCCGGTGGGCGTGCGGCGGGTGGGGTTCCATCCGTCAGAACGCGGGGCACTAAGATGGACATATCCGCACCAAATGTGGAGCCGTGCACATATAGCACGTCGGACGGTTCATCCACGCTGGCTAGTGGATACTGGACCTGCGAGGCCAAGGTTGGCAGGCCTGGCGCACTCAGCGTGATACGGGGTCTGGTAGGAAAGCTGCTATGCATAACGGGTGCCTGGTGTGTGTTGTGAGTGTGGGTCAAATGGTAAGTAGTAACCCCTTCTCAATGCTTCGACTCAGGACGAACCATCAACGCCACGACCTGGTCTACGATGCAGGCATGGCACTACCACCCACCACCCTGAAAGACGGCCCCCATATCGCCCGCATAGCAGCGCTGATTGGTGACCACGCCCGTGCCGAGGTGCTGACGGCGCTGTTGGCCGATCGCGCACTGACGGCGACCGAACTGGCCGACATCGCAGGTGTCAGCAAGGCGACGATCAGCGCGCACTTGGCCAAACTGCTGGATGCCAACCTGATTGCGGTAGAGCCCCAGGGTCGGCACCGTTATTTCCGCCTGGCCAACCATGACGTGGCGCAGTTGCTGGAGAGCCTGATGGGCGTGGCCTTTCGCAGTGGCGCGGTGCGCCTGCGGGGCAGCCCGCGCGAGCCAGCGTTGCGCAAGGCTCGGGTCTGTTATGACCACCTGGCCGGTGAACTGGGCGTGCTTGCCTTTGACGGGCTGCAGCGCCACGGAGCCTTCAACGATGCGACGCAACGTGAACTGGATTTGACCGAGGCTGGCCGGTCCTGGTTCAAGGCCTTGGGCGTCGATGCGGTTGCACTGGCCTCGCAGCGCCGTTGCCTTTGCCGCCCTTGCCTGGACTGGGGAGAGCGCCGCAGCCACCTTGCCGGTGCACTGGGCGCGGCGCTACTCGGCCGCGTGTACGAGTTGGGCTGGGCCCGGCGCGCCAAGGATTCACGCGTTGTGCAGTTCACCGAGCCAGGTGAATACGCGTTCCGTCAACTGTTCAAAACCATCTACTGAAGGGCCTATGTCTGCAAACGCACAGAGGATCTTGCGATAGACGTTGATAGTGTAGGCTTCTACACATAGACCCAGCGCCGGGCAAATAGGCACAGTGCTGCCGAGAGACCCATGCTCCTCACTATCGCCGATATTTCGAACGCCAGTATTCTGATTGTTGACGATCAGAAGACGAGTGTCGACTTGTTGGAGGAACTATTGCGTGGTGCCGGCTTTCAATGCATTGCCACAACGACGGAACCCCACACCGTTTGCGCACTACATCAGAATCACCAATACGATCTAATATTGCTTGATCTGCAGATGCCAGGCATGGATGGCTTTGAAGTAATGCAGTCCATACGTGAGACAGAACCTGCTGGCTACACGCCGATCCTGGTGATCACGGGGCATCAAAACCAGAAGCTGCGCGCGCTCGCCTCAGGTGCAAAGGACTTTATCGTCAAGCCGTTTGATTTAGTCGAACTCACCATGCGCATCCGTAACATGCTGGAGGTGCGGTTGCTTTACAAACGACTCGATCAACAAAACCAGGCGTTGAAGTCCCTGGCGCTGCATGATGAGTTGACGGGGCTCCCCAATAGGCGGTTGTTGATGGACCGGCTCGCCTTGGCGATTGCCCATGCGCGCAGGAGTCAGCGCACCATGGCAGTGATGTTCATCGATTTGGATGGCTTTAAACAGATCAACGATACCTTTGGTCATGATGGGGGAGACGACCTGCTGTGCCAAGTGGCCCACCGTTTGGTGGCTACCGTACGCCAAGAGGATACGGTGGCGCGATTGGGCGGCGATGAATTCATGATCGCGCTGCCGGAATTGAGCCACGCGGACGACGCTGCCGAGTTGGGGGCGACGGTGATACAGGCCATATCGAAACCCTACCGCATTCAGGACCAGGACGTCCGTGTAACCGCCAGCATTGGCCTCAGTGTCTATCCCATCCATGGCGAAAACTTGGAGACGCTGATGAAGAGTGCCGATCTTGCTTTGTATGAGGCCAAGCATTCTGGAAAAAACGACTATCGAATGTCAGGCTCCGCCGAGTTGTAAAAACGCCACCAGGCCCAGCATTGGCTCAGGCGCGTGCAGGAATCGCCAACCCGCGCACCACGGCTGGACGCGCTACAAAAGCCGCCAGCACGCGGTTGACCTCGGGAAAGCTGTGCATTCCGACCAATTCGCCGGCGCCATAGAAGCCGACCAGGTTACGCACCCACGGGAAGGCGGCGATATCAGCAATCGTGTAGTCGTCACCCATGATCCAGGCGCGGCCGGTCAGGCGTCTGTCCAGCACGCCCAGCAGGCGCTTGGCCTCGTCGACGTAACGGTCGCGCGGGCGCTTGTCATCGAACTCCTTACCGGCAAACTTGTGGAAGAAGCCCAGCTGACCAAACATGGGGCCCACGCCACCCATCTGCCACATCACCCACTGAATAGTCTCGTAGCGGCCAGCCGCGTCCTTGGGTATGCATTGCCCCGTCTTCTCAGCCAGGTACAGCAGGATGGCGCCAGACTCGAACAACGCCAGTGGTTTTCCGCCAGGCCCGTTGGGGTCGATGATGGCGGGGATCTTGTTGTTGGGGTTCAGCGACAGAAACTCGGGCGACATCTGGTCGTTGGTCTCAAAACTGACCAGATGCGGCTCGTAGGCCAGGCCGGTTTCCTCCAGCATGATGGACACCTTGACGCCATTGGGCGTGGGCAGCGAGTACAGCTGCAGGCGTGCAGGGTGCTGGGCAGGCCATTTGGCGTAGATGGGAAAACTGGAGAGAGGGGGCATGGCGACTCTTTGGATGAATAACGTGGCAGGCGGTTGTGCTAACCAGCAAGGCGAAGCTGGCATTCTGGCCGTCCGGTAAAGAGCGTGTACGGCAAAGGTTTTCGCGATAGTTGTATACGAAAAATGGGGCTCCAGCCCTGGTGCAATATGCCTTAAGTGCTCCTAAATCAGGAGCAATTTCGCTTGTGCACGCAAACGTGCCGCTGGCGCCGCCTCAATTTGCGACGATCCAACCCGCCCGCACAAGCTGTTGCAGGATGTAGGTCCCCATCAGCGCATGAAGTGCCGGCGTGGGGTGGAAGTCGTCGGAGAACGCATAGGTCTGCCACCAGGTGGGTAACGTCTCACCGGCGGGAATGTGCGACGACATATTGGACGTGTTGCACGCCAGCACGGTAGCGATCTGGGTAAGGCTGGCGAGGCCCGCATTGTCGAGCCCTCCGGCCACCTTGGGGCAAGCGGGTGTGGTGGTGTTGGTGAGCCCATATTGCGCGGGCTGGGCCAGAAACTGGGTGAACTGGGTGTTGAGGTCGACCACCAACACACCGCTGGAAGGTAGGTTTTTGGCGAGCGTCGAGTTGAACAGGTTGGTCCAGGTTTGTACAGACGCTTGCACGGCGGCCCGCTGGGCAGAGCCCGGCGCAGCACCTAAAGTTGCCATGATTCCGCCAAAGAGCGGCGTAGTGGTGATATCCACCGCATTGACCACCACCACCTTGCGCACCCCTTTTGCGACGATCTTGTCGTTGATGGCCTGCGCCATCAATTGTGCCAAGCCTTGCGCATACGCCGATGCCGCAGCATTCAACGTAGTGGTCGTGGGCGTGCCGGTTACCAATGCGGCAACTGTGGACGCGGGCAGCACCGTGGATAGTTTGTTGGTAAAGCTTGCCAGGCCCTCTGGCGTGGTGGCACTCACGTAGGATCCCGCCAGATCGGCAATGTCATTGGCACCACCGTCAACGACCACGATGTCGCTGGCGGCCATCAGGTTGGAGCCAATGGAAATTTGGTTCAGTATGGACACTGGATTGCTCGTGTCAATGACTGCTGTCGTGTCACCGCGCGTATTGATACGCCCGCCCGACACGGCAAAGTTGTTGCATACCGGGTTGGCCACATACTTAGTAACGGCAAAGTTGAAGTAAGGGCACGGGGTTGTGGCGCCCAGGCTGCTGGCAATTTTTTCGGGGAATACCTCGAAAGGACTCGATTTGTCCGAGTTCTGGATGGTGACTTTGAAGCCAAATGTGCCACTGTCCATCAGGCTGTCACCAAAGACTTTGACCACGGGTTTTGCCGTGACTGTCGGGATAGTGGGTGAATTGTCGCGTGAACTACCATTGTTGTTGCTTGCGCCACCACCACCACCACCACCGCAGGCAGTGAGCAGGAGGACGCAAACTGCAGTGGTGACGGCCGTCAGGGTCCTAGTGTGTTTGCGTTGTTGTTTCATGGTCAGTGGCTCCAAAAATGCTATTTTCTCACCTTGCATGTTAAGGGCTTGCGTGTATCCTCGTATTGATGAATCGCGTATGACATGCGATTGCGCCGGATAGTTCTGCGCTAACTTGAATCGAGCAAGATGAACCGAGACGACATAACCGAAGATCCTGAACACGACCAATACACACCCGCCCAGCGTGCCCAGGCCGCTTCCCGCAGCACGTGGGTTAGCGTGGGCGTCAACCTGGTGCTGACCGTCACCCAGGTGACCGTTGGTGTTTTTTCGAAATCGCAGGGCTTGATTGCCGACGGCATTCACTCGCTGTCTGACCTAGTGGCCGACTTTGTGGTGCTGTTTGCCAACCACCACAGCAAGAAAGACGCCGACACAGACCATCCCTACGGCCACCAACGTTTCGAGACCGCTGCCTCGCTGGCTCTGGGGGGCTTGCTGCTGGCCGTCGGCGTTGGCATGTTGTGGTCTGCTGCACGCAAACTCGAAGCACCGGAGACGGTCCAACAGGTGCACATCGTGGCGCTTTACGTGGCGGGTGGCGCACTATTGGCCAAGGAACTGCTGTTTCGCTACATGCTGTCGGTGGCCAAGCGCGTGAAGTCGAGCATGCTGGTGGCCAATGCCTGGCATGCACGATCGGACGCTGCCTCATCGCTGGTGGTCGGACTGGGCATTGTGGGCAACTTGGCTGGCTACCCTATCCTGGATCCCATTGCCGCACTGATCGTTGGCTTTATGGTGGCCAAGATGGGCTGGGGTTTCGGATGGGATGCGCTCCATGATCTGATGGACCGCGCGGTGGACGAGCAAGAGGTCGATGCCATTCGCAAGACCCTGACGGACACGCCGGGCGTCAGCAACGTGCATGACGTGCGGACCCGCAAAATGGGCGACATGATCGTCGTCGATGCGCATATCGAAGTCGATGCGTCCATCACCGTTGAAGCGGGGCACGACATTGCGGTTCTTGCCCGGCAACGTGTGATGCAACGCCACCGCGTGCTCAACCTAATGACGCACGTAGACCCATGGAAGAGGCCAGACCTGGACCACAACCCGGGTAACCCTGGCGCCGCTTGACAGTCTGTGGTGTTCGTCCAGCCGACCCAAGCGCCTTCAGCCCTGAGCCAATCTCAAGCCCCGCGTTGACCACCATGGTACCGACCGGCGGCATGCCTATCGCATCGGCCCGTGCAAGGTCTTGCGGGCGACAGGGTTTAGCGCACCGGTAGCGGCGCCACACCCTGCATGCGCAGCCTGCGCGCCGCGTCCTCGGCTCGCGCATCGTCAATCTCGCGCAGCACAGCCTGCATGTCCACATCGGCTCGGGCGCGTTCAAAGCGCCCGGTTAATGCCGTCTCGTTGCTCAACAGGCCGGCCTGGTACAGGCTCCATATCTCTGGGCCATAGTCGGTGGCCCGCAGTTCGGGTGCAAACTGGCCAAAGAAATCGCGCAGGTTGTTGACGTCGCGTAGCAGCATGCGCTGCGCGTGGTTGTTGCCGGCCGCATCCACCGCTTGGGGCAGGTCGATGATGACGGGGAAGTCTGTGGCGTTGGCTTCTCCTTCGACGTTGCCATGGGCCAGCAGAATATTGAATTCCGACAGATCCCCATGCACCACTCCCGCGCACAGCATGCGCACCACCTCGCCAATCAACGTGGCATGGTGGGCGCGGGCCTGTTCGGGCGTAAAGGCCACATCGTTCAGGCGCGGCGCTGCATCGCCGTGGGCGTCGGTCACCAGTTCCATCAACAGCACACCGTCGTGAAAATTGTAGGGTTGCGGCACGCGCACGCCCGCTGCTGCCAGGCGGTACAGCGCATCGACCTCGGCACTTTGCCAGGCGGCTTCTTGCTCCTGGCGGCCAAACTTGCTCCCTTTGGCCATGGCGCGGGCCGAGCGCGAGTTCTTGACCTTGCGGTTTTCGGTGTAGTCAACCGCCTGTCTAAAACTGCGGTTGTTGGCCTCTTTGTATATCTTGGCACAGCGTGTATCGTCACCGCAGCGCACCACAAAGACCATGGCTTCTTTGCCGCTCATCAACTGGCGCACGACACTGTCGATCAAGCCCTCTTCAATGAGTGACTGCAATCGGGGAGGAGCTTTCATGGGGCAATGGTGCAGTTAAGGGGTTAGGGGCATTGTCGTCTCTGCCAGGGCTTGTCTTTGCGCGGCCCTTGAGCAGGCGCGCTACTGCCGCCACCGCATTATCATGAACCAGTGGGTGTGCCGTGCGGTCCCAGAGCATAGCCATATTTAAAATACGCCCATAGCCCTCGTCCACCCTACCTGTACAGCTATCAAAAGCAGAGCATTTGTGATTCCGCTAGACCTCTTCGACAGCCTGCTCCCAACCACCGCAGTCGTCCGTGAGCCAATCGCGCCGGGCGCTGCGTTGTTGCGGGCCTTTGCGCACGGAATGGATGCGGCATTGCTGCAGGCCATCGAGGCTGTCACAGCCCAAGCTCCACTGCGCCATATGCAAACCCCGGGCGGCTTCACCATGTCGGTGGCAACCACCAGTTGCGGGGCTTTGGGTTGGGTATCGGATGTGCGCGGATACCGCTACGCAGCACACGACCCCATTTCGGGAGTGGCATGGCCGACGATGCCCGCGTGCTTCCTGGATTTGGCACAGCGTGCTGCGCAGGAGGCGGGCTATGCGGGCTTCGCACCCGAGTCGTGTTTGATCAATACCTATGCACCGGGCGCCAAGTTGTCGCTTCACCAGGACAAGGACGAAAAAGACCTGGCGGCTCCCATCGTGTCCGTGTCGTTGGGCCTGCCCGCGGTGTTCCTGTTTGGCAGCGCCACCCGCAAAGACCGCCCGCGACGCTTGCGCCTGGTGCACGGCGATGTGGTCGTGTGGGGTGGGCCGTCGCGTTTGGCCTTCCACGGTGTGATGCCGTTGGCCGATGGCCACCACCCACTGCTGGGGCGCAGGCGCATCAATTTGACGTTTCGCAGCCCCAGGCTCAGACCAGCACCGTAGGTTGTTGAATGGCGCTACGATGGCTGCTTTCTTCAACCTCGCCCCTGTCGAGACCCCCTATGCACAACCGTCTCTCCCGCGCTGAAGTTCCCACCGAGCAGACCTGGAACCTGGATGACCTGTTCGTGTCCCATGCCGATTGGCAGGCTGAGCTTGGTGCCGTCAATGCGGCGCGCGATAGCGTGAGCCAGTACCAAGGCCGTTTCTCTGAGGGCGCAGCCCAACTGCTGGCCTGCCTCAACGCGGTTGAAGCCTTACAGAAAAGGTTTGTGCGCGTCAGCACGTTTGCGTATTTGCGCAATGCACAAGACGGCACCAACCCAGAGTCTCAAAGCGCCATGGCACAAGTGGCGGCGCTGGAGGCGCGGCTCAGCGCCAACATCGCGTTTGTAGACTCTGAAATATTGCAACTGGCAGATGGTGTGCTGGAGCAGTACCTCGCGACCGAGCCTGGTCTGGCAGTTCACAAAATGCGCTTGCAAGACCTGCTGGACCTCAAACCCCACCGACTGGGTGCAGACACCGAGCGGGTTTTGGCCTCGCTGGGCGAAGTGTTGAATGCGCCGTACATGGTGTATGGCCGCTCCAAGAGCAACGACATCCAGTTTGCGCCGTTTAACGATGCGGCGGGCAACACCTATGCCAACTCGATCAACGGTTTTGAGTCCAACTTCGAGTCGCACAGCGACACCAGCGTACGCCGCAATGCATGGCAGTCGTTCAGCGCCGGGCTCAAGGCTTACAACCATACCTATGCGGCGACCTTTGCGACCGAGGTCAACAAGAATGTGGTGATGGCGCGGCTGCGCAACTACGCCAGCACCGAAGATTACCTGCTGCAGCCGCACAAGATTCCGCGCCCGGTGTACACCAATATTGTGCAAATCATCCAGGCCGAACTGGCACCGCACATGCAGCGCTACGCCCGGTTGCGCCGCCGCGTGCTGGGGCTGGACAAGCTGCTGTACTGCGACATCAAGGCCCCGCTGGACCCCGAATTCAATCCGCGCATTTCGTACGACGACGGCTGCGCTCTCATTCTCGACTCGCTCAAGGTGATGGGCCCCGAGTATTGCGACTTTGCCCGCAAGACCATGGAGCAGCGCTGGGTGGACCGCAGCGACAACATCGGCAAATCGTCAGGCGCTTTTTGCGCATCTCCCTACGGCGTGCACCCCTACATTCTGATCACCTGGTCGGACACGATGCGCAACGTGTTTACGCTGGCGCACGAGTTGGGCCACGGCGGCCATTTTGGCCTGGCCATGCAGCACCAACGCTACGTGAACACGCGCCCCACCATGCCCTTTGTCGAGGCCCCGTCCATCATGAACGAGATGCTGCTGGCCCAGCACATCCTCGGCAAAAGCAGCGACCCGCGCATGCGCCGCTCCGTCATCATGCAGGTGCTGGGCACCTTCCACCATAATTTCGTAACGCATTTGTTAGAGGCCGAACTGCAGCGCCAAATCTATGCAATGGCCGAGTCGGGTCAATCCATCACCGCGGCGGCGTTGAACCAGCGTAAGGGCGACATCCTGGCCGCCTTCTGGGGCGATACGGTCGAGATCGATGACGGTGCCCGCATGACCTGGATGCGCCAGCCCCACTACTACATGGGTCTATACCCCTATACCTACTCGGTCGGCCTGGTGGCCTCTACTGCCATGGCAAATCGGATCCAAGATGAAGGCCAACCCGCAGTACAGCGCTGGCTAGACGTGCTCAAGGCCGGCGGCACGATGAAGCCATTGGAGCTGATGCAGGCCGCGGGCATCGATATGTCTACGCCAGCCCCCATTCACGGCGCCGTGGCCTATGTGGGCCAATTGGTCGAAGAGTTGGAGCGCGCGTTCGCAGAGTGAGGGTGTGACAAATGCCCATGCTATGCTCTGACCATGTTGTGCCGCTCCAAGCCTAACCCCATCCACACCGTGCAAGCGGCGTGTGGCGGGGTGCCCGTGATTACCACGGCCATGGACGCCCACAACATGATTACCACCATTATGAACACGGCCGCCTGAGCGTCGTTCAGGTGGCCGTTCCGGCTGCCTACTGGTGTCTCTCCCCCATAGAACATACCCAGCACAGGCAGCTGGGTTCGCAACTGTTCGTCGGAGAGTTTTATGTACCAAGATCACCGCGCTAGTGTTTTACCGCCGGGCCGCCCCAAGGTGGAACGTGCCCCCCTGAGGGCAGAGAGCCACACAAAGTGGGCAACCGTGGGCTATGCCGCCGCCACCCAGCCTGTCCTTAGTGCGCCGCTGCACGCCATTGCGCCTTTGCGTGTTGGC
Organism: Rhodoferax sp.; assembly: GCA_025351745.1. Classification (GTDB taxonomy): domain Bacteria; phylum Pseudomonadota; class Gammaproteobacteria; order Burkholderiales; family Burkholderiaceae_C; genus Allorhodoferax. Next base: position 17,479 of record JANXVI010000162.1, read on the forward strand.
ATGCTGGGCCTGGGCACCGTGGGGATTGGTACGTACAACGTCATGCAGCGCAACGCCGAAGTGATTGAGGCCCGCACCGGCCGACCGATCGAGATTGTGATGATTGCAGTGCGCAATCTGCAGCGCGCGGCGCGTTTGGTGGACGATGGCGTGGTGCTGGTAGATGACCCTTTCGCGGTCGTCAACCACCCGGCGATCGATGTCGTGGTCGAGGTCATGGGTGGCACCGCGCTGGCGCGCGATCTGGTGTTGCAGGCCATTGCCAACGGCAAACATGTGGTCACTGCCAACAAGGCCTTGCTGGCCGAGCATGGCACTGAGATCTTTGCCGCCGCCCAGGCGCAGGGCGTGGTGGTGGCGTACGAAGGGGCGGTGGCGGTCAGCATACCCATCATCAAGGCGCTGCGCGAGGGATTGACGGCCAACCGAATCGAGTGGATCGCCGGCATCATCAACGGCACGACCAACTACATCCTGTCAGAAATGAAGGACAAGGGCGTCAGCTTTGCCAACGCACTTGCCGACGCACAGACCAAGGGTTATGCAGAAGCCGACCCCACATTCGACGTGGAGGGCGTAGACGCCGCGCACAAGCTCACGCTGCTGGCATCCAACGCCTTTGGCGTGCCGGTCCAGTTCGACAAGGTCCATGTGGAAGGCATCACGCAATTGGACTCGGTCGATATTGCCTTTGCCGAACGCTTGGGCTACTGTGTCAAGCTGCTGGGCATTGCCAAGCGCAACACCCAAGGCCTGGAGCTGCGCGTGCACCCCACGCTGGTGGCCTCCAGCCACTTGCTGGCCCAGGTCCACGGGTCGATGAATGCGGTGATGGTCAAGAGCGATGCCGCCGGTGTGACCATGTACTACGGCGCCGGTGCCGGGTCCGAGCAAACGGCATCTGCCGTCATTGCGGACTTGGTGGACCTGGCGCGCTCCACTGGCACCGTGCACCGGCAGCGCGTGCCGTCGCTGGCGTTCCAGCACAACGCGATCGTCGCGCTGCCCGTGGCCGCGATTGACGACGTGCAGACTGCCTACTATTTGCGGTTGGATGTTTCCCGTCTGTCGCGCACGATGCCTTCGGTGCTCAACCACCTGAGCGATGCGCAGGTGCGGGTGTACCAGTTGGATGTGCTGGACCATCCCACCGATCCCGACTTGAACGCCATGGTTGTGCTGACCGAGCCCACCCAGCTGCGCCTGCTGCGCCAGGCTATCGAAGCGCTGGAGCAACTGCCTTGCATCATCGGTTTTGTGAAGACTATTCGCATGGAGTCCTTGCGGTGAAATGACCGCCAGCCCTCGTGGAATATACCTCCATAGATATTAATTTGATAGCGCTTGGTTTTTCGCTCGCATCCACCTGACCAGCGTTGCTGCCTGCCGGGGCCCAGCGCGCTGCTTGATGACATGCAGTCGTAGACCGGGATGGAATGCCTGTCTTGAAACGCGTATCGCCTGGCTGTCAAAATACCAGCCTGGACGAAATCAAGAGACTCTTTTCGGCAGCTGGGCTTACATGCCCGTGGTTGACCCGGTCGACATGGATGTACGGAGTTCAGCGGTGGTTTCACCCTGGCCATCGGGTTTCCAGCCGGGAGGCATCGCCAGATAGCCGAGAAACGCGGGCACGGTGCGGGCGCTGGCCAAGTCGCGGGCCAGGCTTAGCCACTGCGCAAACTCCACGTAGAAAGGGTTGTAGCTGGTGATGGGCTTGACCAGGCCGTAGCGGCAGGGCAGGTCGTCGCGCTCGGCAATGTAGGTGCCAAATAGCCGGTCAAAGATGATGAGCACACCGCCATAGTTGCCGTCCAAATACTCGATGTTGGCAGCGTGGTGCACGCGGTGCGCCGAGGGGGTGTTGAACACATACTCCAGCCAGCCCAGTTTGGGTATCCAGGTGGCGTGAATCCAGAACTGGTACAGCAGATTGAGCGATAGTGCGGCCAGCACGGTGCGCAGGTCGAAGCCGATCCACACCATCGGTAGCATAAAAATCGCCACGCCCGTCACCTTGCTGAATACACCGATGCGCAGCGACGCAGACAAGTTAAGTTGATTGGGCGAATGGTGGATGGCGTGGTTGCTCCAGAACCAGCGCACCCGGTGCCCGGCGCGGTGCAGCCAGTAGTAGAAAAACTCCAGCAAGACGAAGAGCAGCAACGCCGAGCTCCAACTGTCGACCGCTATCTTGGATAGCTGGTGTGCGTAGACCAAAGGAATCAAGGGCGTCACAATGCCTGCGGGTACCAGGACCGTCACAATGATGCGAACGAAATAGTCGAAGAACGAGACACCCAGGGCCCGCCAGTCGTAAGCTTGGCGACGCGAGAGCACGACCGCTTCCAGAAGCGACAGCACCACGACCGTAGGGGCCGCTACAAAAAGCAGGAACGCTTCTATGGGCAAAAGACTTGTTGGCATGGCGATGGAGGGTATTCTTTTGGGCGCGTGTTGAGCGTACGATGCTAGTCCATGCACCTTACAGAAATCAATCCATGTTTCCGATGATATCGGGTCGGCCATGAGCGGCCCCGCAACCGCTGCCTTTTCGTTCACGCCCTTCGGTGCCATTGTCTTGGCCGCCTTGGCTCTGCGCGAAGCCCGTGAGATGGGGCGAGAGTACCAAGATGTGTTGACCGACATGCAGTCGCGCGCAGATGGTCTTGTCCGCGCACAGCGCGAATCCCGAAATGCGCAGTATGCGCAGCTGGCGGCTACCCAACAGCAATGCGCCCATCTGGAAACCCAAATGGCACGCCTGCAACGCATGGCGTCCAGCTTGGGGTTGGCGATGGGTGGTGCGCCAGAGCAAACCGTTGTGCCAGGTGTTGCGGGTCCATCGGGCGCTAACCAACAAGCCTGGCAAGAACATTTGCAGGCCTTGACCGCAGCGGTCACTACCCTGAAGCAAACGATTGCGGCAGCGCCGGTTGCGGCGTCTCTCACCCTAGAAGATGCCGCCCCGGAAAACACGCGGTCGGCCCTGGATGACGCGCTGCACGTCTACATGGCGCAGCGAAGTCAACACATGCAACTCGATGCCCAACACGCAGAGCCCATTCGGCAGATGGTGGCCCGCTTGCTGGGTCGCCTCGTGCTGGACGATGGCGAGGCCGTGCCGTGCGACTTGGACGCACTGGGCCAGGCGATCGCCTTGGCGCCCACGCTGGAGCGTGCCGAGGCCCTGTCGCTGGAGTTGCGCCTGCGCATACAGCAGCATGGCGAGGCGCGCGCAGCTCAGCGTGCGGATGCGGCGCAGGCAAGGGCATGGCTGGAGGAACTCGGCGATGACACCCCAGAGGCTTTGCGCGCCGTGCTGGACGACGTGCTGGCGGGTGAACGCCTGTCGCCGCAAACCCGTAGCCTTGCCACCGGCACGCTCGAAGCCGTATTAGGCATGCGCAAAAGGCTGGAAGAAGAGGCCGCCGCGCAGGTGCTGGAGCAATCGCTGCGTGATCTGGGCTACGCGGTGGACGGTGTCGAAAATACGTTTTTTGTCGAAGGCGGCATGGCCCACTTCCAGCGCCATGGCTGGGGCGAATACTTTGTGCGCATGCGCGTAGGCGTGCAAGACAAGACGCTGAACTTCAACGTGGTGCGGGCCAAGGGCGCGCAAGAGACCGCGGAACGCAAGCGGTTGGACTACCTGGCGGAGGACCGATGGTGCTCCGAATTCCCTAAACTGCTGGAGACATTGGCTGCGCGTGGCATCCAGTTGGATGTGAAGCGATTACTGGGCGCAGGTGAGCTGCCGGTGCAGGCGGTAGACCCCGCTACTGTGCCTGCCGCGCAGACCGAGCACAGCCAACAGACGCGCGATAAGCTACGTGAATTGAAACCCTGAACCCCACAGACCCGAAAGCCGACTATGGAGTTGACCCCCCGCTGGATTCAAGACCTGCAGCGACTGCTGCCGATTCGTTCGCAGTTTGTAGTGTCGGGCAATATCCGCGACAGTTTTTTGACTCCCATGCGCGGCACCGACACGCTGACGCTGGCACCCCTGCTGCGCTGCCTGTGGTCTTCGCTCTCAGCCATGGGCTATCGCTGCCTGCTGGTGTATGACCCGATTGAAGGTATAAGGCCCTATCCCAATGAGCCCGCCATCGTCGAGCTGGCCACGCGCCTGTTTGATCTGAAGTTGCAAAACGGTGTCATGCCAGCCAGCCTGGAAACGCTGACCGACACCATGAAGGCGGTGGCCTTTCAGCGCGAGGCCCGCTGTGCGCTGGTCATTGACTTTGCCTCGCGCCTGACGCGCCAGGCGGACCACCTGGATGGCACCGAGCACCGTTTTTTTCTGGCGGCGCAACGCTTGTCGTTGATGGCCAACCCCATCGTTCCGCGCAGCTCGGAGGCGACAGGTTCAGCACCAACAACAGCACCAACAACGGCCCCAGCGGCCAGTCTGGCGACCAGCCCGGCAAACATACAAGCGCTGTTCAACCCGGTGCTGTGGTTGGTGAACCGTTCGCAGGACTTGCCCTCATGGTTGACATTGGATAGCGCCCGGGTGGCCAGCACCGTGATCGGCCAGCCCGACTACAGCACCCGCCAAGAGGCTGCACGTTGTCTGGCACCCATGTTTGCAGGTTTTAACGCGGCAACGGCGCCACAACGCGACAAGTTCGCCGCCACCTTTACCGACCACACCGACGGGCTCACGCTGTCAGCCATGAGCGATATTGCCCAGTTGGCTGACCGGCAGGGCATTGCCCTGGCCGACGTTGACGACGCAGTGCAATGCTTCAAGGTAGGCGCTACTGACAACCCGTGGAAGAAGAGCTATCTGCGCCAGAAGATCGCCAGCGGACAGACTGCCATAGAAAGCCGCGTGCGCGGCCAGGAACGTGCGGTCACCAAGACCATCGACATCCTGATGCGATCGGTGATGGGTCTGACCGGTGCGCAGGCGCGTGGTCGGGGCAGCCGCCCACGCGGGGTGCTGTTTTTTGCGGGGCCCACGGGAGTGGGTAAAACGGAGTTGGCCAAGGCGCTCACGCATCTGGTGTTTGGTGACGAGAATGCCTACATTCGTTTCGACATGAGCGAGTTTGCAGAAGAGCATGCAGGTGCCCGGCTGCTGGGTGCGCCCCCCGGCTACGTGGGCTACGACGCGGGTGGTGAGCTGACCAACGCGGTGCGCGCCAAGCCGTTTAGCGTGATTCTGTTTGACGAGATTGAGAAGGCACACCCCCGCATCCTGGATAAATTTTTGCAGATTCTCGAAGACGGTCGACTCACCGACGGCCGTGGCGACACGACCTATTTTTCGGAAGCCATCATTGTGTTCACGTCCAACCTGGGTATTTACGTGGAGGACGAACAAGGCCGACGCGTGCAAAACGTGCACGCCACCGATGCGCAAGAGGTGGTGGAAGAGCGTGTTCGCCAGTCCATCCAGGATTACTTCAAGTTCCGGCTCTCGCGGCCCGAAATTTTGAACCGGCTGGGTGACAACATCGTGGTGTTTGGTTTCATCACGCCGCAAATTGGTGGACAGATCATGGATGGCATGTTGGCCAACATCGTGGCCCGGGTGCATGAAGAACACAAGGTCGATCTGGTCATACCCGATGCCATCCGCGCACAACTGCGCACCGAGTGCACCAAGGATTTGTCCAACGGCGGCCGGGGCGTCGGCAACCGGCTGGAGTCAGCGTTTATCAATCCATTGAGTCGCGCACTGTTTCGCTTTGCGCTGGAGGGGCGCAAGCAGATCACCGTGACCGCGATTGAAGATGCAGCCAACGGCGTGACCACGGTAAACCTGCAGTGAAATCGCTAGCACCACCACGCGGGTCGATCGAACTCAACAAGGCCCATTTTCCGGTCACCGTGCTGGGGCCGGGGCGGCGCATTGGTTTGTGGGTACAAGGCTGCAGCATTGGCTGCAAGGGCTGTGTCTCGATGGATACCTGGCCCCAAGACTCGAAGCGCGCCGTGCCGATTGCAGAGTTGCTATCTTGGTGCAAAAAAGTTTCGGCCGAGAATCTGGACGGCGTCACCATCAGCGGTGGCGAGCCGTTTGACCAGGCCCCGGCATTGCAGCAGTTGCTGACCGCACTGCGCGCCTGGCGCACGCAGTCCGTGTTGGCGTTTGACGTCTTGTGCTACAGCGGTTACCCGCTCAAGACCTTGCAGCAGCGCCACCCCCAGGTACTGGCTTTGCTGGATGCCGTCATCCCCGAGCCGTTCGTAGACAGCCAGCCCCCCACCGCCGTGTGGCGTGGCTCGGCCAATCAGTCGCTTGTGCCATTAAGTGCACTGGGTCATGCGCGCTACGACCCGTTTGTGGAGGCCCCGTTGACGGACGCAGACAAGCGCATGCAGGTGGCGGTAGAGGGTGGCAAGGTCTGGATGATTGGCATCCCGGCCCGGGGCGACATGGCTAAAGTGGAAGCCCTGTGTGCCAGCCGCGGCTTGAGCCTGGAGAGCGTGTCGTGGCGGCGTTAATGCCGGCTTTGGCATGAGCGATTTAGAAATGGACGCCACGGCCGACGCGTTAGTCCGCGTGTGCCCGGTTTGCGAGCAAGAGAACGCTGCGCAATCGCTGCGCTGCAGTTGTGGGGCTTCGCTGTTGGGGGTGGATTTCAGCGTTCGCAAGGCGCTTGTTCCAGTCACTGCATTTTCCACATCGTCGGTGCTAACGCCAGTTCCCGAACCCGAAGAGAGCTTTGCACGCACCACGCCCAAGGCATCGGCCGTATCTGCCGTATCGACCGATGCGCTGTGCCCGCACGCCGATTGCACGCAGCCCAATCCGCTGGGGCTGGAGCGTTGTCTGTATTGCAACCGGCCGTTGCACCTTGGTGCGGCGATCACCCCCTTGGCCTATCCAGCTGACACTGCAAGCAGTCGGCTACCGGCCACGCTGCGCCAGCGTTACCGTCAGATTTCACTGTTGCCCACGGCAGGGGCCGAGGCAGATTTGGTGCTGGTCGACGCCATGGGGGACGCGCCTGCCTCTGCCGCAGGCCCGCAGCGCATTGTCAAACTCTACCGGCACGGCATCGTGGGAGATGCCGACTTGCTGACCAGGGTGGCTCAGGCCGGCAGCGCGCAAATCGTGCATATCTTCGAGCACGGTGTGGCGGATGGTGTGCGCTTTGAGGTGATGGAGTATTGCCCGCTGGGCAGCATGCGCGATCTGTTGCAGCAAGGCCCCATGTCGGTCGATCGCATTCGGGACATGGTCTCGCAATTGGCACAAGGCCTGTCGCAAGTGCAGGCGCTGCACATCTTGCACCGCGACCTCAAACCCGAGAACGTACTGGTGCGTTCTCTGACTCCTCTGACACTCGTGTTGACCGATTTTGGCATCGCCTCGCTGCGCATGGCCACACAGCACTTTACCGGCGGCGCACGCACCACCCGATACGCGCCACCTGAGGCGCTCACCGGCGTGTTGGATGACAAGGCCGACTGGTGGTCGCTGGGCATGATGGTCCTGGAGGCCACCCTGGGTCGGCACCCCTTTGACGGACTGAATGAGCAGGTGGCCAACTACCAGCTGGCCACCCAGCCTGTGGACACGCGCGTGGTGTTCCACGACGATTTGCGCAAGCTGTGCCGTGGCCTGTTGCTACGCGACCCGAAGCGGCGTTGGGGCGCACCTGAGGTGCAGCGTTGGTTGTCGGATGACCCCACGCTGACAGCACCCGAAGAAGGTGGCAACACCGTGGCGCTGCGCCCCTACAAAGTGGCGGATGCCCAATGCGCCACGGCGGTAGAGTTGGCAGCCACACTGGCCAAGAACTGGGAGATTGGCTGCAAGGATGTGGGCCGTGGCTCGGTCGCCGCCTGGGTGGACAACGAATTGCACGACCACAACCTGCTGCGGTCTTTGCAAGACGTTGCCGACATGCGTGGCGTGTCTGATGACTGGCGTTTGCTGAGCTTCATTCTGGCCGCAGCGCCCGACATACCCGCTGTGTGGCAAGGCCGGGCCATTAGCCGCCAAAGTCTGTTGGTTGCGGCGCGCAAGGCTTCCATGGGCGACGCGAAAGCCATGGCGTGGCTCCAATCCATTCACAGCCAAAAGGTGATGGAGCTGCTGGCGGACGCGGGGCGCACCGAGGTCAAATCCTTTAGAGAGGACTGGTTGCTGGGGCTGCAACGCTTTGCAGACGTATGGAACCAAGCCCGCGAAGCGGAAGACCGCTGGTCACGCGCCCCCAAAGCCTGGCACGGTAGGAGTGGGGTGGTGGTGGATGTGGGTTACGCGTTGTACGTGCAGCCCGTGCGCATGGCACCGCCGCCGACGGATCGGCAGCATGGGCCGGTCTTGCTGGCCATCAACCTGCCCGCCTATGCCCACATGGTCCGGGTCGAAATAGTCCAGAGCCTGGCCCAGCACGACAGCGGCTGCCCCTGGTTGGATGCGATGGGCCCGTTGGCTGACCTGGACGCCGTAGCCGTCATGGCGTGCCAGAAGTTGCTACCGCTTGCGCTGGAGGACATGGCACGCGAGGCTAAGCAACTGGCTAGCGCAACCGATGGGAGTCTTGCAGGGGGCGGCAACGCGCAAACGGTGTCCTCAACCGCCTTGGTTGAAGTACGGGCCGTGTTGGAGTTGGCACGCTTGGGTGCCGACACCGAAGCACAGGCCTCTGTGTTGCTGGCCGCTCTGGAGCCTGCCCACGATGCGTGCTTGCAGGTGATCCGCACCCCTGCCACCAGCCCCGAGGCAACCAGTTTTCGCAACGCGGTAGAGAGCTTGTCGCGCGCCGGTCTGGATCTGGAGGTGGCCTTGAACGGACTGCTGTATGTACGCAAGGTCAATGCGATCTGGTTGGAACCACAGCGCCTGGCGATTGCCGCAGCTATCTGCTGGGTTGCGGGAGCGATTCTGCCTACGGGCTGGGTCGTGACAGGCTCGTTGGCCTTGTGTGCAGGCTTGGTTTGGCGGCTGCAACTCAAACGTGCCGCTCAAAACACCGTTGCCGCCAAACTCAAGGGGTTCATCCGGTTCGCAGACAAAGTGGTTGGGAGAAAATAGGCCTCTAGCCCTCGTGGACGCTGCTTTATGCGCTATCAAATGCGTAGCGTTATCGTTTCAGTACCGACCAGCCTGCGTGCCGGTTGACCTTGTTGTTCTCGTATTCCCAGATCGTGCCGCAGCGCTCGCAGCGGTACTTGGTGATGGTCACGCTGCCGTGCTTGTGCGCGACGGCGCGGTGCGTGCCCTGCATCAGCTCGGGGTGACCCTTGGCGCGGCGCCAGTGCTGCTGCACGGCAACGCAGGCTTCGCACATGGTTTCGGTTATGACGGGCTCGGGCCGTGGGGGAAGGTCTTGGGGCATGGTGGGTTTGCGAGTCGGTAAATGCTCAGATTGTCGCCGGTAGGTGCAAGAACGCCCGCAACTTCTCCAGCTCTGTGTCCAAGGCCTTGCGATAGGCGATGTCGCGCGGTGGTTTGCCGGCGACGTAACCCAGGTCCGCTTGCAACGCGCCGTCCGCGACCGACACATTGCCCCAACCGATGACCTTGTCATGCCATAGCAAGGGCAAAGCGTAGTAGCCGCGCACGCGCTTGGAGGCCGGGGTGTAGGCTTCAAAGCGGTAGGCCCACCTCCACAGGTGTTCGAACCGGCGGCGGTCCCACACCAGCGGGTCAAACGGGGCCAGCAGGCGCACTGCATCGTCGGCCACGTGGCGGCGAGATGCGGGGTTTTCCGTTGCGGGCCAGTAGTAGGTCTGGCCGTCGACCGCGGCACTGGCCAGTCGCTGTTTGGCGCGGGCCAATGCATCGCGCCGCAAGTGGGCCCACTGCGGCGCACCGCCACGCAGGTGGCTGATCAGTTCGGTCAAAGAACGCTCCGGCAGCGGCGCGTATTTCTGCGCAATCACATCGATCAGCGCATCCATGGCCTGATCGGGGTCCGGCGCGTCTGGTACGTGCGAACGCACCGCATAGGTCCGCACGCCGCTGGCGCGTGAGGCGATACGCAGCAAGCCGCGGTAGTGCATGTCGTCCAGCAACTGCGTGCTGGCGTTGCTGGAGCCGCCAAACCAGTTCTGTGACTTGCCGTGGGCAAAGTGCGCATCCACCGCGCGCGGATGCACCACGCCATGCGCTTCAACAAACGCCAGCACCGCGTCCATTTGTTTGCGCCGCGCGGGGGTGAGCGCAGTGCGGGGCGTGCGCGGGTGCATCAGCGCCTGCGTGGCGCGTGGCAAGAAGCCATAGTTGACGAAAAAATCTTCTTCTATGCCGAGCTTGGCATACCGCTGCTCCAGATCGCCTGCTCGGTAGCCTTTGACCCGGTGGCGCAGCGTCAAGTCTTGCGCACGGGCGGGCGCGCGTATCGGGTCGGCCTGCACAAAACCCAATTTGGCGATGGCCTTGGCCAAGGTGGTGGGCGCAAACAGGGTGCGTGCCACGGCGTAGCGGCGCAGGGTGTCCAAAGTGATAGCCATGATTGCTTGCTTGAGATGGCTGTGGAAAAATACAGTATATCGGGTCGCGAAGCCATAGTCCAGACCCAGGTATCGAGTGCTATCCGTGCGACTGTCCGTTGCAAAGAAAGTGCACCTAGCCCTTGCCTGAATGGCTGGCGACGGGGGTTTTATCGCTCGCCGCAGCGCTCTAGCGCAAACACCGGCAAGTCGGCTTGCCGGCTCAGCCACACTCCGCCACCGAGCTCGACGAAGCCGTCCGACAGTCCCTGCCGGTAAAGCTGGGCACGGTGCTTGAACAGCCGAGGATCGGTCAGGTTTTCGTCCACGATGTCCTGCTCCCAGTCTTCGCGCGCGACCGCTTCCACATACAGCGCACCGCGGCTCAGGCGCGCCAGGTTGTGTATGGCCAGTTTGGCGTCTGCCGCGCTCAGGTAAGGCAGCACGCCTTGGCAGATGACCAGGTCGAAGGGAGTGGTGGCCTTGTAGTCGACGACCGATCCGCGCTCCCAGCCGAAGCGTCCGCACAAGTATTCGCTGTACTCCACGCCGTGGAATTGCGCGTGCGGGTAGTGCAGTTTGACGACGTCGCGCCACAGTCCAATGCCGCAGCCGACATCCAGCACGCGCTGCACCGGCACGCGGATGAACTGCAAATAGCTGCACACAAAAGCACCCAGGCGCTGCACGTGCTCGGGGTCCACCACGCTGGTCTTCTTGTTGAAGTAGTAGCGCTGGTAGTAGGCCTCATCAAACAAACTCTTATCCGCAGATTGCACGCGCTATCCTTCCAGCAGTCAGCCAAAAATACACCGAAGGCTCTACAGCGCCCCGCTCATACAGAGCGTTCCACAGTCGTGGTTATTTCGGTGGTCACGGTTGTCATCAGCTTGTGCACCGGGCACTTCTCGGCCGCGGCCACGAGCTGCGCGAATTCGGCATCGCTGAAGGTGCCGCTGATCACCAGGTTCGTGTGGAGCTTGTAGACATCGCTGCGCTCTTGACTGTTGTCGCTGACCACCTCAGTGCGTACATCGTCGACTGCAATGCCTTTCTTGTTGGCGAACCACATCACGGTCAAGGCCTTGCAAGCACCCAGTGCCGCATCATAAAGGTCATGCGGGCTGGGGCCTTCATCGGTGCCGCCCTCGGCTGAAGACACATCGGCGATGAGCTGGTGGCTGCGGATTTGTACGGATTGGGCTAGCGGTGCGCCAGGCTTGCGTTGGAGTTGCAGGGACATATCGGGCCTTCTGGTTGCGATGATTCCAGTGTAAGCCGTGTACTGGTCCGGCACAGTTGTAACCCGGCGCATACGTTTGTTCAAGCAGGTTTGCAACAGCTTTACGTCACTGGGTCGTCAGCGGTGCAGTGGCAAGCGTTATGCAGGGGCTTGCAACGGCATTCGCCTGAATCACACCCCATCACCAGGAGCATAGCCCCATGAAATATTCAACACTGACCTTTGCAACCGCAGCCTGTGCGGCGGTCGTTCTAAGTGGCTGCGTGGTTGTACCGGCCAACGTCGAGCCCGCGTATGCCGCCCCGGCGGGCGTTGTGTATGTAGCGCCGACCTACGCAGTGCCAGGTCCGGGCTATGCATGGCAATATCACGCCCGCTTCGGTTGGGGCTGGCGTCACCCCAACAACGGCTGGCACCGCGGCTGGCGTTGAAGCGCACGGGGCACGTTGCCCCGATTTGGTCAGATCCGCCTTCGCCGGATTCACCCCACTTGGACGGCTGCCCAGGCCATGACCGCCGTCACCATCAACACCAAGGGTGTGACCCTACAAACATTGACGGTTCTGTGGGGTATTCAGGCGGTTGCCTGCGACATCATCCACTGCTTTTTGGCCTTTGCAATATGGCTTGCAAAGCCGTTACCCCGTTTGTTGAACAGTTGTTCTGTTTCCTTGGACCAGCCTATGGCCACCCATGGTTGGTGCTCGACAATATGTTGCAAGGCTGCCAACACCACCGCTTCCTTGGTCTGCACCTTGATGCTGGCGTCGCCCCACTTCAGGACCAGCGAATGGGTTTGCCCGGCTGGAATAACGTAGTAGACCTTCTTCTTGGTGACCAGCGCATAGGCCCATAGCAGCTCGTCCATATTGTGCAGGTCGAAGGCCAGTGCGGCGCTACGCAGCATGAAGTGCTTGCTCAGCTTCCAATCGCCGACGGGTTGCGCCTGACCCTGCTCTTGCTTGACCCACTGTGCCACTTCGTCTACACCACCCCATTTGGTGGCACGCGTCAGGACAGGGTGGCGCAACGGGTCTGCGCGGCGGCTCTGGGCTATCCACGCATACATGGCAGCACCGGCAAGAGCCAAGCCGGCCAGCCACCATAGAATTCGCGCGTCGTCGCCATAGTCGTGGGTGTCCAACTCCAGCGGTAGGATCATCGCTTTAAGTCGCTCACCGTTCGTGCCGCTGAACAGCGAACCCGACACGCCAGACTCCAGCTCCACAACCTCACCCACCAGATCGTTGCTGGGCGCCTCGTTGCCTCGCACCTTGACGATCAACAGGCGGTCTCCGATAGGGGCGGCGAAATAGCGCGCTGACACACTGCGACTGCGTTCGACCCCGCGTTTTTTGCGCACACTGATCTCTTCAATGCCGGTGTCTTTGAGGCTGTCTACGTGGACCCGGACCCAAGCGCGTGGCAGGGACTTCGGTGATGGGGCTGCGGCAAGCGTTGACGCATCGACCTCCGCAGGGCCGCGGTAGACACTGCGCAGGTATTTGGCGTTGTACGCCAGCAGCGCCAGTGCCGCGGCTGCAATGCATGCCGCCAAAACAATGCGGTTGCGGCTGGTGCGCCGCACGTGTTCGAATAACCAGTTGTCGGACATATGGAAATTTCCTCCTTGCGCCGCGCTTAATTGGGTTTTTTTGATTTTTGCGTTGATGGCGCAGAAAAGTCTTCAACACGGCGCGGTTGGTGGCGCCTGCAGGTTCCGCAACCGGACATGCTCCGCATCATCCCACTGCACCGGCAGCTGGCTCTTGGCCTGCAAGTAGTGGTGGGTGAAGACATCCAGGTAGGCATCCAGCGTTTGTGCAGCAAGGGTCTCGCCCGTCAGGTCCAGGCATAGCGCCGCTACTTCGCTGGTGCAAAAGTGATCATCGCGCCGGGAACGGCGCAGCTTGTAACGCGAGATCTGTGCGGATTCCAGACTCAACACCGGAAACGGGTCAAGGTAAGGGCTTTTGCGAAACATCTTGCGGGCCTCGGGCCAGGTTGCGTCCAGCAGCACAAACAGTGGTCGTTTGCCAGGCTCCGGCCGTACATCCGTCCGCACGCGCTCAACCGCCACAAACTCGCCCGGGAAAACCACATAGGGTTGCCACTGCGGATCGGCCAGCAGCGCCAGCAAGGCCGGATCAACTTCGGTCCGCGCCCAGCCAAAGGCAAACGTGTCGGCCACCATGTCCGCAATCAGCCAGCCGGTGTTGCTCGGTTTGAGCGGCTCGATGTCCGCCATGAGCAGGCACACCCCGGCACGCGTGGCCACTGTTGGGCGCGCTGCGCACAGGCAGTGGCTTACGACCAGGCGGCAGCGCTCGCAGCGTTCCCCCTTAGAACCACCACGGGCCAAAAAGGGTTTGGAGCTGCGTGCCAAACGCTCGGCGCGCAGGCGGGATACGGAGTGGGGCGGCGTCTGGGGTGGGGCAAGTGGCATGCTTGCGAGTCTAGTCGTCGTCAGCGAAGGCAGCCGCTACTCCAAACCCATGCAATTTGCGTAATAAGTCACGGTAGCCGGCCAATCAGAGAAGATGCCGATGATGCCCACGTCCTTGGCCAGCACATCCAACGCTTGCAGGATATCGCCTTCGCGGTTCATAGCCGGGGTGACGCTTTGGTAGTACCAGCCGCCATGCCCGCTGGCAATGACGCCGGCGCGCTCCAGGCTCCAGGTGATGATGTTCAAGCCCGCGGCCTTGGCATTCTTGGCGTAGGCTGATGGCACCAGCTTGCCGTCTTTCACATCCAACAACGCGAAGATGGGTGGCGCTACGATCTGGATGCCGTCTTTTTTGTAGCTCTGCAACTTCTCCAGGCTCGGCAGGCTGGACACCTTTTCGGCGTCGTCCAGAAACACCGCCTGCTTGCCAAAGGCCGGTTCGTTCTTCACCCAGTAAACGATGTCGCTCTTGCTGAACGACTGCGCAAACACTTGGCTGGGCGGCACCTTGGAGTCTTTGTAGGCGTCGATCATTTTTTGCGCATAGGCCTCCTGGCTGAAGCCGTTGAACGGCATGGTGACGACGGGCGCCTTCAGCTCAGGCGTCATCTTTACACCCAACCTGGTGAACAGCGCAATGCTCTCGTTGTGCGTCATCAGCGTACCGCTGGTGGGTCCACTGTACAGGTCGGTGCGCCAGGTGGCAGTGCCGCCCAAAAACTCTTCGGGCGTGGTGGCCTTGGGATTGAACGCATCCATCTTGCCGCGCAGGGTTTTGAACTCGGCCAGCGTGAGGTCGCTGGTGCGGCACTCGGCCGATGCAGGCGTGTTCTTCGCCGCATCGAACGGGGTGAAGGCCTTGGTGCACTTGGCCGCCAGTGGTGTCACCAAGATGTTGGTGGTGGTGTGCAAGTCGTTCTGCGCGTGGCGGCAGACCAGCTCTTTGTCTTTGGTGAAAGTTACGTCACATTCCACAATGCCCGCGCCCATACGCGCCGCGGCCTCGTACGACTCCTTGGTGTGCTCGGGGAACATCATCGCCGCGCCCCGGTGACCTATCGAAAACGCCGTCTTCTGGAACGGCCCGTTGCTACAGCTTTGCAGCTTGGTCTTCAAAGGGCTCTCCAGCATGTCGTTCACCAGAAAGTAGGGGCGCGGACCCAACTGGATGTTGGTAATGGGCACGCTGTCTTGTGCGGTGGCAGACAAGCTGCAGGCGAACAGCATGGCCATGCTGACGCATGGGGAAAGACTTTTGAAGCGCATGGAGTGGAATCCTAACGTTGTGGACGGATAACGCCATGCTAGTGCATGCCGATGTATGTTTGATGAATAGGCCGCTAGCCCTCGTAGAATATGGTTATATCGCTATCAATAGCAGAGCAACTGCCTGCTTTAAGCCACCAACCCATCCCACACCAGCTTCAACCCCGTCAGCAACATGCCGACGTACAAGAAGCGATAAAACATGACCTGACTGATGCGCCGCGCCCAGTGCACGCCTATCCAAACGCCAATCGGCGCTATCGGCAGCAGCACTAACGATGTGGTCATGTTGCGCGCGTCCAGCAGGCCCAGCCAGGCGTAGGGAATCCATTTGCACAAATTCACTCCGAAGAAGAAAAACGCCATCGTGGCGGTGAATTTGATGGGCGATAGCTTGAGCGGAATGACGTAGGCATTGATGGGCGGGCCGCCCACATGTGCCACGAAGCTCGTAAAGCCCGACAGCGTGGTCAGCACCGCGCCCAACCACTTGGGCGGCAACGGGCTGTTGGGTTTGGGGGGGAACAACACGCGCTGGGCCAAAAACAGCAGCGTGAAGACACCCACGATGGCCGCTACCGTGTGAGCGTTGAGCAGTTTGAACAGCAGCGCCCCCACCACAATACCCAGCACCCCAAAAGGCAGGATAAAGCGCAGGAGCTCGCGATCAAAGTCTTTGCGAAACGCGGCTACACCCAGAATGTCCATCAACAGCAGCACCGGCATCAAAATGGCCGCCGCCTGCGGCACGGTAACGGCCAGCGCCATCATCGGCACGGCCAGCGAGCCAAAGCCTGCGCCAAACCCGCTC
>JANXVI010000169.1 GCA_025351745.1 Rhodoferax sp.
GCGGGACCGTACGACCCGACAGGCCGCTTCACCTACTGGCCGCTGCGCATGGCCCGCGGTGGCAAGGTGCTGGCGCCAGGGCTACCGGAGCGGCCGGTGCAGTTCATCGATGCGCGCGATCTGGCCCAGTGGTGTGTGCAACTGACCTTGCAGCGTACGCCCGGCACCATTCACGGTGTGGGTCCTTCAGGCAGCATGGAATCTCTGCTGCAGGCCTGTCAACAAGCCAGTGGCCAGACGGCGGAACTGGTGTGGTGTAGCGACTCGGAGTTGGTAAACGCCAAGGTTGCACCGTGGACCGGCCTGCCGCTGTGGATACCCGAGGCCGATCCAGATTTTGGCGGCATGTTGCTGGCCAGCGGACAGCGTGCGGTGGATGCAGGCCTGCGCACCCGTCCGTGGCTGGAGACGGCGCGCGACACGCTGGCTTGGGCGCGCACGGCGGGTGCTGTGGCCGAGTCCACCGCAGCACTAAGCCCTGAAGCTGAGGCAGAAATTCTGGCCGCCCAATCCATAGCGACGGTGCAATGAACCGGGCCTGTGGTTCTAGGGCTATCGGCACCTTGGTGGCATGACCGTCATCACCAGCTTCCCCCCACTCGCGCGCGCCACTGCCCGGGCGCTGGTTCTGGGCAGCATGCCGGGCGTGGCATCGCTGGCAGCGCAGCAGTACTACGCACACCCGCGCAACCATTTCTGGCCCATCATGGCCCCCATCGCGGGCTTTGACGCGCAAGCGCCGTATGCCGAGCGGGTCGACGCGTTGACCCGCGCCGGCTTTGCAGTGTGGGATGTGTTGCAGAGCTGCGTGCGCCTGGGCAGCCTGGACAGTGCCATCCAGGCCGGCACGCGCATCCCCAATGATTTCGCCGCATTTTTCGCCGAGCACCCTGGCATCACGCGCGTATGTTTCAACGGTACCGAGGCGCACAACAGCTTTACCCGGCATGTGCTGCCGGGCTTGACGCAGGAGAGGGTGGACAGGCTGGACTACGTCCGTCTGCCATCCACTAGCCCTGCGCATGCGGTGGCGTTTGCCAAGAAGTTGGCGGCGTGGCGGGCAGCTTTGGCAGAGCCGTCGTAGGCGAAATTGCTATAATTTATATAGCGATATATGCAGAAGCGGCGAGGGCTAGGGGACGATTTGCCTACTAGCCCTCACGAGAAAAGAGCTGCTGAATCAGGCGGTCTTAGTCTTGTTGCGACGGCGGGCTACACCACCCACCAAGGCCAGACCTGCCAGCATCAGCGCGTAGGTCTCTGGCTCAGGTACCGAAGACACCATGTACAACTGGTCCTGGGCGTTGACGGTGTAGTGGCCTTGGCTGTCCTGGCCGAACAGGTTCAGCACCCGCACATTGCCAACGCCACTCCACCGGCCCGAACTGACGGCAGTCAAGGCCTGATTTTGGTACGTCGTCGCCAAGCTGCTCATGGTGCCGAAAGACTCGCCCTCCATCGACCAGATGGCCTGTTGGACGGCGGTGTTCTTGGCGTCCTGGCTGGCTCCGCCCCAAATGGCGGTGTCAGACAGGTTGGTTGTGAAAAACTGGGTAAACAGCCACGCGGTGCTGGCGCTGATCGGGTCTTGTGTGGACGTGTGACCGACTTCGGTGCCAACATAGGTGCCATAGGTGCCCGCCGCGTTGACGGTGTGGTCGGTCACGCCACCGACCATGTAGGGTGTGGTTCCCAGGCTGATGTGTTCGCCGAATTCCAGGCAAAAGCTCTGAAACGAGTTGTTCCAGGCGCCAGAAGCACCGGAAATCACCGAGCCGTTGAACGCGCCGCCAGGGCTCTGACCCACGCCATCAGCGAACTTGACGATCGTGCCGGTTACCACCTCGGCAGCGGCCCATTGGGTGCCCACCAACAGGGCTACCGCCAGTGTGGAGCGGACGAAAGTTCTCAAATTCATATCATTGCGCATAGCCAAATTTCCCAATTGAAGTCAGATGTGTAAAAGTTTGTTACACGGACTGTAAAGGCTTGGGCTGTGTCGGTAAATAGTCCAATCGGACTAAGCGCAACGTGTCCGAGCGCACCGTCAATTGTTGGGCACCAGCTCCACGCGGCGGTTTTTGGCCTTGCCGTCTTCGCTGGTATTGGGCGCAATCGGGCTGGCAAACGACACGCCCACGGGCGTCAAGCGCTTGCGGTCGGCCTTGTACTGGCTGGCCAGCACGGTGATGACTGCATCGGCGCGGCGCTTGGACAGGTCCATGTTGGATGCAAATTCGCCCACATTGTCGGTGTGGCCGACGACCAGCAATTTGAGCGCGGGCGAGGTGCTCAGCAGCTTGGCGATCTGGTCCAGCGTGTCCTTGGATTCGGGTTTGACATCGGCCTTGCCCGAATCAAAGTACAGGCCGTAAAGCGCGACACGGCCATTGGTGGTGATGGACTGCGCCATTTCTTCGGCCTTGACGGTCACCATCTTCTGCTCCATGGCTTTGAGCTCCAGCACGTCCAGCACGACGATGGTGCGGCGTTCGAATGCTTTGCAGTAGGTGGTGTCGCCCACGGCGTAGGCCAGCACGGAGACAAAGGCATTGGACTTGGGCAGCTCCAGCGCGGCATAGCGCTGCTCGCCGGTGCGGCTGGTCTGGGCGCAGCTGCCGTTGGTGAAGGCCTTGTCCTTGATCTTGTCTTCAGGCGTCAGCACCATGGCCATGCTTTGGTCCCCACCGCCGCCTTCGCTGCTGCGCGTGCCGTCGCCACCGCAATCCGGGCTCTTGCATTCAAACAGTGTCTTGCCGCCCTTGGCAGTGGCGTCGTTCTGGTAGTTGCGCACGGCTTGCAATGGCGACACGCCGTCGGGCAGCACATAGACCAGATGCGTACGCTTGCCCTCCAGCGCCTTGCTTTGCGCGGGCTCAAAAACGATGTTGTTGTGCGCATCGCGCTTGGCCTTGTCGGCTACGGGCTTGAGCGGCCCCAGCGGCAGCTTGAGTTCATCGAAATCGTGGTTGTCCTGCGAC